>NZ_CP035733.1:1800000-2100000 GCF_009768975.1 Sphingorhabdus lacus | reverse complement strand
CAAGAGCCTGACCCATGCCAACGGCCTGACTGCCTTGGCCTGGAAAGATGAATGCGCGCATGAATGCTCCCTTTCAGATATGTTTGCAGCCGCCTAGAAAGTGGCGCTGGATGTTGCAAGCCCGAACGGTACGATCTTGTTGTCCGCGTCATGGCCGATATCTGCGGCGCCCAGAAAGTTGATGCCGCTCATGCGGCACCAGCGCTTGGCTATTTCGGTTGCGCCTTCGCCAAAGGGGCGGTCATTGTCGGGCACATCACTGACCCGGCCGAGCCGCAAACCGGCCAGCCCTGCGCCTTTCAAATGGCTGCTTACATGAAAGAAGGCGCGGTCGAAGGCATAGAGATATTCGCTGACCTCTTCGATCATCAGAACATGGCCTTTCAGGTCCGGCATCAACGGTGTCCCGGTCATCATGGCCAACGTCATAAGATTGAAAGCCGCATAGCGTTCGCCTGCCTGAATGTGCGGCTCCAGCGATTGCGGGTCGCGGCGGGCGATCCAGTCGAGCCCCCGGATGACGGCGGCATCGCCGCCGGTGCGCCGGATATCCGCCGGCATCGGGCCGTGGGCGAGGTGCGGAAAACCGTGGCGTTGAAGGCAGCCGAGCAAATTGCCCTGATCGCTATAGCCCATATAGAGTTTGCGGCGCGCGACCTCCTTCAAGCTTTCAACTGCGCTTTCGGCGATGCGACATGCGCCATATCCGCCGCGCACAAACCATATGGCGTCAATGCCGGGGTCGTTGGCCAGATCGACGAAAGCAGTCAGGCGCTCCAGATCTGTCCCGGCAAAATGGCCATTCTCGGTGAAGCATTGCGGGTCGAACAGTAACTCCGCGTCGGGATGATGCGCGGCCGCCAATGCCGTGACACGATCTGCGTCTTCGCTGGTAAAGGCGGTTGAGGGGGCGCAAATCCCGATCTTCATGTCTGCCGTTCCTCCCGCCCGTCAATGTTCAACCACGCTTTAACATCGTGCATGTTGCCAAAGCCAGCGCCACGCAATAGCGGGGATGGATGAGCAATACCAAATCCTATTTCTTCTGTGGCATTGGCGGTTCGGGCATGCTGCCGCTGGCCACCATATTGGCGGAACAGGGCGCCGAAGTCGCCGGGTCCGACCGCGCTCTGGACCAAGGGCGCCTGGGCGCGAAATTTGAATATCTGCAAGCGCGGGGGATGGACCTGTTCGCGCAGGATGGCAGCGGCCTGACACGTGGTGAGCAGATATTGGTGGCTTCCGCTGCGGTCGAAGACAGCGTGCCGGATGTTGCCAAGGCCAAGGCCCTGGGTTGCGCGCGCATGACGCGGGCCCAGTTGCTCGCCGAATTGTTCAACGCATCCCCGCGGTCGGTTGCCGTGGGCGGGACGAGCGGCAAGTCGACGGTAACGGGTATGATCGGCTGGATCGCCAGCGAACTTTCGTGCGACCCGACGATAATGAACGGCGCCGTCATGCGCAATTTTGCCGATGCCGAAGCACCCTTTGCCAGCAGCCGGGTGGGCAAGGGTGGACTGTTCATTAGCGAAGTGGATGAAAGCGATGGTTCGATCGCGCTGTTCCAGCCGGAAATTGCGGTGCTGAACAACATCACGCTTGACCACAAAAGCCTTGACGAATTGCGGCAGTTGTTCGGTGATTTTGCTGCGCGGGCGACGTGTACTGTGTGGAATGCCGATGATCCCGAAAGCGTCGCTCTGATGAAGGGAAAACCCAAGGCGGTTTCCTTTGGTTTTGCGGAGAATGCTGATTATCGGGCCGTCGATCTGGTGGAAGCACCTTTGTCGGTTGAATTTCGCCTGTTGGTAAAAGGTGCGGAATATGCCGTTAAGCTGGCGGTGCCGGGGCGACATAATGCGGCAAATGCACTCGCAGCGCTTGCCGCAAGCGGGGCACTAGGACTTGATCTGGAAAGGGCCGTTGCGGCCATCGGCCAGTATAAAGGGCTGGCGCGCCGTTTCGAGATTATCGGCACCATGCGCGACATTACCGTCATCGACGACTTTGGTCACAACCCGGACAAGATATCGGCGACGCTCGATACGTTGAAAGCGTTCCCGGGCAGGGTCATTGCCTTTTTCCAACCGCATGGTTTTGGACCCTTGCGGGTGATGGGAAAGGAGCTTGCCGAGGTGTTTGCGGCAAAGCTGGACAAAGAGGACAGGCTATTTCTGTGCGACCCGGTATATTTTGGCGGCACGGTCGACAAAAGCATTGGGTCCGACAGCGTCGTTGCCGACGTTAACAGGATGGGAACTGTTCACGCTCAACATATCGCTGATCGGGCGGAATGTGCGCAGCAGATGGTAGACGTCGCAATGCCCGGCGATCGCATTGTAATCATGGGCGCCCGCGATGATACATTGAGTGCATTTGCCGCCGAAATTCTCGAAAATCTGCGCCGCTAAAATTTTTTGCAAAATATGGTAAAGAAACTGCGACGCCGTCCGTTTCTTCAGCCATGAGCAGCATTTCTTTAGATCTTGGTGAGAGCAGCGAGCCGTCGGGCGGTCTGCTTAAATGGCTTCTAGGCCGCAAATCGGAAACCCGTACCCCGGGTGTACGTGAGGAGCTGTCGCGTGACGACCGCTTCATGATGCGCCACGGTGCGATGGTTGAAGATATATGCGAGTTTTTGGCAAGGGCGGGGCTGGATCCGATCCCGGACCATTATGAGCTGGCATGGCTTTACCTGGCAGGCGCGTCGAGTACGCAGCGGCACATGATCGAAGCCCATATGCTGGAGCATGGAGGCATTTCGCCTGTTCATGCCTCAGGCTTGCTTGATGTCATGCGCAACGCGATTAGCGAGCGTGAACTGGCGGCGATGGTCGAAAAAGCGAAAAGTGACATTAATGAAGCGCAATTGACGGCTGACCGTTCGGGGCAGGATGTTGCGAATTTTGGTGCCGCTTTGGGGGTATCCGTCGATTCACTTTCTAATCCGGATGCGGCTCGCGAAGCGGTGGCCAAGCTCCAGATTCTGACCCAGAATATGATGGAACGTGCTGCCAAAGCCGAGGCGGAGTTGAAAGAGCGGTCCAAAGCGATGTCGCAATTGAAGAGTCGTCTGGTGCAAAGTCAGAAGCAGGCCTTGAGTGATGCGCTGACCGGGCTTCCAAACCGTCGTGCATTCGATCTGCAATTGGACGAGGCCATCGAAGTCGCCCATGAGACCAAACAGCCGCTTTCTGTTGCCTTCTGTGACATCGACTTTTTCAAGAAGGTCAATGACACCCATGGTCACGCTGTTGGGGATCGCGTGATCAAACATGTCGCTCAGGTCCTGAAAAACTGTGCAGGCGCAAAGGCGCATGTGGCGCGCCATGGCGGCGAGGAATATGCGCTGCTTTTCGAAAACATGAATGCATCGCTGGCATGTGATCTGCTGAACAGTGCCCGGGCTCGGCTGGATGCCAAACGGCTGGTTGCCAAAGACACTAATGTGTCGATCGGTGAAGTCACCATATCCTGTGGCGTTGCGACGCTCCAGATTGGCGAAACCGGCGCATCTATGCTTTCGCGCGCGGATCAGGCCTTGTACGAAGCCAAGAACACCGGGCGCAATCGCATCTGCATAGCGCCCTGAGTTCTTCCGGCAGTGCATTTCCCTGCCCACCAAATGGTCACGTCACTTTAGTGGCCGAATCGCTTGCATTTCCGGCAAAACCCACCTAAGCGCCCCACTTCGCTCAGGCCCGCCTGACCGAAACGAAGAAAGCCGGAGGGGCGTCCGCATGGTGCGGCGTCAGCGATCGGTAGGAACAAGGAAACGCCCATGCCGCTGTACGAGCATGTATTTTTGGCGCGTCAGGACCTGTCTCAGGCCCAAGTAGATGCGCTGGCTGAAAATGCCACCAAGATTGTGGAAGACAATAAAGGCAAGGTTGTAAAGACCGAAACCTGGGGTCTTCGCACATTGACCTACAAGATTCAAAAGAACCGCAAAGCGCATTTCGTGTTGCTTGAGATCGATGCTTCCGGCGACACTGTTGCCGAACTGGAGCGTCAGACCCGCATGAACGAAGATGTGATCCGTTACATGACGATCCGCGTTGACGAACATGAAAAAGGCCCTTCGGTGATGATGCGCAAGAGCGACCGTCCCGAGCGTAGCGAACGTGGCGGTTTCGGCGGCGATCGTGATCGTGGCGACCGTGGCGCACCGCGTGGTGACCGTCCCGACCGCGCACCCCGTGCAGAGCAGGAGGCATAAATCATGGCACGTCCATTTTTCCGTCGTCGCAAGTCCTGCCCTTTCCAGGGTAAAGATGCGCCAAAGATCGATTACAAAGATGTACGCCTGCTTCAGGGCTACATTTCCGAGCGTGGCAAGATTGTACCGTCGCGCATTACCGCCGTTTCGGCAAAGAAGCAGCGTGAGCTGGGCCAGGCTATCAAGCGCGCCCGTCACATCGGTTTGCTTCCCTACATCGTGAAGTAAGGAGCCGCGATATGGATATCATACTTCTCGAACGCGTTGAAAAGCTGGGTGCCATTGGTGACGTTGTCACTGTGAAAGACGGCTATGCTCGCAACTTCCTGTTGCCAAACAAGAAGGCTCTGCGCGCCAACGACGCGAACCGTAAGGTTTTTGAAGCCAACCGTGCCAAGATCGAAGCTGACAATGCGTCGCGTCGTGAAGAGGCGAAGGCTGCTTCGGGCAATGTTGAAGGCAAGCAGATCGTTTTGATCCGCGCTGCATCGCAAACCGGTCAGCTTTATGGTTCGGTGTCGGTCAAGGACATCGTTGACGGCCTGAACGCTCAGGACGCCAAGGTTGCCAAGAGCATGATCGTGCTGGAACGCCCGATCAAGACGCTCGGCCTTTTCGACGTCAAGGTTGTTCTGCATCCTGAAGTTTCCGTCACTGTGCAGGTCAATGTGGCCCGTTCGGACGACGAAGCCGAGTTGCAGAAGGACGGCGTCAATGTTCTCGACCAGATGTTCGAAGCCGAACAGGCCGAGATCGCTGCCGAAGCAATCGAAGCCCAGGTTGAAGCAGAAGCCGCTGCTGACGCAGCCGATGCTGCTGAAGCTGAAGCCAATGCGAAGCGTCGCGAAGAGCAAGCTGCGGCCAAGGCCGCAGCTGAAGCCGAAGGCGGTCTGTCTGCAGACGCCGGCGACGACGCTTAAGTTTTTCGTCACGAAACAGAATGGCCGCCTGATTGCAAAATCGGGCGGCTTTTTTGTTGCCTATTGAAGGCGGCTGGCATTGAACGCGCCTATCATTCTGACTGCGGAAATGGGGAAGGCGGACCAGGCCTGGGCCAATACGTTGCGCCGCGAACATTATCCTGCAGAGCGGAATGTCGTTGATGCGCATATCACGCTTTTCCACCATCTGCCGCCCGCCTATCTAGCCGAAATCAAATCCCGGCTTTCGGCCATCACACAAGAATATCCAAAACCAGATGCTCTCGTCTCCGATGTCATGTTGCTCGGAAACGGCGTTGCCTTTCGGGTCTTGAGTGAGGAGTTGTTGTCCATACGCGAGGAGCTGGTATCCCATTTTCAAGGCTTGCTGATCCCGCAGGATCGGGCCACGCCCCGATTACACATCACTATACAAAATAAGGTTGAATCACCGCGCGCCAAAGCGCTCCATAAAGCATTGAGCCGTGATTTTTCGCCGCGTCCGCTGTCGATAGCAGGACTTGGTGCCTATTATTATTGCGGCGGACCCTGGGAGAGAATTGGAAGCTGGACATTTCGCGGCTGACAACCCTTGACCCGCCTGTAACCCCCGCTTATAGCGCCGCGTGCTTTCCCGCCATTGACGGGATTCACGCTTGGTATGGCGAAGTAGCTCAGCTGGTTAGAGCGGTGGAATCATAATCCATAGGTCGGGGGTTCAAGTCCCTCCTTCGCTACCAAGACATCTGTCCTCCCATATAGCGACACGCATTTAGGCTGGTGCAGGGCAGTATTTCTGCAAATAGTCCCCATGGCTTGGCATATGCTGCACGACGAAGCGGATTGATTGCTCCATGGCATCCATTTCCTTCGCGGTCGCAGGCTCTCTTACCGCGTCGGCCATCGGATTATGTCCGCCCATCATGATGCCTTGACCCATCATTACCGCTGCCCAGCTTGTTTCGGTGAAAAGCTCGTCATCTTCACGGAAGATCTGGCCATTCAGGCGGAACAGGTCCGTCTTTTCGGTCAGGGTTTCGGGTACGGCCATGTTGCGGCAATAATCCCAGAACGGGCTGTCATCGCGGCTGGTGGCATTGTAGTGCAGAATAAGAAAATCGCGGATGCGGGCATATTCTTTGCCGGTCAGGCGGTTGAATGCATCTTCCTGCGCCTGTGTGATACCATCGAGCGAGAGCAGCGCGATGAGCTTGTTTATACCCGTATTGATCAGGTGGATCGACGTCGATTCCAATGGTTCCATAAAACCTGCGGACAGGCCCAGAGCGACGACGTTTTTATTCCAGAACTTTTTCCGGCGTCCCGTCGTGAACCGCAAATAGTTGGGATCGGCCCCGGGCTTGCCAGCGATGTTCCCCAGCAAAATCGACAGGGCCTCGTCATCCGACATAAACTCGCTGCAATAGACATGGCCATTGCCGTTGCGATGTTGCAGCGGCACCTGCCATTGCCAGCCTGCCTTGTGGGCAGTGGCACGGGTATAGGGCAGGGGGCCGCTACCATCTTCACGAACGCACGGAAGTGCTACGGCGCGATTGCACGGAAGGAAGTTGGTCCAGTCTTCATATCCGGTCTTCAACGCCTGTTCGATCAAAATGCCCCGAAAACCCGAGCAATCGACGAACAGATCGCCTTCGACGACATCGCCATTGTCCATGGTCAAAGAAGATACAAAACCATTTTCGCCGTTCAGAGCGACATCTGCCACCTTGCCCTCACGCCGGACGACGCCGCGCTTTTCGGCATAGGAGCGCAAGTAGCGCGCGTAGCGACCCGCATCCAGATGATAGGCGTAGTTTACGGGCGGCAAATCCTCGCGCTGGTAATCTTCGGTGCGCGCAAAGCGCCCGAAATGCGCGGCCATGGTTTCGATGTTGAACACCTGAATCGGACGCTTGTCGCCCGCTTGATGATATTTGTGCCAGACATGATGGAAGGAGATGCCGTCGACTTGATAGCCATAGGCGCCGAAGGGATGGATATAGCTGTCGCCCAATTTCCCCCAATTCACGAACTGGATCCCGAGCTTGAAACTTCCCTGCACGGCGGCCAGCATTTCGCGCTCGTCAACTTCAAGTAGGCGATTGAAGTCGAGAAAGGGCGGGATAGTCGCTTCGCCAACGCCAACCGTCCCGATTTCTTCGGACTCGATCAGGGTGATGTCGACGGGCCGTCCGGCGCGAAGCCGCGATAAGGCTGCAGCTGTCATCCAGCCTGCGGTTCCTCCACCTACGATGATTATTTTTTCGATAGCCATGATACCCCACCATTCATGATAGCCGGAGCATGATAGCGCAAGTGCGAAAATTGTGAACGTTCATTTTGCCTCTTGTGAACGCTCTCAATTCAAGTTATGCGTTGGCGTAACGGTGGGAGAAATGCCCCCGGCTAAAAGCATTCAGGGAGGATCATTTGGCACGCAAATCACTATTCGAAATGGCGCGTTCTCAGCGGTTTGTTGCGCTGACCACCGCCTCCGGCCTCGCGCTGTCGGCCTTTACGGCGACTCCGGCGTTCGCGCAAACCGCCGATCAGCCTGAACAGGCGGCCGAAACAACGGAAACCGAAGACGCAATTATCGTTACCGGCTTCAAAAAATCGCTTGAAAGCGCACAGAATATCAAGCGCGATGCCGACACATTTGTCGACGTCATTACCGCAGAAGATATCGGCGCTCTTGCTGACCGCTCGGTTGCTGAAGCGCTGCAGCGTGTTCCTGGCGTCAATATCTCGCGCTTCGAACAGCGCAACGACCCTGACCGTTTCTCGGTCGAAGGTTCGGGCGTCATCATTCGCGGCTTGCCTTATGTCCGGTCCGAGCTCAACGGCCGCGACATTTTCTCGGCAAATGGAGGTCGTGAACTGTCCTTCAACGACGTTTCGCCTGAATTGCTTGGCCGTGTGGAAGTGTTCAAGAACAACACCGCCGACATGATCGATGGCGGTATTTCCGGTACCGTGAACCTCGTGACCCGCAAGCCCCTCGACAAAAGAGGCTTCCATATCGCCGGGACTCTAGAAGGAAATTACGGGGATCTTGCCAAAAAATGGTCGCCTGGTTTTTCGGTTCTCGCATCAAACACATTTGAAACCGGTATCGGTACCTTTGGCCTGCAGCTAGCCTATGCGCAGTCGGAGCTTGTAACCCGCACCGACGCATCACAGATCACCGATCCCTGCTATCGTGCTCCGGCGCTTAACGCACCTTGCATTCGCGTACGTGCGGTCGGTTCCGGCGGATTTGGCGGCGCGGCTCAATTTGATTCGTCGAATTTCCCGCCCGCTGGCGCGTTGTTCGTGCCGAAGGGTGCGGGCGTTCGTACCACGGACCTGACACGTGATCGCAATGCCTATTCGGCGGTCGGCCAGTGGGAAAGCAACGACGGCCGCGCGCTCGTCACATTCGAATATCTGCGTGCAGAGACCGAAGCGACGCTGAACGAGTTTGCTGTTCTGGCTCTTGTGAACGACGATGCCTTGTTCCCTGTGGTTGCACCGGGCACCACGGCAACATTCAACGGTAACCAGTTCGCCACAGGCACCCTGACCCAGTTGCAGCCCTTTACCGGCGGCCGCGGGATTCCGACCGAGCTGCTGCGCTTCCAGCGTGAAGACGCTGCGAAGACCGAAGATTTCTCGGTGCACATCAAGCTTGATCCGACAGATCGTCTGCGGTTCAATTTTGAAGCCCAGCATATCAAGTCGGACCGTACCGAAGATGGCTTCATCTCCGCCATGCAGACCTACACCGATGTGTTCATCGACAACACCGGCAGCACGCCGCTTGTCCAGTTCCTTGAACCGGGTACGCCCAATTCTCCTGCAAGTTATTTCAATAACCCTGCACGGACATTCTACTGGTTCCTGATTGATAATCAGGTGAAGAATGAAGGCGATTTGACCAGCCTGCGTTTCGACGCCGAATATGATGTCAGCGACGAAGGTTTCTTCAAAAAGGCACGGTTTGGTGCACGTTGGGGTGACCGCAACCGCGTGACACGTAACGCCAACTTCTCCAACTGGGGGAATTTGGGTGCGCCTTGGACTGGACGTGGCGGGAATTGGAACTGCGGCGACTTCCAAGCCTTTGGCTGTGGCGGTGCTTATGCGACGGACTTCCCCAATTCGACACAGATCCGCAATCCATTCGGCAGCAATTTCCAGCGTGGAAATGCACCGGTGCCGCTGGGTAATGGCTCCGCCTTCTTCTTCGGCGGCGACAATCTTGTTGCCGATTATCTGAGCGGCGCGATCCAGCAACAGGCCTCGGCGATCACCGCATTTACATTGACACCTAATGCCTGGTTCCCGATTTCGGCTCGGACCAACGCCTTGCCGGGTGGCCCATGGACGGCTGGTGAAATTTCGGATGTTTCGGAAAGCACCTTCGGTGCCTACGCCCGCGTCGATTTCGGCACCAACTTCGGTGAAAACACCACGCTGACCGGTAATATCGGGCTGCGTTATGTCGAAACTATCGTCCGCAGCGGTGGCTCGATTGCTTTCCCGACCGGGCAATTCTTCGATACCCCTCCGGGCGGAAACGGCGATGGCCGCGTCAGCGTTGCCGAGCTTCAAACCGCATGTGGAGCGGTGCAGCCAGGACAGGTTGCTCCGGGCTATTGCAGCTTGACCCCCGCACGCCTGGCGCAATTTGCGTCGGTGTTTACAGGCGAAGTGATCGACGACAGTTCGAACATCAAATTCGATCATTGGTTACCCAGCTTCAACGCCAAGCTTGATTTCGGCAATGGTATGCTCGTGCGCGCTGCGGCGTCGAAGAGTATATCGCGTCCCGATCTCTCCAGCTTCGCAACAGGCGGCGGGATTTCGGATAACACCACCAATTTGCGATCAGGAGGCACGCTGGATACGGGGCCATTGTTCCAGATTTTCACCGGCAACCGCCTCTTGCGGCCGATCCAATCGTGGAATTATGATCTGTCGTTTGAATGGTATTTTGATGCCGTCGGTTCCCTTTCGGTGTCCGCGTTCCTGAAAGACATCAAAGGTATCGTAAACGGCGGCGCCACGGTGCGCAGCTTTACCAGCCCCAGCGGTGTCACCACCGACGTGCTGGTGAACGGACCGGTCAATAGCGATGGCGGCAAGTTGAAGGGTGTCGAGGTTGCCTATCAGCAAACCTATGACTTCCTACCCAGCTTCCTGAGTGGTCTGGGTGCGCAGTTGACCTATACCTATGTGGATGCGGGTGATTTCAACAACTCCTCATTGGGGGCCGAGCAAAGTCCTTTTGCAGGTGGCCTGCCGTTGGCTGGCGTATCCAAACACACGATCAACGCGGTCGGTTTCTATGAAAAGGGACCCTTGTCTGCCCGCTTGGCCTATAACTGGCGTTCGGATTTCTTGCAGACACCGCGCGACGTCATCTTCCCCTTCTCGCCGATTTACGGTGAAGCAACGGGGCAACTGGACGGCTCGATCTTTGTAACGGTCAGTAAGCAACTGAAACTGGGTATTCAGGGCGTCAACCTGCTCGATGAGGTCACACAGACGTCACAGGTGATCGATTTCACCGGAACCAAGGCCACAAGGTCGGCGTTCCGGAACGACCGACGCTTTACATTCCTGGCGCGGTTTGAATTCTAAGCTGTCCGTAAACTAGACAATGCGAACGGGCCTTAGTCATATGACTTGGGCCCGTTCTTTGTTTGACGGAAAAGCGCGCCTATGTCCTGTCATGAAAGGATGCTTATGACTCATCTCGGAAAGTTGGTACTTGCGGTGGTCGCCGCATGGGCAGGATCCCCGTCTGCCTATGCCAATGCCAATCCCGCGCCAAGCGGGTGGAAACTGGTATGGGCGGATGAGTTTAACGGGACCGAGCTCGACCGGACGAAATGGAAGCCGGAACAATCCTGCTGGGGCGGCGGTAATTTCGAGCGGCAATGTTATACGGACCGTTCGAAAAACATTCGTGTCTCGGATGGCATATTGCATCTTATGGCGCGCAAGGAACGCTTTACGGGCCCCGACCGACCACCGGAAATTGCGGACAAGCCTAACCCCAAGAAGACCCAAAATATAACGTCCGGCAAGATTCGGACCTTGGGTCTGGCAAGCTGGAAATATGGCAAGATCGAATTCCGCGCAAAGCCTCCGAAAGGGCAGGGCACATGGCCGGCTGTCTGGATGATGCCCAGCGAGAACTATTATGGCGGATGGCCCCGGTCGGGTGAAATCGACATATTGGAAGGCGTCAATCTGGGGGCGACCTGCACAGTATGTGAAGGCACCGTCGGCGAAAACCGCATGATCAGTGCGCTTCACTTCGGCGATTTTGCTCCCGCCAACAAGGTTCTCGATACGCGCGTCGCTCTTCCGTCCAAGGCACTGCCATCGGATGATTTTCATATCTGGACGCTGGAGTGGGCCGAGGGCATCATGCGCTTTTCACTCGATGGCCGGCTATACTGGGAAGTGAAAGCGGACCAATGGGATAGCGCATCGCCTCTCGCCAAAGGAAATGGCGTTGCGCCATTTGACCAACCCTTTTACATCATGGCCAATCTTGCCATTGGGGGAAGGCTGTCGGAAGAAAATAACGATAAGGGTGTTGCGGCAGACGTTGTGCCTGCGGAGTTTCTGATCGACTGGATACGCATATACCAGTGCGCGGAAGACCCGGAAAAAGGGCTAGCCTGCCTGCAAAAGGCCAAAGGGGACGAGTAGAATATGGCGAGACGCCGTCAGGCTGTCACGATCAAGCATGTTGCGGCGGATGCAGGGGTATCTCTGCAAACGGTCAGCCGTGTCATCAATAATGAGCCCAATGTACGTCCCTCGATGAAGGAGCGGGTGCAGGCGTCGATCGACAAGCTGGGTTATGTGCCCTCAATCGCGGCCCAAAGGATGAGCGGCTCACGGTCATACCTCATCCTTGCGATCAATGACCGGGAGCGGACGATTGCCGACTGGAAATCCCGGCAGGGAACAGACTGGGTCGACCAGATGTTGTTCGGCGGGATGCTGAAGTGCGCCGAATATGGCTACCGGATGATCTTCGAACTCGTCGACACGCATAATGACCATGTCGAACGCGAACTGGGTGCTACCCTGGCGGCCCTCCAACCCGACGGCGTGATACTGACACCGCCCCACTCCGAAAATCCGTTGATTACGGGCTTTCTGTCCAAGCGCAAAATTCCGTTCGCACGGATCGGCTCCATAACGCCCGGCGCCGGCATCGCGATGACGATGGACGATGAAGGTTCGGCCCGCCGTGCCACCGACCATTTGATCGCCCTTGGACACCAACGGATTGGATTCATCTCGGGATCGGAAGAATATGATTTGTCGACCTGGCGCATCGACGGTTGGCGCGAGGCGATGGCCGCTGCCGGATTGCAAACCGGCGACCTGCTCGCACGAGGCGACTTCGGTTATGAAAGCGGTATCGCCGCAACACATGCATTGCTCGCTCTCAAGGATCGCCCGACGGCAATCATTGCCAGCAGCGATCAAATGGCACTGGCGGCACTGGACACTTTGACGAAGCGCGGACTGAACGTGCCGCAGGATGTTTCACTGATCAGCTTCGATAACACGCCGGTGGTCCGCTTTACCGAGCCGCAGTTGACTGCGGTAGATCAGCCTATCGCTGCCACTTTTTCAAAAGCGGTCGAGCTTTTGATCACCATGGGCGACGGCGCCAACCTGCCGCAACCGGTCGTGACTGAGGGTGGCTTGGTTCTTCGCGGTAGCACCGCGTCGTGCGGCGGCAACGGCCCTGACTGATCCGGTTCCACCGGGTCGGCAATCGCCGCGGTTCATGTATCTCTATGCGCTTGCCGTTTCGGGTGGCGCGGTTGCCTATATGCCGTTTCTGACATTGCTGCTTCCGCTTCGTGTCTCGGCGATGAACAAAGCAGAAGTGCTTACAACACTTGCCATCGCGGCGTTTGTTGGCGCAATTTCGGCAAGCCTGTCCAACATCTTGTTCGGATGGGCAAGCGACGTGACCCGACGCCGAAGAATATGGATATTTGGCGGTTTGTTGCTCTCGTCTGCGCTGATGTTGTCGATGCCATATGCCGGAGACACCAACGTCCTGATCGCATTGATCGTATGTTGGCAGTTCGGGCTGAATATGATGCTTGCACCCCTTGCCGCCTGGGCAGGCGATACCATCCCTGATGTGCAAAAGGGGATGCTGGGTGGGCTTTTGGCGTTGGCGCCTGCATTAGGGGCGTTATCCGGCGCAATCGTCACCACGGATATGTTTGCCGGATTTGCGCAAAGGGAGGCACTGGTGGCGCTTCTGGTGCTGTGTATGGTAGCCCCGGTGCTCTTTCTTGGCAAACCAGTAGCGATGCCGCATTTGATGGATGCGAAGGGCGTGGATATCGGGCGTGACGACGATAATCCAAAGCCCACAAACCCCGCGATCCGCATGTGGCTTGCGCGTCTGCTTGTGCAGATAGCTGAGGCATCGCTTTTCGCATTCTTGCTGCTGTGGTTCCGCAGCCTTGATCCCCGCTTCGGTGAAAATGATGCCGCAAGTATTTTTGCTATTGTTTTGGGGCTCTCGGTTTTTGTCGCACTGGGCGTCGGGACATGGTCCGACCGTTCTGCTAAGCCTATAATGCCTTTGATCCTAACGGCATCCTTGGCCGCAGTCGGCTTGATTATCATGGCGTGGGCGCCGAACATGGCATTTGCGATTGCGGGATATGTCCTGTTCGGTTTGGCGAGCAGCATTTTTCTAGCGCTGCACTCCAGTCAAACGCTTCGGGTTTTACCCCGACCGCACACGCGCGGTCGGGATCTGGGCATTTTCAATCTGACGAACACCGTTCCGTCCTTGATCATGCCGTGGCTGACCATGGCACTGGTGCCGACCTATGGTTTCGACGCGCTATTCATACTGCTGGCCGGCCTCGCCTTCGCCGCCAGTATATTGCTGCTTACGATGTCGCGCCGGATCTGAGGTGACCTAGGCCGGCTTTCGCGCATAGATGCCGAAGGCCGCGATGACCGCGTAGCATGCCATCGGCAATACAAATGCTATTGCGAGGCTGGATGTCAGGTCGGCGATAACACCCGTCAAAAGAGGTATGATAGCCCCGCCGACGATTGCAACATTGATGATGCCCGAACCGTCTGCCGCACGCGATCCCAGCTTTTCGCAGGCGAGGGTGAAAATGGTCGGGAACATGATCGCATTGGTGAGTCCAACTGCAAGCAAGGAGTAACCGGCAACGTCTCCGCTGGTCTGGGTCGATGTGATCAGCAAAAGAATTGCGCCTACCGCGACGGCGGCAAGCAATTTACCCGGGCTTACGAAGCGCAGCACGGCCGAGCCGATGAAGCGTCCAATCATGGCGCCGCCCCAATAAAGGGCAATCAGCTTCCCGGCCGACTGCTCTTCTAGGCCCATGACATGGTCCTGCATCAGATAATTGACGATCAGCGATCCGATGGCGACTTCGGCTCCGACATATAGAAAGATGCACAGGGCCCCAAAGCCGAAGCGTGGACGTTTAAGGAGATCAAGGCCCGCAAGGCCTTCGCTTGCCTCGTGCTTCTCGCCCTTCAAGGCGTTGCGGAACATCCATACCACGCCTGCGACGATGGCGAGCGCTACGGCGATACCAAGATAGCCATTTACAATCGCCTGACTTTCCGCAGTCCGATAAGCGTCCAGCTCAACACCCGACAATTGGTCGGCGGTCACCGTTGCCAGACCGCCCAGAATCAGGATCGAACCGAATATCGGAAACACAGTTGTCCCGAGCGAGTTGAAAGCTTGTGCAAAGGTAAGACGGCTATGTGCTGTCGCCGGTTTGCCCAGCAGGGAAATAAGCGGGTTCGACACCACCTGCACGATGACAACGCCGCTCGCCAGAACGAATAGAGCCAGTAGGAAAACACCGTAAGTCGCGGTCTGGCTGGCGGGAATGAACAGCAGGCAACCCGCCATCATGGTCAGAAGTCCAGCAACCGCACCCCTCATATAGCCGATCTTTTTTACGAGCCGTGCGCCGGGAATGCCGATGACGGCATAGGCGGTGAAGAAACAGAATTGCACAAGCATGGCCTGTGTATAATTGAGCGTGAAGAGCTCTTTCAGCTTTGGAATGATCACGTCATTCAGGCTGGTGATTCCGCCAAAGATAAAAAACAGGCCCATGACGAACAGTTGCAGTTGGGGTGCGTCGATATGGGAATCGGTCGATTCCGAAGGTGCGGCGGCACCCGGTGCTAAAGCCATGTTTTTCTCTCCACTGTTTTAGCGGCCTTTGCTTGGGCAGGGCACGCTTTCTTTTGCTTCTTCGATATGAACGCTGCGAATTGTGGCAACAAGCCCTTTCGGGGCCTGCATACGTATGGGGGAGCCCACCGATCCAAAATTTGCGCCGGATTCGGCAAAACAACGCAACGGGATGCGCGTTTGGACACGCTCGCCGGTCGGCGCGCTGCGGATAGCTTCGCTTAAATCGACCGTCGCGCCGCTGAAGGCGAGTTTGACGGGACCTTTGACAGGCGCATCAATCCGCCAGTCGAGTGTCAGCGACCAACCCTTTTTCAAGGGCTCTTCAAGGTTGATCGCCGGGCCATTGACGGCGAATTCTCCATTGGCGTTCCACGTAAATTGCCGAGCGTCTTCCTGCGCCGAAAGGTCTACGGCCTTTGTGCTGATTGACCCGTCTATGCCCAAATGCCAGGGCGCGGGGACTTTCCCGCGGACAATATAGGCAGTGCTATGTGCCTGAGATGACAGGTCAACTTTCGGGTCCTCGTTCACCGGTCCCAAATTGGAAGAAGATGCATAGGTCAGCCCATAGCCAACCGGAAAGAGCGGGTTTTCAAGCGAAGCGCGTGCGTCGGCCGGCCAAGCGAAGGGCAGGCGTCCCGTAAAATCGCGTGCCGGTTTACCATCGGGACGGGTGACGAGCACATCGGCGATACCACGCGCCTGCGTGCCCGGTAGCCACGCAGCGACAAAGGCATCGGCTTGATTGAATAAGGGTCCGGTAAACATGGGGCGACCCGAAAGAAACAGAACGACAACAGGGATCTTCTGCGCTTTCAGGCGCGCGATCATTTCCTGTTCACTGCTCGACGTCCGGAAACCGAGGTCGGGAACGTCACCTTCAAATTCTGCATAGGGTTTTTCGCCCAACACGACGATGGCAACATCGGGCTTGGCGTCAAATTTGCCTTCGCTCGACAGAATGGCCGAACCGCCATTGCCGTGCACGGCATCGCTCAACGCGCGACCGATGGTTTGGCCGTTGGGGAAATCGGACGCCTTTGTATCCGTACCTTGCCAGCTGATCGTCCATCCGCCCGACTGCATGGCCATATTGTCGGCGCCCGACCCGGAAATCAGAACGCGCGCGCCCTTACGGACCGGCAGCACACCGTCATTATTCTTGAGTAGGACCAGAGATTTTGAAACGGCCTCGCGCGCCAGTTCGAGATGTGCAGGGGCGCCTACAAGGCTTGCATCGCCGCGCTTTATCTGCGTCGCGCCCATCAACCCCAGCTTGTACTTGACCCGCAAGATGCGGCGCACCGCGTCGTTGATGCGCGCCATCGGAATGCGCCCGTCACGCGCTGCCTTCAAAGTGGATTTATACAGCCCCTTCCAACTGTCGGGCGCCATGAACAGGTCGAGCCCTGCATTGATCGCCGCGGGGCAGTCGGTCGCAGAACAGCCGGCAACCTGGCCATGTCCATTCCAGTCGCCCACGACCAGTCCGGCAAAGCCCATGCGGTCTTTCAACACATCGGTCAGAAGCGATCGGTTGCCGTGGTGCTTCTCCCCATTCCAGCTCGAGAAGCTGGCCATTACGGTCAGCGCGCCAGCGTCGATCGCGGCGGGGTAGCCTTGCGCGTGCTTGGCGATCAATTCGGCTTCGCTAATCTGCGCATCGCCTTGGTCGCGCCCGTCTGCCGTTCCCCCATCCGCCAGAAAATGCTTTGCGGTTGCCGCAACATTCTGGGTCGCGAGCGGCTTTCCGGCGACCAATGGTCCTTGCAGTCCGATTGTCATGGCCTTCGCATATTGGGCAACCAGCGCGGGGTCGGATGCGTACCCTTCATAGGTGCGCCCCCATCGCAAGTCCTGCGGAACGGCTAAAGTGGGTGCAAAGGTCCATTCGATACCGCTCCCCGAAATTTCGGCTGCGGTTGCTGCGCCAATGCGCTGTAGAAGATCGACATCGCGTGCGGCACCTAAGCCGATATTGTGGGGGAAGATGGTGGCGTTGGGGACATTGGAATGGCCATGTACGGCATCGACACCGAACAATATGGGAATACGGGCCCCCGATTTGCGCGACGAAGCACGAAAGGCGTCGACCAACTCGGCCCATTTTTGCGCGCTGGCACGTTCGTCTCCATTGGGTCCGGAATTGCCGCCTGCCAATATCGATCCCAGTGGATAGCGGGCAAGATCCTTGGGCGTAATGGCACTGATATCGGCCTGAATTAGCTGACCGACTTTTTGCGCGACCGTCATCCGCGCAATTAGCGCGTCAATTTCGGCTTCTACCTTGGCATCGGTTATCTGTGCGGGGCTTGCTGCCGAAGGCCAAGCGGACGGGGTAGCGGTGGAATCGGCGGCCATCAGTGCCGGGGTCGAAATCATGGACAACAGGGCCAGGACGGCCATCGATCTCGATAAAGACATTTTCCGCGCTTCCATCATTCTTGTGAACGTTATCATTGATACAAGTGACTACATCAACTTGGATGGAAATCAAGTGGCAACGAACAGGGGGTATCTGGCCGATGGTGGCAATGCAGGGCAGAAGTGCCCAATTTCGCCGCTAAAGCGCTCTCATACCTTTTGAAGCGTCTTATGGATGTTATCGTAGAGCCAGCGGCGCGAGGCATCATCGGCAAAGCCATGGGAAGCAGTATCAAACTGGTCCATTTGGATATGCGCCAAAGCCCGCGCATCCGCGAACTCTGCGCTATGCCACGCCCCCATGAATGCCATGGCCGTCGTGTCGTGACGGGCAATCAGCAGATGGGTAGGAACCGTCGATTTTGCGAGCGATTTGGCTAAGCGTACTGCCAGACCCGACACTGGCTCCTTTCGGGAGGCAGAAACCAAGCCGGTTGCCAGTTTGCGCAAATCAACCTTACCGGACAGCAGGTCCAGCAAGCTCCGCGGATTTTTAAGCCGCGCCCAATAGCGTGCCCTTATGGCAGTTGCGCTGGGGGCTGCGGGTTGCTCGTCATTCGCCGGGGTGGCTTCGATGATCCAGGGATTGGCTAGGATCAGGCCGTCAATCGCGTTGCTGTGATGGAAAAGCGCAAGGGCCGTCGCCGCGTCGCAATTGCCAAAGGCGATGATGCGTTTGACCTGTGGTGCCGATTGGCGAAAGGCGGCTAACGCTGCCGCTATATCGTCGGCGCTTTCTTCAAAACCGGCATTTTGCCCTTCACTCTCGCCGATGCCCCGACGGTCGTAGCGGAATGTGGTATAGCCAGCGTCCGCCATATGGGCCGCCAGCGCCGCTTGGCCCCCAAAGGCCCCGCTGCGGATTTCGTTACCGCCGCTGACGATGAGCAAGCCGACATCGCGGGTGCCTTCGTCGAGCGTGCCAACCAGATTGTCCGTGCCGCAAGGGAAGGAAATCATCCGGCGCATGCGGCGCTCCAGTCGGCGATCTTGGCCGCAAAGGCAGCGGACATAGCCGGATCATCCTGCGGTTCCGCCCGCAGCCATAAGGGCGAGCCATCGATTTCGGCCAGACTCACCTCTTGCACTTGGGGCAAGTCGGCGGGAGCGGCCTTTTCCAGTGATTCCAGCATTTCGGCGCACAGGCTATAGCCGGAAAGCTCCAACGGATGGGATTTGGATTGGGCGAGTAGGTCGTCAGCGGTGCTGGATTTCCCCGCTTCCTTGTCAGCGATCAGTCTCGTGCGCAGCATTGTCTTCAACAGGCTGGAGCCTTTGACGGGTGCAAGCCTCAGGACCGGCACGTTCGCTATATCATCGATAAGCCCCCCGCCGCGCAGGGAAACGATATGCGTTACGCCCATCTCCGCCGTCACGATGCGCAGTGCATGCCGCCAATCGTCCAGCGTTTGCACGGTGATATCGGCCAAGCTCTCGTTGCACCCAGGTACATCGGCAAGAACCGTGCGCACGTCGCGTGCAGCCAGCAAGCGCATCATTTCCACCAGCATGCGCCGGGTCCGGTTCATTTCGTCAAATAAGGGCGGAACTATCAATACGCAGCGCGAAGCCGCGTCATCTCCGACGCAAAGGCAAAATTCCTGCCTTCCGCCATAGGTGTAGGTCCGATGCAGCGGGTGCGTCACCCGTCGACCTTGGCCCGTGCAAATGCGACAAGACTGCCGAATGTGGCGAACAGATCGCCATCAACATCATCATCGTCGATCATGATATCAAGCCGGTCTTCCATCTCGGTCAACAATCCGGCGACCGCCATGGAATCCAGTTCGGGCAATGCGCCGAATAATTCCGTATCGTCGTCCATGGCCGCCACTTGCTCGGCGGAAAGGCCGAGGATGTCGGACAGGATGGAACGGACTTTATCGGGGAGGCTATCGGTCATCTTACTCTCTTCTGTTAAGCGGCTTTACGGCGCATGTGCCGCAAGTGGAGGCGGGCAATCAAGGGCCAGTTGGCCACATGGTTCGGCCAGAACATGTCGAGCCGGAAACGGGGACGGACAGATTCCATCCAGTCACGCTTATAGGCGTCGCTGCCGGTCCCAAAGTCGATCTCGTCAACCTTGTCGATATCAATCACATGCTGAAACAGGGCGGCGGACAGCAGCGTTCCGGGGGATGCGTCCAGATGTCGTTCGTCATGGGCAAGTTTGTGAATGAGGGCAATGCCGTTTTCCACGGTCCAGAATTGCGCGGCAACCGGTTTGCCATCGATATAGGCAAGGCCCAGCCGTAAGGTTCCCGCAAGACTTTCCTGCTGCGCCAATTGCATCAGAAATTCCGGGCTGCCCTCATGCGGCTTCCAACTGCGCGCATAGATGCGCTCATAATCGCTCCAGCTTTGGGTAGAAAATTCCGTTTCGACCCGTGTCGACACGATGTTTTTCTTGCCCTTGCGTTTGACTGTGTTCTTCAACTGCCCGGGGCGGCTATCCCAATATTCGTCGAACGAGCGGCCGTTGAGGCGGATATAATGGTTTTCGTCGCACTCCGTCCGGTCGACAATCCATCCGGCACTCGAAAAGGCGGTTGCAATCTGGCTCGCCGATCCGTCCTCATCCGGGACCGGAGCTAGAGTGAGCCTGCGCGTACGCTGCCGCGCGG
This sequence comes from Sphingorhabdus lacus, assembly GCF_009768975.1. Classification (NCBI taxonomy): domain Bacteria; kingdom Pseudomonadati; phylum Pseudomonadota; class Alphaproteobacteria; order Sphingomonadales; family Sphingorhabdaceae; genus Sphingorhabdus; species Sphingorhabdus lacus. Next base: position 2,079,555 of record NZ_CP035733.1, on the reverse strand, counting down.
TTAACGCCAATTGGCGCAGCAAGGACAGACGCGTGCTTTCCGCGCAAGTGTCGCCATAAATCGGGCGCCACGTAAAATTATACCAATTGGCAAGCGCGACATGATGGTTGTTGGCCTGACGCATCAGCGGCAACCAGGCTTCGGTTTCCCCATCGAGGGCCCGCAGCAACAGGGGGGGCTTTTTGCGCAAAGCCATCCGGTGCAGCGGATCAATCCAGTCCAGCCGGTCAAAGAGGCACGCCTGCCTGTCCCGATCAAGCGCTCCGCGTGCTGCGGCCTGCGCTGTCAGAAAATTATCGTGATATTCACCTTTTACCGGCAAATATGTTACCCCTGACATGCCCCGCAATCTCCATCCGAATATGACCCTATGACGACCGATTTGCCAGTATTTCCGCTCGACCACCTTCCGCTGTTCGGGGAAGCCGACGCGCCTGCGCTCATCATTCGTGATAGCTGCTATAATTATAAGGAGTTAAATCTCCGTATCGGTCGCCTTGCGGCTTTCCTTAAATCAAAGGGTTTTGTCCCGGGCGATCGGGTCGCCACATGGCTCGGCAAAGGGGAAATTGCGTGTCTGATGCCCTTGGCATCGGTGCGGGCAGGGCTCGTGCATGTGCCCGTCAACCCGGTGCTGAAAGCGCCGCAGGTCCGGCATATCCTGTCGGACAGTGGTGCGCGGTTGCTGATCACAAACGCGGCACGTGCGTCAACACTTGATGGTCCGGAAGGACATTCCGGTTTCGAGATTGCAGACGAAAAATCGGTTTTGGCGCATATCGGGGATAGTGAAGCACAATGGTGCGATCCGCTGCCCTCCGACACGGACCCTGACCGTTTGGCGGCAATACTCTATACCTCGGGATCGACGGGAAGGCCCAAGGGCGTGATGCTGTCGCATGCAAATCTCGCTTTGGGCGCCGTTAGTGTCGCCCGCTATCTGAACCTTCAGGCAGATGATGTCACATTGGCGGTGTTGCCGCTCAGTTTCGACTATGGACAGAACCAGTTGCTGTCGACCTGGCGTGCAGGCGGATGTGTGGTGCCTTTGGACTATCTCGCCCCGCGTGATGTCATCAAGGCGTGCGGCAAATATGGCGTAACAACCTTGGCTGCTGTGCCCCCGCTCTGGGTGCAGTTGGTGGAGCAGGAATGGCCGGAAAATGCGGTTTCCTCCATGCGCCGCCTGACCAACAGCGGCGGCGCGCTAACGCCCAGTCTCGTAAAAATGCTGCGCAGCATTTTTTGCAGCAAGACCGATATTTTCGCGATGTACGGACTGACCGAAGCTTTCCGTTCCACCTATCTCGACCCGTCGCTGATCGATGAAAATCCGACAAGTATGGGCAAGGCAATTCCCTTTGCCGAGATCATGGTTGTTGCCCCGGACGGGTCCGAGGCAGCGCCGGGTGACGCGGGCGAATTGGTGCATGCAGGGCCGCTCGTCGCGCATGGCTATTGGCAGGATGCAGTCCGGACTGCCGAACGGTTCAAACCGGCACCCGCTTTTTCCGAATATGGCGGCATGGCGGTCTGGTCGGGGGATACGGTTCGTAGGGACCCTGACGGGTTGCTCTATTTTGTCGGTCGTGACGATGCGATGATCAAGACAAGTGGCAATCGCGTGTCGCCCACCGAAATCGAAGAAGTCGCGGTTGAAAGTGGCGTGGTCGCAGAGGCGTGCGCCTTGGGCCGCAAGGATGAGCGGCTGGGCGCAGCCATCGTCCTGTTTGTGCGGGGGTCAGGTGACATGGATGCCCTGACGGCGCATCTTCGCGGGAATTTGCCGAACTTCATGCAGCCCGCCGAAATTATCTGGCTCGATCAATTTCCAAAAAATGCGAACGGGAAACTGGACCGGAATTTACTGGCGGAGCAACTGTTAGCCTGACTCGGTTATATTTCATTTCCGCCGGACCGAAAACAAAAGGCCCGGCGGAATATTCCGTCATCTGCAGTTACGCTTACGGGCCGTTTGGACAGTGTAGACATAACCGTCCCGTGTATTCACCGTAATACATTGCTCCGATGCCGCACGCCACCAAGTGGTGTAGCGGCCATTATAGTCGGTCTTGTCCGAATCGCGCATCACAAAGCCGCGTTGGCTGAGTGAAGAATTGGCGTAACCCTTAGATTGTCCGACCAAATCGTTCACATTTACATAGCCGCCATAGCCTCCGCCATAGCCGTATCCGGGTCGATATGAGGTTTCATAGCCCCGCTGGCGAACGCCTTTTTCGAATCCATGGGAATAGGCATCGCTGCGGTTATAATTGTGGTACGACTGGTTATATAATCCGTCGCGGTAGCCGCGTTCAAACTCCGCCGTTCCGTTCATGTCATAATCGCGATCATCACGGTGATGTGATTTGCTGGCGAGTGCTGCGATCCCCAACAAGGCAGCAGCACCGACGGCAATTGCTGCCGTTTTGTCGCCGCTGCTTGATTTTGCCTGACCGCAATCGGTCGATTGCGCGGCATTGATCGATTCATAACGGCCATCATAGGTCGTGACCCGTACACATTCCTTTTTGGAACTGTTCCACCAATAGCTTACTTTGCGATCGTCCTCAGTCGAAACATGGGTGTTGTAATACCCCCTGGACTCCAGTTGTTCCTCTCCACCGGCGCCTCGTGCGCCGACTAGATCGGAAAGCGAAGAAGGTGTTTTAGCATAAGTCGGCACAGCGGTCAGAATCAGCGCCATGCTGCAAATTCCGGCGCATGCTTTAGTCGCAAATTTGGTCATTTTAATTCTCCCGTTTGACAGAATATCACCCATTTTTTGCGACCAGCCTATGTGCCAAAATTGAGACTCGCTTTGGCTATCGTGCAGAGAATATCCTATTGTAAAATATCTTTACAACGCCTTTTTTGGACTCGGCAGTTCATTGGTCATGCGGACAAAAACCTGCAAAGCGGGGCCGTGGTTATCAAAAGCTTTACCCAATTCGCCTAGGGAAAGCGGATGAAAGCGACTGGTCCCATACCTTCGGGGTACGAAATAGTTGATGGTGAACTCGCAATTGGCGGGATGAAGACCAGCGCATTGGTCGCGCAAGCCGGGGATACGCCGCTATTCGTCTATTCCACCGGGCATTTGCGTCAGCGTGTGGCCGATCTGCGCGCCGCCATGCCGGAGCGATTGGCGATTCATTATGCGATGAAGGCCAATCCCTATTCCCCCCTGTTGTCGTTGATGAACGAACTTGTCGACGGGTTTGATGTGGCGTCAGGAGGCGAGTTGGAACTCGCCCTTAATGCCGGGGTCGACGCCGCCCGGATCAGTTTTGCGGGGCCCGGCAAGCGGGATCGCGAGCTTCAGCGTGCCATTTCGCTGGGCGTAACGCTCAACTGTGAATCCGAAGGTGAAGCGGCGCGGGCGCTGGCGATTGGTGCGCAGCTTGGCATCACGCCCTGCATCGCGATCCGGGTAAACCCCAGCTTTGACCTCAAAGGGTCGGGCATGAAAATGGGTGGCGGGGCCAAGCAATTCGGTGTCGATGCTGAACGTGTTCCAGCCTTGGCACAGCATCTGATTGCCGCAGGGGCCGATTGGCGGGGCTTTCACATATATGCCGGATCGCAGGCATTATCGGCCGACGCCATCATCGCGATGCAGGCGCAGACATTGGCGTTAGTCGGCGAACTCACCGACGCAATCGGAGCAGCCCCCCCACATGTCAATCTGGGCGGCGGCTTTGGGATTCCTTATTTTCCAGGCGACGAGCCGGTCGATATTCAGGCGGTTGGCGCCGCCCTGTCGGAGGCGTTTGATGTATTGCCGGACATTCTTGCCGAGACGGAGTTTTGCATTGAGCTTGGACGTTATCTGGTCGGTGAGGCCGGGGTATATCTGACCCGCATCGTCGACCGCAAGATCAGCCACGGAGAGGTTTTCCTCATCACCGATGGCGGATTGCACCATCAACTGGCGGCCAGTGGAAATTTCGGCACGGTCATCCGGCGCAATTATCCGGTGGCCATTGCCACGCGCTATGAAGCGGAGCCGGAAGAGGTCGCATCTATCGTAGGATGTTTGTGCACGCCGCTCGATAAATTGTCGGACAGCGCGCATCTGCCGCGCGCGGATGTGGGCGATCTGGTCGCGATCTTTTGTGCAGGTGCCTATGGGGCCAGCGCGAGTCCCGCCAATTTTCTGGGGCAGGGACCAGCGAAGGAAATGCTGGTTTAGCCTTTGCCGTTATCGGCAGGGCCGCCAATCAGAACGAAACGGCGGTCGCAATAGCCACAGTCGACATAGCCTTTTTCGTCGATTTGCAGCCACACCTTGGGATGACCCAAGGCAGCAGGAATGTCACCGCTGCCATCGCAAGCGATACGGGTGTCACGGACGCGGATTGTTTCGGGCTGAAAAGTGCTCATGCGCGCCGCTTAGCAAAGCGACGGGCTTGCCGCAACGGCTCAAAAATAGTTGAGTGTGATTGACCAGTTGCCGGTATATTTGCCCGGTGCCTGGTTAGCACCGACTTCCAATGTCGCGCCGAGCGGGAATGTGAAGATCCCGTTGGCCGCCGCAATGCGAAAACGCGTTGGTGTCGTCGTAAGTATGGCAGTAGGGGTGCTACCGACCACAAAAGTCCGCACACGCATAGGCGCGCCAGGACCGGTAATCAGAATACTATTGGCACCAAGCGAAATATCCACACGCTGGTTAAATGTTCCCTGTCCCGAGAAGGTCGCAGGGGTATGTCCACCGCCGACAAGTACAATGCCGTTGGTCGCAGTGCGGGCTCCCGTTGGTGCCATCGTGACGGTACCTGCGGTCGTCCCCGGAATGAGGGAGCCGAAATCCAGATTATCGTCGATGACGAACGAAAGCGGGCGCACAACCGTTATCTCGGCGTTTGCCGTTTCGGTCTCGGCAATAGCGGGATTGCTCGCAAACGCCGCCATTGCGAGGGCGAGCGCGCCGCTAAGCTTCCCTAGATACCTGAATTTTGCCCCACACATGATGAGGTAGATAGACTGAAAATAGTAAAGATTTTCTGTATGCGGCACACAAAGGTGCCTGCACTCCTTAGAGGAAATTCACCGTGACGGTAAAATTCCCCTGATACAGACCGGCTGCCTGCGAAGGGTTCACCCGCAAACGCCCGCCAACATAAAAGGAATATTGGCCGCTTGCGCCCATGATCTGGAACGGCAATCCACTTTGCTGGAACTGGTCGAGCAACATCTGATCTGTTCCCGACACGCGGGTTAGCTGGATATTGCTGGGCAGGTTTATGAAAACGAGCGTCAGCGGCGCTGCAACAACATCGAAACGCGCGCGCGAAACGCTGCCACCCACCGGAAGTGCATTTCCCGCCGAAACGACGACTGTGTCGCTTGTCGGCGGAACGCGGAGTCGGCTTTGCACGCTTCCTGCGATAACCGATCCGAAATCGAGGCTGGTCGCATTGGTCACCAGACCTGGATTGACGATTTGTGTTTGCGTATCGCCGGGCAGTGCATGGGCCGACTGAACGCCGACAAATGATGCGCAAAGGGCTGCTAAACGCCCGAAAATAGGAATGGCCCGACTTTTCACAGCGTCGCTGCTACAGGTCAGGGCTGCCCATTTGGTAACCGGATATGATGAAGATGCCAGTTACCATGTTTCGCGCGATTGCGCAGGGGGCAAGGCTTCGCTATCGCACATGCATGTCCAGCAAAGCCATTTCGATACAGAATCTCTCCAAAAAATATGCAGGCGGTAAGCAGGCGCTGGACGATGTCAGTTTTGACGTCGCGCAGGGGTCTATTTTCGGACTGCTCGGACCCAATGGCGCGGGCAAGTCGACGCTGATCAACATTTTGGCGGGTCTTGTGATGAAGACATCCGGATCGGCATCAATCTGGGGTTTCGATATTGACGTTAACCCCCGTAATGCAAAGGCCTCGATCGGGATCGTGCCGCAGGAAATCATGTTCGATCCCTTTTTTACGCCTAAAGAGGCGCTGGAATTGCAGGCAGGGCTTTATGGCGTGCCAAAGGCAAAGCGCAAGACGATGGAATTGCTGCGCGCTGTCCGGCTGGAGGATAAGGCAGACGCCTACGCCCGTACACTTTCGGGCGGCATGAAGCGGCGGTTGTTGGTGGCCAAGGCAATGGTCCATTCCCCGCCCGTGATTGTACTGGATGAGCCGACCGCGGGGGTCGACATCGAATTGCGGCAGCAGCTGTGGGATTATGTGGTCCAGTTAAACCGGGAAGGCGTGACGGTTGTTCTAACCACCCACTATCTGGAAGAAGCCGAACAGCTGTGCGACCGGATTGCGATCATCAACCATGGCAAGCTGATTGCCAATAAACCGACCAAAGAACTGGTCGGGATGGCGCGGGAAAAGGCGGTTGTCCTGACCCTTGACCGGGACGTGACCGAGGCGCCGAAGCATGCGGCCTTTGAAAAATCGGAGCTGGTCGCTGACCGGACCGTGGAAATCACCTATAACAAGGATCGCATGAACGCAGGCGAGGTCCTGGCCGCAATGCAAGGGCTTGGCCTTGGCATTGTGGATGTGACCACGAAGGAAGCAGATCTGGAAGATGTGTTCCTGCGGTTGACCAGTAGCGCGTGATGGAAGCCGACGTTCTTATCATCGGGTCCGGCGCGGCGGGTTTGACGGCGGCGTTGCAACTTGCGCAGAAATACAAGGTTGTGGTGCTGGCCAAGGGTGCGCTGTCGGACGGCGCGACGGCCTGGGCGCAGGGCGGAATTGCGGCGGTGCTGGAACCCGGCGACACGTTTGACAGCCATATCGAAGATACGATGATTGCAGGCGGCGGCCTCAACAACCGCGCTACGGTCGAATTCGTCGTCGAAAATGCACCCGAAGCCATCGAACGGCTGGCGAAGCTGGGCGTGCCCTTCAACCTTGATGGCAATGACTGGCATTTGACGCGGGAGGGTGGACACAGTCACCGGCGCATAGTCCATGTCGATGATGCCACCGGATGGGCCGTGCAGCAGGCCTTGGAGGCGGCGGCAAAGGCGAACTCCAATATAACTTTGGTCCCCGATATGGTCGCTATTGACCTGATCATGGGCCGGCATCAGGAACGCTTTTCAACTTCCGGACGTATTCACGGGGTCTATGCCCTGAACCGCAAGACCGGCAAGGTTGAAACCTTCACCGCGCGTGCGACGATTTTGGCGTGCGGTGGCGCAGGGCGGACCTATCTTTATTCCACCGCCCCGCGCGGCGCGACCGGCGACGGGATTGCCATGGCATGGCGGGCGGGTTGTCGCATTTCCAATATGGAATTCATGCAATTCCATCCCACATGCCTCTATAATCTGGAGGTCAAGAATTTCCTGATTACCGAAGCTGTGCGCGGCGAGGGCGGGATATTGAAAAACCCGAAGACCGGGCATCGCTATATGCCCGACTATGACGAGCGCGCCGAACTGGCCCCGCGCGATATCGTCGCCCGCGCTAACGACGCCGAGATCAAGCGCGACGGTCTGGATTATGTGCATCTGGATATCAGCCATAAGCCAGCGGAATTTGTGAAGGAGCATTTTCCGAACATCTATGAAAAGCTGATCGGGCTTGGCATCGACATTACCAAGGAACCGATCCCCGTCGTCCCCGCGCAGCATTATACCTGTGGCGGTGTCTTGGTCGATCTCGATGGCCGCACGGATGCCCCGGGGCTCTATGCGGCGGGCGAAGTGACTCAATCGGGGTTACACGGCGCGAACCGTTTGGCATCCAACTCGCTGCTGGAATGCTTCGTGTTCGGGGATGCCTGCGCGCGGCATATCGACGCCCATTGGGGCAATCTGCCGCCACCCCCTGCTATCCGGCCATGGGACGAAAGCCGGGTCACAGACAGTGATGAAGAGGTTGTGATTGCGCAGTGCTGGCGTGAAATCCGCCAGTTCATGTGGAACTTCGTAGGGATCGTGCGCACGACAAAAAGGCTGGAGCGCGCGCAGCATCGCATCGACCTGCTGCGCCGTGAAATTGAGGATTATTACAGCCATTTCCGGGTCACCCCCGATCTGATCGAGCTGCGTAATCTGGTTGAGGTCGCCGACCTCATCATCCGCTCTGCCCTTTCCAGGCATGAAAGCCGCGGTTTGCACTACACCCTTGATTACCCGTCTTTGTCGAAACAGGCCGTCGATACGATATTGGTCCCCTGAGCCGATAAAAAGCATTTCTGCAAACGCCATAATCGGGCATGAACGGGTCTCGATTTCAGGAGATAACCCATGGCAGGCCAGAACAGCGTGATGACTTTGAACTTAACGCGGATTGTGACCGTTTCAGCTCTCGCATTTATCGCAGCCGCTGTCCCGGCAAGCGCCGCAACTCCCGAAGAGACGGCGCGTGAGGTGCTTTCCAAAACGCCTGTGATCGATGGCCATAACGATACGCCGCACCAGATTGCCGAGTTGTTCGACCGCGACTTTTCGAAATTCGACCTGAAAGGCCTGTCGCCCGACATATTGGCCAAGACACACACGGATATCCCTACGTTGCGCGCTGGCTATCTGGGCGGGCAGTTCTGGTCGGTCTATGTCGACGCCGCATTGCCAAAGCATGAGGCGGTGACTCGCACCGTCGAACAGATCGACGTCGTGCGCCAGATGATTGCCCGTTACCCCGATGTCTTCGTCTATGCCGACACGGCGGCGACCGCAGAGGCGGCCATGAAGAGAGGAAAGATTGCCTCACTGATCGGTATGGAGGGCGGGCACTCCATTGGCAGTTCGCTGGAGATTTTACGCCAGATGCATGCCCTTGGCGCACGCTATATGACGATCACCCACAGCCTGACGACCGATTGGGCCGATAGCGCAACGGACGCGCCCAAACATGACGGTCTGTCGCCCTTTGGCTTTGAAGTAATTGCCGAGATGAACCGTCTGGGGATGATTGTCGACCTCAGCCATGTGTCCGAAGCCACAATGCATGATGTGCTCGACAAGGGCAAAGCTCCGGTGTTGTTCACGCACAGCAACGCGCGCGCTGTTACACCGCATCCCCGAAACGTGCCGGATTCGGTGTTGAAACGTCTGCCGCAAAATGGCGGTGTGGTGATGGTGACCTTTGTTCCCGGCTTTACGTCGCCCGAACGCCGCCAATGGGAATATGAGCGCTCTGCGGTTGCGGGGCGTGCCAAGATCGAGTTCACAGGCAATCCCGCAGGCGAAAAAGCCGCCGTCGACGCATGGATCGCTGCACATCCTCAACCCAAGGCGACGTTGGTGCAGGTTGCCGACCATATCGACCATATCCGCAAAGTGGCCGGCATCGACCATATCGGTATCGGCGGCGATTTTGGCGGCGTAGACGAACTGCCGGTCGGGCTTGAAAATGTAGCCACCTACCCGGCACTTTTTGCCGAGTTGGTGCGCCGGGGATATTCCAAAACCGACCTGGCGAAAATTGCCCAGGTCAATGCGTTGCGGGTTATGCGCGGTGTGGAGGCGGCGGCTGAAAAATAATCTCACACAAAGACAAAAAGCAAGGCTTCATGCGTCTTTGCGTGATAAAAACTATTCAAACCCGTCCGTCAAAAACCGCTCCGCAATGGCCGCATGCAACGCTGCGCCGCGTGCCATGACGCTGTCGTCGAGGACCATGCGGTTGGAGTGAAGTCCGCAGCAGGAACGCCAGTCGTCGCCTTCATGGCTGGCGCCCAGGAAGAACATCGCGCCGGGGACTTTTTCGAGGACATAGGCGAAATCTTCGGCGCCCATGATCGGCGTGTCGAGCGTGATCCAGCTTTCTTCGCCAAAGACATCTTCGACGACCGATTTTCCGAACTGGACCGCACGCGCATCGCACAATGTGACCGGGAACCCCGGCTCGATATGCACTTCGGCGGTGCAGCCGTGCGCAGCGGCTATATTTGGCCCAAGCCGGTGCAGATGTTCGGCCACCTGTGCCCGTTGGCGCGGTGACAGGGTCCGGATCGTGCCCAGCATATGCGCAGTTTCGGGAATGATATTGTTGGTCGTACCGGCCGTGATTTTGGCGATGGTCACGACGGCAGGGTCAAATACAGACACGGTGCGCGTCACCATCGTCTGGATAGCGGAGACTATTTCGCAGGCTACGGGGATAGGGTCGGTCGCATCGTGCGGCATGGATGCATGGCCGCCAGCACCCTTGACCGTGATGCTCAGCACGTCGGATGACGCCAACAATGGTCCGGCTCTACCCGTAAACACGCCGCGCGGGGCGTTGGGCATGATGTGCAGGGCAAATGCCGCGTCGGGTAGCGGATCGATCAGGCCGTCATCGAGCATGAAGCGCGCGCCATGATGGCCTTCTTCGCCCGGCTGGAACATGAACTGCACCGTGCCTGCCAGTTCGTCGCGCCGCGCGCACAGCATCTTGGCGGCTCCCACCAACATCGCGACATGGGTGTCATGGCCACAGGCGTGCATCGCACCGTCGGTGGTCGAGCTATAGTCCAGCCCGGTATCTTCATGGAGTGGCAAGGCGTCCATATCGCCCCGCAATAGAACCGTGCGGCCATTGGCCGGGCCCTTCAACGTGGCGATCAAGCCTGTCGTCGACGGCCCTTCGCGCAGTTCCAGCGGCAGGCCCGCCAAAGCGGCCTTTATCTTCGCCAGCGTTTTGGGGTTTTGCAGGCCCAGTTCGGGCTCGGCATGGATTGCCCGTCGCAATTCGACAAGGTCGGGAAGGAGGGCGGTGGCATCATCGTGCCAAGGGGTGTCGGTCAGGCTCATATGATTGTGGTTGTTTCTCTTTGACGGATCGCACGACATTTACCCGATATATCTAAACACCACACTTTAAAACATGAAGGCGGCAAAATGCCGCCTTCATGTCATTTATCTAATTTCGCGCTTTTAAGCTTCATCAATATTCTGAGGGGTACTCATACGCAAAGATCCGTCAGCGTTTTTGATCAAGACCGTAACTGTACCGTCTCCGTTATCAATAACAACTATGGTAGATCCGTTTTGTCCGTCCAGAGTTGCAATAACATCACCGGCGGCTTGTGTTGTAACAAACTCAATTGCTGGGGGTACGTCCATTATAATCATTTGCTGCGCTCCTTGTCAAATTTAACATAGCAATACTTTTTAAATGCATTGGCTCTGTAAAACAAGGAAAATTTCAAACGTGCATCACTTCTTGCAAATATGTGCCCGGCTCAATCAATACCAACAGCGGCAAATTGAGTCGGTCCTCCCCGACGCCTAACGCCGAGTAGAATGTTGGAACGTCCTGCTGCCCGAGCAGATTTGATAGCCGTAACCAACTCTTCCGGAGTGGTGACAGATTTGTAATTCACTGAAACGATGATATCTGCACGTTGAATGCCTGCTTGGGCAACAGTTCCGGAACCTGCAATGTCAATTACCAGACCGCGGGTGTCCGCCGGAATACCTAAGCGGCGAGCGATTGCTTCGTCGAGCGGAATGACACTTATTCCTAAGGCATCGCGCAAATATTTTGCAGACGCCTCATTTGTTTCTCCATCAAATTCTTTTTGTTCATCCGGGTTGAAATTACTCTTTGCGATCTGCTCTTCAGTCGGCCGCGTTCCGACGATCACGTTCAATTTCTGAGGTTTACCTTCTCGCAAGATTTCAAGCGTCGCTCTCGATCCTGGTTTAGTGTTGGCAATAATGTAAGATAATGTTCGTTCAGGCGAGACATCCTGGCCGTCAATTTTCAAAACGATGTCAAATTCTTTAAGACCACCTTTGTCACCAGCTTGACCAGGCACAACCCCTGTTACTTCTTCACCCCGGTTCTTCTCAATCCCGAGCGAATCAGCAAGCTTTTCATTGACGGGCCGGATGCCTACACCCAGATAACCGCGCTCAGGGCGGACACCCTTTTTCAGCGACTCAATGACCGGCTTGGCTTCTTCCGCCGGAATGGCAAAGCCCACACCGATATTCGCGCCGATGGGCGAAATCAGGCGGTTATTGATGCCGATTACTTCACCCTTCAGGTTGAACAGCGGGCCGCCCGAGTTACCCGGGTTAATTGCTGTGTCGGTCTGGATGAAACGGTCATAAGCACCACCTGCGCCAATATTACGCTGCAACGCGGAAATGATACCTGCTGTGACCGAGCTGCTGAGGCCCAGCGGGTTGCCAATGGCGATAACCCAGTCGCCGACGCGGCTCTTGGTTGAATCTGCCATTGCAACGAACGGCAGGTCGGTCGCTTTGATCTTCAACAGGGCAATGTCCGATTGCGGATCGCGGCCGACGATTTCTGCGGTATATTCCTTGCCGTCAAACAAGGTGACCGTAACACGATCAACGGCATCACCCGTCGGGCCACCGGCAACAACATGGTTGTTCGTGACGATGTAGCCATCAGAAGAAATCAGAAAGCCCGAGCCACCGCTCGCCTGTTCCTGCGTAACCGGACGGCGTTCGCCAGTGAAGGGGTTCAGGCTGGTTGCTACCTGCACTTTTTGCTTGGTCGAAATATTGACCACAGCAGGCTGGAGTTGAACAACCAGATCGGCAAAGCTCGCCGGGGCACCGGCAGGCGCCAGATTGGCCTGCGCCGAAACGGGCAGTGCCGTTTGGGCGGTTACGGGCGAACCATTGACCAGCGCCAAAGCGCTTCCGGTCAGCAGTAGAGCGGTTGTAGCAGCATAAGCGTAACGCACGGATTTCATTCCCTTCGTCTAACAATCTTGGGCAAGATGCCCGAATTTCGGCCATTCGATGGCGCTGTAAAGCTTAACGCCAATTGAATGGGAGCCGGACCAACCGGCGAATGTCACTTGCCGTTCGACTAACGACCGTTCCGGAATTTCTCCAGATAGGCGTTTTGCGGCGACAGGATGATGTTGCTCGACCCTTCGCCATTCTGGAATGTCTGCCGATAGCTTTGCATCGCGCGGTAGAAATCGTAGAAATCCGGGTCTTTGTTGTAGCTGATGGCATAGATACGCGCGGCTTCGGCTTCGGCCTCGGCACGGATGATCTGGGCCTCTTTCTGGCCTTCGGCATCAATCGCAATTGCTTCCTGGTTACGGGCACTGCGCATCCGGTTATAGGCCGATTGCAACGTCGCGGCAGGAAGATCGGCGCGTTTGATACGTACGTCGATAACTTCCGCACCATATTTGCTGGCTTCACGGTTCAGGGCCGTCTGGATATTCTCCATCACTTCGCCGCGCTCGGCGCTCAGCAAGGTCGCAAATGTGCGCTTGCCGAGTTCGTTGCGCAGCGACGATCCCAAGATCGTACGCAATTGCTCGCGCAGACGATCCTCTGTGCGGATAGTCCGGTACATCTGGTCGGGCCTGGTAATCCGGAAACGGGCGAAGGCATCCACCTGCAGCCGGAGCTGGTCCGTCGACAGCACTTCCTGCTGTTCCATCTCGACGCTGAGTACGCGCTTGTCGATCATCTGGATCTGCTCGACCAAGGGAATGCGGAAGGTTAAACCTGCGCGTGTGTCGCCAAAGACTTCGCCTTTGCGGTAGGCGTTCACGACGCGATCGACCTTACCATAGCTGCTGATGATGGCCTGTTGCGTTTCGGGCACAACGGTAACCGACATGCTAAGCAGGATCAGCGCGCCGATGGCGGCCACGCCTAGATAGAGCGGGTTGCGGAGGAGTGTCTGGTTCATTGCTTTTTGCCTGTTACGGTCACGGGTTCATTTTTTGCCGCGGCTTTTTTCTGGAACTCGGGAAGCGGAAGATAGGGGGTTACACCGCCTGTCTCGACGATGGTCTTGTCCACCTTGCCGAGAACCTGCTCCATCGTTTCATAATAGAGCCGGCGTTTCGTGACTTCCGGCGCTTCACGATATTGCACATAGATTTTATCGAACTCGGTCGTCTCACCAATGGCAAGTTCGGTCACGCGGCTGGCATAGGCGCGGGCGTCGTTCAAATAGCTTTCCCGACGCTGTTGCGCCGCGTTTACTTCGCGGAACGCGTCATTCACCTCGGCAGGCGGGTCGGACTGGCGGATCGAGATGCTTTGGACAAGCACGCCCGAACGATATTCGTCGAGCACCTGCTGCATCCGGCGACGGACTTCGATTTCGATACCACCACGGCCAGGACCGATCGCTTGTGTCAGGTCATAATTGGCAACTGCCGCACGCATTGCGCTTTCGGCGACTTCCTTGACGGTTGAATCCGCATTTTCCAGCTGGAACAGATAAAGCTCCGGATCCTTGATCGACCAACGGACATCATAGGCCATGTCGATAATGCTCTGGTCCTTGGTCAGGACAAGATTTTCGCTGCTCGCTTTGGGTGAGCCGACGGCCGTCGTCTGGATCTGCTTCGTGTCGACCTTCTGAATATCTTCGAAAGGCGCAGGCAGCGTGAACTGGATACCCGGCGATACGGTGCGCGAATATTTGCCGAAGAAAGTGACAACACCCTCTTGTTCCGGGCCTATCCTGTGGACGCTGGTCCAAACCAGCCAAAGTGCGACAAAAGCGCCCAGGATGATCGGCCACCAGCTTTTTCCGTCGCCGCGCGAAGGCAGTCCACCAAAGCCGCCGCCTTTACCACCGCCCGTGCGGCGCAAAAGATCTTCAAGCGAGGGGCCACGTTGTCGGCCAGGCTGGGTGGATCCGGCAGGTGCGGGGTCCCAAGGGTTCACTGGTTCGGGTTTGGAACCGTCATCCCCGGAAGATTTGGGTTTTCCGGACCGTCCGCTTTCCGATGATGATGGTGAATCCCACGGTCCTTTGCCTTCTGTAGCCAAAATGGAACCGCTCTCTTGATCAATTTTATTGCGCATAGAGCCTTTATAGGAACGGTTTTTCAGAAAAACAGTGTCAATCCCGCAATTCTGATTCTATTCGGCAGGTGATGACCGATTTCAATGCATTTTCCGACATAGTTTCAACCTTGGCAGGCCCCCGTGCGAGCGGGCTGAAGGTCGATAATGGCCAGGTTTCTTTCGTGCTCGATGTCGCGGCAATGGACGCGCAGCAGCGCGACGAACTGGACGCCCGCCTGCGCACCGAATTGCAGCAGGCAGGCGCGCAGTCCGTTCGCATCGTTATGACCGCCGAACGCATCGCTCCGCGCCTGATTGCGGTGGCGAGCGGCAAGGGCGGGGTCGGCAAATCGACACTGTCCACCAACCTTGCCGTCGCGATGGCATTGGCGGGCCGGTCGGTGGGTCTGGTGGACGCCGATATTTACGGACCGTCGCAGCCGCGCCTGATGGGCGCCGAAGACAGCAAGCCCGAGGCAGAAGGCAACAAGCTGTTCCCGGTCAAGGGAGCAGGCGGCGTTCCGTTCCTGTCGATGGGTCAAGTGGCAAAGCCCGGTCAGGCGATTGCATGGCGCGGGCCAATGGCAGGTAATGCCTTGTCCCAACTGGTTGATGCGCATTGGGGCAATGTGCGCGATATTGTGGTCGATATGCCCCCCGGCACCGGCGATATCCAATTGTCGATGATCCAGAAACATAAGCCCATGGGCGCGGTTATTATATCGACGCCACAGGATCTCGCGTTGATGGATGCAGCGCGGGCCATCGGCTTTTTCGATACGGCCAAGGTGCCGATTATCGGGCTCGTTGAGAATATGGCGGGATATCTCTGCCCCCATTGCGGGGAAATGAGTGATCCCTTCGGGTCCGGCGGTGCAGAGGCCGCAGCGGCGGAGCTGGGTATCCCGTTTCTGGGCCGCATTCCGCTCGACATTGCGATCCGCAAGGCCAGCGATGCCGGAGTCCCCCCGGCGCTGGGTGAGGGGCCGATTGCATCGGCCTATGGCGCTATCGCGCGGCAGGTCATCGACTGGATGGATAATCCGAAAGCACCGCCTGCATGACGAACGGTTCAGAAGAGGAAGGCGGCATCTCGCGCCGCAAGATACTGATCGGCGGCGGGGTCGGTGTTGGCTTGCTCGTGTCCTGGGCGCTTTGGCCCCGGCGGTATCTGCCCAATATGCGGGCGGCCAAGGGCGAGCATCTTTTCGGGCCCTGGCTGAAAATTGCCGAAGACGGCAAAGTCATAGTGGGGATTCCGCAAAGCGAATCGGGGCAGGGCGTCTACACCGCGCTTGCGCAGATCGTTGCGGGCGAACTGGGTGCCGACTGGCGCTCTGTGGCGGTGCAGCCTGTTCCGCCAAGTCCGCTTTTTTCCAACAAATTATTGGCCCGCGAATGGGCACCGGCGTTCCTTCCGGAAAAAGCCGGTCTGGAGGCAGAGCAGGGACCCGTAGCGACCGTCGTGAACGAGCTCGCCACCCGCGACATGTTTGTCGCGACCGGAGGATCCACCTCCATCCGCCAGTTTGAACGGCCATGCCGGGAGGCCGGGGCGACGGCGCGCGTGTTGCTATGCCAGGCGGCTGCGGCGCGTTGGGATACCGAGTGGGAACAGTGTCAGGTCGACAAAGGCTTTGTTACCTTCGGCAAAAAACGCCTCGCCTTTGCCGATCTGGTCGCCGACGCGGCGGCACTAAAGCCGCCGTCACCGATTCCGCTCAATCCGTCGGCGCGCAACCGGCTGTCGGGGCGCGATGCCCCACGTCTTGATCTTGCATCGAAGGTAGACGGCAGTGTGAGCTTCGCCGGCGATATCCGTCTACCCGATATGCTGTTTGCGTCAGTCAGGGGCGGGCCGACCGGAAAGACCACCCTGAAATCGCTGAACAGCAAGGCGGCGTTCAAAATCCGGGGTGTCGTGAATATCGTAAAGACCGAGCATTGGGTTGCATCTGTCGCGACCAACTGGTGGGCAGCGAACCGTGCGCTTGATGCCATGGCACCTGTTTTCGTGACCGAAGGACGGATGGCCGACAGCGTCAAAATGACCGATGCACTGGCCAATGCGATTGCCAGCGGGCCGGGGACGCGCATGGTGCGTCAAGGCGATGTCGATGCCACCATGGCGAAGGAGGCGGCAACACGTGTGTTCAACGCTGACTATAGCGTCGCTGCCGCTGTCCACGCACCGATTGAAACACGCTCTGCAACCGCCGACTATCGCGATGGCCGGTTACAGCTTTGGCTGGCAAGTCAGGCACCGCATCAGGCCAAGCAAGCTGCCGCAAAGGCAATTGGCATCGATGCCGATGATGTCACGCTGCATCCCGTGATCGCGGGCGGCAGCTTCGACCGCAATTTCGACAATGTCATCGCTGCGCAAATTGCCGTTATCGCCAAGGAAGTTGGCCGCCCGGTCCAGCTTGTCTGGTCACGGGCAGAGGATTTTGTACGCGATTATGTACGCACGCCCGCGCTCGGACGCTTGTCCGCTTCGCTGGATCAGGACGGCACGCTGGCGGGCATGACTGTCCGCGTTGCTGCCGCATCGTCGATGCGCGAATTGGCAAACCGGCTGGACGGAGAAAATCCCGCGGACGCCCGCGCGACCGCCGCTGGTGAATTTGACTCCCTGGCGCTCGAAGGGGCCGTGCCGCCATACGCAATCGCCAATCTTACCGTAGACCACTTCCCGGTCGATCTGCCCATCATGACCGGCCCGTGGCGATCCCTGGCGCATAGCTATAACTGCTTTTTCATCGAATCCTTTGTCGATGAACTCGCCCAGAAGGCCGGTATAGAACCCTTGTCGTTCCGGATGCAGATGCTGGTCAACCAGACCCGGCTTGCGCGCTGCCTGACGGGTGTCGCCTCTATGGCAGGATGGGACGGCGGTATCTCGGGCAGCAGTAAAGGCTTGGCCTGCCACTCGATGCGCGGTAGCCATATCGCGATCGTCGCCAGCGCGCGTACGAATGAAACAGGCGTACGCGTAGAACGGATTTCGGCGATGGTAGATTGCGGGCGATTGATTAACCCAGATCTGGCGCGCCAGCAGATCGAAGGCGGAATCGTGTTCGGGTTAGCGCAGGCACTGGGTGCCTCGACCGATTTTGAAAAAGGTCTTCCCACGGTCCGCCGGTTGCGCGAGATTGATCTACCGGTCCTTGCCGACATTCCCGAAATCATCGTGGAATTTATCCGCAGCGATGAAGACCCCGGCGGTGTATCCGAATTGGGTGTCCCGGCCGTCGCCCCTGCTGTCGCGAACGCTCTGTTCTCCGCGGCTGGCGTGCGCCTTCGCGAACTCCCCTTATTGTCGCGAGGCTTGTGATGGAAAAGCCCGACACCCATCCCGTCGTCGCTGCACCCAGAATCGGGGTACTACTGGTCAATCTGGGCACGCCGGATGCACCGACCACCGAGGCCGTAAAACGCTATCTGAAACAGTTTTTGTCCGACCGCCGCGTCGTCGAAATTCCGCCGCTGGTCTGGCAGCCGATTTTGCGCGGCGTAATCCTCAACACACGTCCGCAGAAATCGGCCAAAGCCTATTCCAAGGTCTGGACCGAAAGTGGCTCTCCGCTCGCCTTCTTTACGATCGCGCAGATGAAAGCGCTGGCCGAGCGATTGCACGGACAAGCCGACGTGCGTTACGCGATGCGTTACGGAAATCCGTCGATTCCAGACCAGCTCGCAGCGATGAAAGAGGCCGGTTGTAACCGCATCCTTATTGCGCCGCTCTATCCGCAATATTCAGGCGCGACCACCGGCACAGTGCAGGACGAAGCCTATGCCGCACTGACCAAAATGCGCTGGCATCCGGCCATTCGCACATTGCCCGCCTATCATGACGATGCGGCCTATATTGCGGCGCTGAAGACGTCGGTTGAGGCATCGCTGGCAACACTCGATTTTACGCCGGACGCGCTCGTCATCAGTTTCCACGGCATGCCGGAACGCACATTATATCTTGGTGATCCCTATCACTGCCACTGCCAGAAAACTGCGCGGCTCCTATCCGAGGCAATGGGGCGTGAACTGGTGGTCAGTTTCCAGTCGCGCTTTGGCCGTGCCAAATGGCTGGAACCCGCGACCGATGAAACGATCATGCAATTGGCGCGCGACGGTCGGAAAAAGATTGCGATCTTTGCGCCGGGCTTTTCCGTCGATTGTCTCGAAACGTTGGAGGAGCTCGCCATACAGGGGCAGGAGCAGTTCGAAGAAGCAGGCGGCACCCACTATGCCTATCTGCCCTGTCTGAACGACAGCGATGTGGGCATGGATATGCTGGAAACTCTCGTTCGGCGGGAACTTTCCGGCTGGCTCTGAATAGCTATGCGCTAACGCTAACGTCAACTTGCACTTGTGGCGGCTCCGGCTATTCTTCATGTGAAATCAAGCAAAAAGTCAGGAGAGAGATATGTCACGTATTGCGGTCGTAACCGGGGGAACACGGGGCATTGGCGAAGCGATCAGTCTGAAATTGAAGGAAAAAGGACGGTTCGTCGTCGCCAATTACGGTGGCAATGACGCCGCCGCCAAGGAATTTTCGGAGCGTACCGGGATTCCCGTTCGCAAATGGGATGTCGGCAATCACGAGGCGTGCATCGAATCCTGTGCCGCGATTGAGGCGGAATTCGGCTCCATCGATATCATGGTCAACAATGCCGGTATCACGCGCGACGCAACCATGGTCAAAATGACATTCGAACAATGGGACGAGGTCATCCGCGTCGATCTGACCGGCTGCTTCAACATGGCGAAAGCGGTGTTTACCGGAATGCGCGAACGCAAATGGGGACGTATCGTCAATATCGGGTCCGTCAACGGTCAGGGCGGGCAGATCGGTCAGGTCAATTATGCTGCGGCCAAGTCGGGCATCCATGGCTTTACCAAGTCGCTCGCCATGGAGGGCGCCCGCCACGGTGTAACGGCCAACGCGATTGCGCCGGGCTATATCGGCACAGAAATGCTGTCGACCATTCCGGAAAATGTGATGGAAAAGATTGTGGCGCAGATTCCGGTGGGGCGCCTCGGCAATGCGGATGAAATTGCGCGCGGGGTAGAATTCCTGACGAGCGAAAATGCAGGGTTCATTACGGGGTCGACGCTGTCGATTAACGGCGGGCAGCATATGTATTGATGCAATGCTACGTGTGACGGGCGGATGACGGGATAAATTGTGCAGGGCATTTCCATTTATCATCCGCCGGTCAAGCGCAGCATGACGATCGCCGGACATCAAACGTCGATCAGTTTGGAGCCTTTGTTCTGGGATGCGCTGAAACGGGCGGCGGACAAGCGGAGCTTGCCGGTGAATGCCCTTGTCGCCCAAATTGACGTTGAACGGCTGGAATCTGCGTCACCCTGCGGCCTCGCCAGCGCCATCCGCCTCTGGGTAAGCGCAAACCGCGAATAAAAAAGTACCGCCGAAGGCAAGGCCATGGCGGTACAATTGCGACCCCAAAATGCTCGAATTTCCATATCAGGCATTCGTTGGCGGGTTACAGGCGGACGGCAAAGAGAGTCTAGTTCGTGCGATGGAGGGTTACCGCCGTATATACAAAGCGCCCTTCGTTTTGAGGGAGGGATAAGACCGGACGCTTTTCCGACCTACATTGCCGCCTACCTGTGCATGCTTAATGCCGCAATAAGGCTGCACTCAAAATACCGGATTTGGCCCATATAGGCGAATGGCTGTAGCTTTTGGGGCGTGTATGTCGATTTAGTCCGGAAAACAGGACGTTAAAGTCCCGCCTCGACCGCAATACGAACGGCATCTGCCGCATTTGATGTCGACAGTTTCTTGAACATCAGCATCCGGTGCATTTGCACCGTTTTTTCGCTCAGCGACAACATATGGGCGATCTGTTTTGTGCGGAAACCCTGCGCCATTTGCTGCAATATTTCGCGCTGGCGGGGGCTTAGCCGATGGACAATCTCAGCCGCCTGCTGCTGGCGGACGACCGCAATACTCTCCTCTTCGGGAAGTACTTCGATCTGCGATCCGACAAAATATTCAAGCTTGCCACCGCTGTCGAACAGGGGGGCAATCATCACAGCGTTCCGAAACGGCGACCCATCTTTGCGGTAATTGATAAGCTCCGCCAGAGTCGGACGCCGTGCATGAATTGATTCCCGCAGTTTTTCGGTCTGGCTATTCTCGGTATCCGGCCCGCGCAGGAACCGGCAATTCCGGCCAAGAATTTCGCTTTCGTTATAGCCCGTAAGCGTGCAAAACGCCTCATTTGCAGCGATAATCGGGTTATCCGCTTCTTTGGGATCGCTCACTACGGTTGCAATCGGACTGTGCCGTATTGCATCCAGAACTGGGTGACGTCCGCGTCCAGACATTATCATGTGCATCATCATCGGGTCTTCTCTAGTCCTAAGGATGACGCACTTGGCTTCACTTAGCAATAGGCCATCGAAAACATATCCGATTTGGCCGTTAGGGTCTACTCCGCGCCAACCCGCTCGACATCGGCACCGACGAGCTGGAGCTTCTCTTCCAGCCGTTCATAGCCGCGGTCGAGATGGTAGAGGCGGCTGACATGGGTTTCGCCCTCGGCCACCAATCCGGCAATCACCAGACTCATCGACGCGCGCAAGTCCGTGGCCATCACGGGTGCGCCGGTGAGCCCTTTGACGCCGTGCACAATCGCGGTGCGGCCCTTGGTCTCGATATGCGCGCCCATGCGGTTGAGTTCGGGGACATGCATGTAGCGGTTTTCGAAGATGGTTTCGGTCAACACGCTGGCACCGTCGGCCAAGCACAACATGGCCATAAACTGCGCCTGCATATCGGTGGCAAATCCCGGATAAGGTGCCGTCGAAATCGTCAGAGGCTTTAGCTTGCCATCCGAGGATACGCGGATACCAGCCTTGGTTTCTTCCACCGAGACCCCGGCCTGGCGCAATGCATCGACGGTTGCGTCCATTTCGCTCGCCTTTGCACCGATCAGCTCGACATCGCCGCCCGTAATCGCCGCGGCGCATGCATAGCTTCCCGCTTCGATCCGGTCGCTCATCACGCGGTAGGTCGCGCCATGGAGGCGGTCTTTGCCGTGGATGATCAGGTCGGACGTACCGATCCCCTCAATTTCGGCGCCCATGGCAACCAGCAGATTGCACAGATCGACAATTTCCGGCTCGCGCGCAGCATTGTGCAAAATGCAGGTACCCTTGGCGAGGCTGGCCGCCATTAGGGCATTTTCCGTGGCCCCCACCGAGACAACCGGGAAGGTAAAGGTCCCGCCTGGGATGCCGTCGGGTGCCATGGCCTTTACATAACCCGCCGCCAATTCGATTTCGACGCCAAAGGCCTCAAGCGCCTTGAGATGCAAGTCAATCGGGCGGTTGCCAATGGCGCAGCCACCGGGCAGCGAAACGGTAGCTTCCCCCGCGCGCGCCAACATCGGGCCGAGCACGAGGATCGAGGCGCGCATTTTGCGGACGAGTTCATAGGGCGCAACATTGCTGGTGATGCGCGTCGCCTCCAGCGTCATGACGCGGCCGAAATCTTCGGGACGCGATCCCGCGATGCTGGTTGAAATACCGAACTGGTTCAGAAGATGCTGGAAGCCGTCAATATCAGCCAATCGCGGCAAGTTACGTAAGGTCAGCGGCTCATCGGTCAGCAAGGCGCACGGCAGCAGCGTCAGCGCGCTGTTCTTTGCCCCCGATATCGGAATTTTCCCCTTTAGTGCGTTGCCGCCGCGTACGATTATCTTGTCCATCGCCCGTATTTAGCGGCATTGTCTGAGGAGGCAAGCCAGACTAATGCAAGGGCAGGAGCCGTTACAATGAAAGCTGAATTTCTGACCGGAATATGTGCTGTCCTTTTGGTAGCCGCACCCTGCAATGGCACAACAACGAAAACTGCCGACGCAGCGTCTTCCGTCCAGACAATCGCGGTCGATTATCCTGTTCGCGCTCTGCGGGAGGGGCGGCAGGGAACGGTCATCATCGCATTGACAGTCGGTCCAGATGGCAGGCCGAAATCCTGCGCTATTGCGAGCAGCAGCGGCCATGCCGATCTGGATCGCGCCGCATGCACAAGTGCCGTGCGTGCAACGGGCTTTCCGCCCTTGGCTGACGGTAGCGACCGCACATTCACGCAGAAAGCGGAATTCCGGATCGAAGAGTGATCGGCTTTAAAGCGGTTACGACGCGGTCAATGCGTCCTCGACCTGTCCCAGTCTTTCCTTGCCCCAGTACATGTCCGGCCCGACAAAGAAGGTAGGCACGCCAAAGGCTCCGCGCCCCGCCGCCTTTTCGGTGTTTGCGACAAGCTCGGCCTTTACGTCGGGGTCGTCGGCTTTGGCCAATATGGCCGCACTGTCGAGGTCGGCATCTTCCAGAACCTTGCGCACCACGTCAAGATCGCCGGTATTCAGGCCCTTTTCCCACATGGCGGCCATGATCGCCTCGACATAGGGCATGAAGCATCCGAGATGCTGCGCCGCGACCGCGCCGCGCATGAGATATAGCGAATTGATCGGGAAGTTCGGGTTCATCCGGAACGGAATGGAGTGCGCTTTGACGAAGCGGTCAAACTCCAGCATTTCATAGTTCCGCTTGGCGGGCGTCTCCGCATAGCGCATTAGCGGGGCCTGATTATTGGTCAGCTTGAACAGTCCGCCCAAAAGGATGGGCGTGTAGACCGCTTCTGCCCCGGTACGCGCGCAGAGCTCCGGCAGCATTTTATGCGCAAGATAGCTGTTGGGTCCGCCGAAATCGAACAGAAATTCAAAGCTTTTTGCCATCAGAATGTCTCCGCCCAGGGCCGCAGGTCGAGCTCATGCGTCCACGCGCTGCGATGTTGCTTGTGCAGCACAACATATTGCGCTGCTATGGCATCGGGCGACAGGACCTTATCCAGTGCCTTTGCCTCGTCAAAGTCAGCGCGAAGGCCGCGGATGAATTCGGTATCGATGCCACCGTCGATCACGACATGGGCGACATGGATATTCTGTGGCCCCAATTCCCGCGCCATGGATTGCGCCAGCATCCGCAACGCACCCTTCGCACCCGAAAAAGCGGAAAAACCCTTGCCGCCGCGAAGCGACGCCGTCGCCCCTGTAAAGATGATTGTGCCGTGACCGCGCGTCACCATGCGTTTGGCAACTTCACGGCCCATCAGGAACCCGGCAAAGGCCGCCATTTCCCAGACTTTCCGGTACACTTGCGCGGTAGTTTCGAGGATGGAGAAGTTCACATTCGCGCCAATGTTGAACACCGCCACATTGATTGGGCCCACATCGCGCTCGATGGCGTCGACCATCGCGGTCACATCTTCTTCCAGCCGTGCGTCACCGGGATAGGCCTTGGCGGCAAAGCCTTCGGCTTCGATGGACTGCACCAGCGTTTCCAGCTGCGCCACATTCCGCGCCCGGCGGTTGACGCAGGCGGTATAGCCTTCACGCGCAAAGGCCCGTGCAATCGCCCCGCCGGTGGCATCGCCTGCCCCTACAATCAATGCAGCACTCATCCGAATCTCCTTTCGGGCTAGAATAACTATGATAATCATAGTAACAAGCAAATTATGCCGAAACGGACCGTCATCGACACGCGTATTTGCCCCGTTGCCAAATCTGCCGACGTGCTTGGGGATCGGTGGACGTTGCTGATCCTGCGCGAACTGTTTTTCGGGAAGGAGCGGTTCGAACACCTTCAGTCGCGCAGCGGCGCGTCGCCGCAAATGCTGACGGACCGGCTTCGGCATTTGCGCGATAAAGGGATTATTGTGAGGATCGCCTATCAGGAGCGGCCGATCCGGTACCGCTACGCGCTCACCGACAAGGGCAAGGATCTGTTCTCGGTTCTCTATGCGATGCGCAATTGGGCCGAGCGGTGGGAACGTGCAGAGGGCGATCCGCTCGCTATCCGTTATATTCACCGCGCCTGCGGTCAGGATGTGGGGCTGGAAACAACCTGCCCCCATTGTGGGGAGCCGCTGGGTTACGGCGACCTTAAAGGAAATGTGGTCAGAGGCGCGGCCTAATCAGGCCTTTTCAAGCGTACACTGCAGCGGGTGCTGGTTCTTCTGCGCAAAATCCATGACCTGCGTCACCTTGGTTTCGGCAACTTCATAGGTGAAGATCCCGCAGACACCGACGCCCTTTTGATGGACATGAAGCATCACGCGTGTGGCCTGATCGGTGTCCATCGAGAAAAAGGCTTTCAGGACATGAACGACAAATTCCATCGGCGTATAATCGTCGTTGAGCAGGAGCACCTTATACTGGCTCGGCTTCTGGGTCTTGGGCCGCGTGCGCGTGGCAAGTCCTACGCCGGGGGTGCCGCCTGCTTTGTCGTCGTCGTCTTGGGCCATAAAAATATCCATGCCGCTAAAATAGGATAGGGCAGGGGGACTCCGCAAGCCCTGTTAATGATGATTCGTCTTGTCCCAAAAAGAAACCGCCCTTTCCCGAGGTGGGAAAGAGCGGTTTTTGTTTCATTGCGCCGGTTCGCGTCTGCTTTCCCACCACCTATAAGGAGAGGAGAGAGGGCGGCGGGTGCATCTTAGCGCACCGGCACAATATTCAAGTCAGCTTAAGCAGCCTTCTTGAAAAGTTCGGTCGTCGCCGCAATGCGGTTCGAAATCGGCTGGAACATGTCGCTGACCAGCTTTACCATCGCTTCGGTGTTCTTCGAACCCTGGGCAACGGCGGTGTCGAAGCCCTTGCGAGCCCATTCACCCTGCAGCTTGACGAAATCGGTAGGCGACTTGACTGCGGTCAATTCCTTGACGGCAACCTGTGCTTCTTCGAAATTCTTCTTGGCATATTCCATGTTGGTCTTGCCCATGTCCTGAGCGCCCTTGGCAACAATCTTGCCGGCTTCGATCATGGCTTCGACATTGGCCTTGTTGAATTCAACAGCGTCTGCAGCAAGCTTCTTGCCTTTTTCAGCAGCTTCGGTTGCCTTTTCGCGAACGTCGGCGAAAAATTCAGTGGCCTTCTCGGTGGTGGCTTTAACAGTATCGGTCATTCTGGTTACTCCTTGAGCAATCGGTTTGGGTTCAACAGACACGATCTTGGTGACCAGCGCCGCAGCAGGCTTTTCAGCCTCTACCTTTTTGGTTTCTACCTTTTCAGCTACCGGAGCAGCTTTTGCAGGCGCAGCTTTCACCGCTGCGGGTTTCGCAGTTTTGGAAGTTGCCGGGGTAGTTGCCTTGCTGGCCATATTGAGCACCATTTCTGTTGTGTTGCACTGCACAATAATGATTCACGCAAGCGATGTCAACGATAAATGTTGCACTGCACAAAAAATGGGGAATGACGGGTTGGCGCAAAAATTTGGGGACAGTCCCGGAAGGGACAGTCCCCGTTGTTGCGCTATCCGGGGACTGTCCCAATAGGGACTGTCCCCAACAGCTCGGAATAAATTTAAGCCGCCAGCGTCAGCTTTTCAAAGCGGTCATAATGATGGTCGGCCGAGCCGAACTGGCCTTCGATCATTGTGGCGCGTTTGAAATAGTGCCCGATGGCCAATTCCTGAGTGATGCCGATACCGCCATGGGTCTGGATGGCGTTCTGGCCAACAAATTTGGCGGCCCGCGATACCTTCGCTTTGCAGGCGGATACGGCAGCCATGCGTTCGGCGGCAGGCAGGTCGAGCTTCAATGTCGCCATTGTCGTCATGGATTTGCTCTGTTCAACTTCCATGAACATGTCGACCATGCGGTGCTGCAGCACCTGGAAGCGCGAGATGGGCTGGCCAAACTGGTTACGTTGGCGCGCATATTCCAGCGTGCCCTGATGCAGCTTGAATGTGACGCCGCAGGCTTCGGCGCAGACCGATACCGTTGCTTCGTCGACAATCTGTTCGATCAGCGGAAGGCCAGCACCTTCGCCACCGAGCAGAGCGTCGCCTGGGATGGCAACATTTTCGAAATAGACTTCGGATGCCTGGAAACCGTCCACCGTTGGATAATCGCGGCGCACAATTCCGGGCAGATTGGCATCGATCAGGAAGAGCGAAACGCCAGCGGCTTCGCTGCCCGATCCACCGGTGCGGGCGGTCACGAGCAGGTGGCTTGCCCAAGGTGCAGCATAAACCACGCCCTTATGGCCGTTCAGAACATATCCTGCGCCATCCTTCTTGGCAGTGGTCCGCAAATTGGCGAGATTATAGCGGCCCTGCGGTTCGGCATAGGCAAAGGCAATGACGACGTTGCCGCCGATGATTTCGGGAATAACCGCATCCGCAATGGCACCGCCGACAGCCTTCAGGGCACCGCCGCCCAGAACGACCGTCTGCAAATAGGGCTCGATCGCAATGACCTTGCCCAATTCTTCCATGATCAGTGCGTTTTCGAGATGTCCGCCACCCAGACCGCCATGCTCTTCGCTAAAGGAAGCGCCCAGCATGCCCAGATCCTGGGCCAGTGCTTTCCAGATACCGGCATCGCGTCCGGTGGCGCTGGCAATCATCTTGCCGCGGCTGTCGAAATCATAGGTGTCGGCGAGAAACCGGCTGAGTGTCTCGCGGATCATGTCCTGCGTTTCGGTGTAGCTGAAATCCATCTCTCTAAATCCCTCATTATCTTTCCCCTCCCGCGTGCGGGAGGGGTGAAAAGCTTAAATCCCGAGCACCATCTTGGCGATGATGTTCCGCTGGATCTCGTTCGATCCGCCGTAAATCGTCGTCTTGCGGGTGTTGAAATAGGTCGGCGCTGCGCGGTGTGCGTAATCGGGACCAATGGGGTGTTCGTTGTCGCCTTCGCCGAAGCCGCGGAAATAGGGCGCGCCATAATGGCCAACCGCTTCCAGCGCGAGTTCGGTGATACGCTGCTGAATTTCCGAACCCTTGATCTTCAGCAAGCTTGATTCAGGTCCAGGGCCTTTGCCTGCGGCTTCACCAGCGAGGCTGCGCAATTCGGTGAATTCCAGCGCGGTCAGGTCGATTTCCAGCTCCGAAATCTTGCGCTTGAAAAAGGCATTGGCGAGCAACGGCTTGTCGCCGTCCATTTCGGTGCGGGCAATCTGCTTGATCTTCTCAACGCCGCGCTTTGAACGGGCAACCGCCGCAATGCCGGTGCGTTCATGGGCGAGCAGGAATTTGGCGCAGGTCCAACCCTTATTCTCTTCATAAATACGCTGATCGACGGGAACGCGGACGTCTTCGAGCCAGACTTCGTTGACTTCATGTTCGCCGCCCAGCGTGATGATCGGGCGGACGGTGACGCCCGGCGATTTCATGTCGATCAACAGGAAGCTGATGCCTTCCTGCTGCTTCGCATCGGGATCGGTGCGAACAAGGAAGAAGCCCCAGTCGGCATGCTGCGCCATGGTGGTCCAGGTTTTCTGGCCATTGACGATATAATGGTCGCCATCGCGCACAGCTTTTGTGCGCAGCGAAGCGAGGTCGGAACCGGAGCCGGGCTCCGAATAACCCTGACACCACCAGTCATCGCCCGACAGGATGCCGGGAAGGAAGCGGGCCTTTTGCTCGGGCGTGCCGAAGGTGTAGATAACAGGGCCAACCATCGAGAGGCCAAAGGGCATGGTGCCGACGCAATCGGCAGCCGCCAGTTCTTCGGACCAAATGAAACGCTGCGTCGCGGTCCAGCCGGTGCCGCCATATTCAACGGGCCATGCAGGGGCGATCCAGCCTTTTTTCGCAAGTATGCGGTGCCAGGACAGGAAATCTTCTTTCGAAAGATCATGCCCTTCATCCTGCACTGAGCGCAGGTTCTGCGGGTAATTTTCGGCGATGAAGCTACGTACTTCCTGCTGGAAGGCGATTTCTTCGGGACTGAATTCCAATTGCATGGCGACTCTCCTCTGAAGCGTTTGAGAGGTGTTACCGAACGTTTACGTAAACGTCAACTCGCGCATGTCGTAATTTCGGCTTTTTTGGGTGATGACGCGCTTTGCGCTTGGCAATCACGAAAACAGGTGGATATACAAGCCGCAACGGGTCGCACCACAATAGCTGTTTTAGGCAAACTACCGATTTGCCAACACCGGAGGGATAGCGATGCGACGGATTATTTCCACATTATTGGCAGGTGCACTTTTAAGTGTCGGGGCACCCGCCTTTGCGAAGGAAGACAAGTCTTCCGCAAAAAAAGCACAAGACAAGAATATGACCGAAATCCCGGTCTGCACCCGTAAATTGGGCACTGTGGCGATTACCGAGCCAGAAACCCAATGGTGGAGTGAACTCGGGCTTTCCAACCCCGAAGCGGTTATCAAATTTTTCGTGCAGAAATCGGGCTGCTTCTCACTTGTCGATCGCGGCGGCGGCCTTGCGGCACGCGCGGTTGAGCGTGCTCTTGGCGATTCCGGCGAATTACAGCGCGGGTCGAACATCGGCAAACGGCAGGTGAAGGCTGCCGACTATGTGATCGTACCCGACATCATCAGCCGTAATAGCAACTCCGGCGGAAGCGGGATTGCGGGCGGTCTGGCAGGCGCATTGGGCGGCCGGTTTATCGGCGGGCTCGTGGGCGGTCTGAAGGTGTCCAAGAAGGAAGCCAGCGTTTCGTTGTCGGTCGTCAATGTGCGCACCACCGAGATTGAAGCGCTGTCGGAAGGCTATTACCGCAAGTCGGACGTCAGCTGGGGTGCCGGCGGCGGTGCATGGTGGGGCGGTGGCCTCGCAGGTGCCGGTGGCGGCAGCTACCAGAATAGCGACATCGGCCAGGTTATCGTGCTCGCCTATCTCGACGCCTATAAAAAGATGGTCGGGGAACTGGGTGGCCTGCCTGAAAATGCAAGCGACGCTGCGCCACAAGCGGAGTGATCTTAATGTTGGGGACAGTCCCTGAAGGGACATCCCCCTAGAACTGCGCCGGGGACTGTCCCTCCAAGGACTGTCCCCAACGCCTCCGACGCCCTCAGCGCGCCTTCACATAACTGCCCGGCGCAGATTCCAGCGCCTTCAGCGTGCCTTCACCGGGCACGCGCGCGCCTTTGACGGCTACCATTTTATCGCTGCCATGCTGTAGCCATGACAACCAGTCGGGCCACCAACTGCCCTTGGTCTCGGTTGCGCCCGCGATAAACTCTTCCAGCGAACCAACCTTCGCGTCGTTGGTCCAATATTGATATTTTTGCTGCACCGGCGGATTGACGACGCCTGCAATATGCCCGCTTCCCGCCAGCAGGAACTTGACCGGGCCGGTAAAGTGATCCTGCAATTTCCAGACGCTTTCCACCGGCGCAATATGATCTTCGCGTCCGGCCTGAATATAGGTCGGCGTTTTGACTTTGGTCAGGTCAATCGGCGTTCCCAAGGCGGACAAGGCACCGGGGACGACAAGCTTGTTATCGCGGTAAAGGTCGCACAGATATTCGCGGTGCCATTTGGCCGGAAGATTTGTGACGTCCCCATTCCAGTGCAGCAAGTCGAATGCCGGATATTCTTCGCCGAGCAGATAGTTTTTGACGACGGTTGACCAGATCAGGTCTTTTCCGCGCAGCATATTGAAGGTCAGCGCCAGAAAGCGGCCATCCAGATAACCCTGCGGCGCGGCGAGGGCCTCGACCATGGCGAGTTGATGTTCGTCAATGAAGTTGAGCAATTCGCCGCCGCGGCTGAAGTCGACCTGCGCGGTGAAGAAAGTCGCGCTCTTTACCTTATCCGCTTCGCCCTTCGCCGCGAGGATGGCCAGCGTTGCAGCCAAGGTCGTGCCCGCAACACAATAGCCGATGGTGTGCACATCATCGACTTTCAATCCGGCGCACACCGTATCGATGGCGTCAATCTGTGCAGCAATATAGTCGTCCCACACGATGTCCTTCATCGTGCTGTCGGCGGACTTCCACGACACGACAAATACCGTGATGCCCTGATCGACGCACCATTTGATGAAGCTTTTTTCCGCGGTCAGGTCGAGAATGTAGAAACGGTTGATCCATGGCGGAAAGATAATCAGCGGGGTTTCAAGAACCTTCTCGGTCGTGGGTTCATATTGCAGCAATTGGTAAAGCGGCGTCTGATGGACCACTTTGCCCGGTGTCGCCGCAATATTCTCGCCAAGGCGAAACGCATTGGGGTCGGTATGGGTCAATTGGCCACGCTGCATATCGTGCAGCAAATGCTGCATGCCGGACATCAGGCTCGCACCCTTGGTCTCGACCGCCTTTTCCAGAGCGACAGGATTGGTAAAGGGCGAGTTTGCCGGGCTCATCGCCTCGACCACGGTGCGGATCGCAAAGCCGATTTTTGCTTTTTCTGCCTCCGGGATATTGTCGAGTTGCGCAGCGGCACCCAGCATATAGTCCGACATCACCTGATAGCTTTGTCGCACGAGATCGAAAACGGGATGTTCCCATTGCGGCCCCGAAAAACGTCTGTCTTTTGGATCGACCTTGTCACGTCCCGCCTTTGCGAGCGGTGCGAGCACCTGACCCCAGGCATCCAGAGCCTTCTGGTAGGCCGCTAAGGGATCGGTGGAAACCGCGCCGGTCCCCTCGATCATCTTGGTGAATTGTTCGGGGTCTATGAAGGGGGGGAAGGAAGGTGAATCGGCCATTTGGATTGCATAACCCAACATCGTCTTTTGGCGAAGCGTCGATTTATTGTGCAGCGCAGCATGGACATTACCGTAAAAAGGGCGCAAGGGGCGGCACATATGACATTTGAAAATCTTCCCCCGCTTCTCGACGAAGCGCTTACCGCGCGTGGCTATACCGCGCTGACCCCTGTGCAAACCGCTGTAATTGCGGCTGAAGCCGAAGGGCGTGACCTTGTTGTTTCGGCGCAGACCGGCTCCGGAAAGACCGTTGCCTTCGGACTCGCCATGGCGCCGCAGATCTTGGATGGCGGCATTGTAAGCCTCGCCCGTGAGCCTGCAGCACTTATTATTGCGCCAACGCGCGAGCTGGCCTTGCAGGTTAGCCGCGAACTGATGTGGCTCTATGGAAAAGCCGGGGTTCGCATTGCGACCTGTGTTGGCGGCATGGATGCCTCGAAAGAACGGCGCAACCTGAGCCAAGGCGCACAGATCGTGGTGGGGACGCCGGGACGGTTGCGCGACCATCTGGAACGTGGCGCGCTTGACCTGTCGGCACTTAAGGTCGCGGTTCTGGATGAAGCCGACGAAATGCTAGACATGGGATTCCGTGAAGAGCTTGAAGAAATATTGAACGCCACACCGGAAGGCCGCCGGACACTGCTGTTTTCGGCGACGATGCCAAAGCCGATCGTATCGCTGGCCAAGCGCTATCAGCGCGATGCCCTGCGCATTTCGACTGTCGGCGAAGATCGCGGACATGGCGATATCAGCTATCAGGTGGTCACGGTTGCCCCGCCTGACATCGAGAATGCTGTGGTCAACCTGCTCCGCCTGCACGAAGCGGAAACGGCGATCCTGTTTTGCGCGACGCGCGAAAATGTTCGCCATTTGCACGCCAATCTGACCGAGCGTGGTTTTAATGTGGTCGCGCTTTCAGGTGAGCATAGCCAGAGCGAACGGAACCAGGCGCTTCAGGCGCTGCGTGACCGTCGTGCGCGCGTATGTGTCGCAACCGATGTCGCCGCGCGCGGTATCGATTTGCCCAACCTGTCATTGGTGGTCCATGTCGAACTGCCCCGCGATGCCGAAGGTTTGCAACACCGTTCAGGCCGCACCGGTCGCGCCGGACGCAAAGGCACCGCCGTACTGATCGTGCCGTATCAGCGCCGCAAGCGCGTCGAATCGATGCTGCGCGGCGCGAAGATCGAGGCGGACTGGATCAAGGTTCCGACCGCCGCCGACATCCGGGCAAAGGATCATGACCGCCTGCTGGAAACGCTTCTGACCCCGGTCGAAGTCGAGGACGAAGACCGGACGCTGGGTGCTCGTCTGCTGGAAACCATGTCGGCGGAAGATATTGCCGCCGCTTTGGTCCGCGTGCACCGTGCCCGTATGCCGCAAGCCGCCGATATGCTCGATGACGGCAGCCGCGAACAACCGCGGGACAACCATCGCGCCGGTTTTGATGACTCGGTCTGGTTTACGCTCAACATTGGTCGGCGCAACAATGCCGATCCCAAATGGATTTTGCCTTTGCTGTGCCGCCGTGGCGGTGTGACCAAGAACGACATTGGCGCGATCCGCATTGCTGCCAATGAAACCCATGTCGGGATCGCGGCCGCCGCCGTTGCGAAATTTGCCAAGGCAATAGCGCAACCGGGGCATGATGAAGACAATGATGTCGAGATCGTGCAGGCCAGCGGCCCTCCCCGCGAAGCCGCGCGCGAAAACAAGCGCCGTGGCCGTGACGGTGACCGTCCGCAACGCGCCCAGTTGGGCGTCAATCCGCGCGGTGACAAGCCTCGCGGCGACCGTCCCTTTGGCGATAAACCGCGTGGCGATCGTCCGCGCGGCGATGGCCCACGCGGCGGCCCGCCCCCGCGCGACGGCGCTCGTCCGTTCCGCAAAGACGGTCCTGCACCGTCGAAACATGGGGTCAAGCACAAGGCGAAGGGCAACCGTCCGCGTTAATCGGTATAGTTTTTCTGGAAATGGGCGGAAAGTTCGACCATGAAGGTCGGACTTGAAACCTCAAACCGGAAACGGGAGCCCATGTCCGAAGAATTCTACCGCATTAAGCGTTTGCCGCCTTATGTCATCGCCGAAGTCAATGCGATGCGCGCGGCCGCCCGTGCGGCGGGTGAGGACATTATCGACCTTGGCATGGGCAATCCCGATCTGCCGCCGCCGCCCCATGTGATCGAAAAACTGTGCGAAGTGGCGCAGAAGCCCGATGCACACGGCTATTCCGCGTCCAAAGGTATCCCGGGCTTGCGTAAGGCGCAGGCCAATTATTATGGCCGCCGTTTCGGTGTCGATGTCGATCCCGAACATGAAGTCGTCGTGACCATGGGCTCGAAAGAAGGTTTGGCAAGCCTTGCGACCGCCATCACGGCGCCGGGTGACGTTGTGCTCGCCCCGAACCCCAGCTATCCCATTCACACATTCGGCTTCATCATCGCGGGCGCGACAATCCGGTCGGTGCCAACAACGCCCGATGAGAATTACTTCCGGTCTCTGGAGCGGGCCATGGCCTTCACCGTGCCGCGCCCGTCTATTCTTGTCGTGAACTATCCGTCAAACCCGACGGCCGAGACCGTCGATCTGGCATTTTACGAGCGGCTGGTCGCATGGGCGAAAGAGAATAAGGTCTGGATCCTGTCCGACCTTGCCTATTCCGAACTCTATTTTGACGGCAACCCCACGCCCTCCATCTTGCAGGTGAAGGGCGGTAAAGATGTCGCGGTGGAATTTACCTCTTTGTCCAAAACTTATTCCATGGCCGGTTGGCGGGTTGGTTTTGCCGTGGGCAACCGGCAGTTGATTGCTGCGATGACGCGGGTCAAAAGCTACCTGGACTATGGTGCCTTCACCCCGATACAGGCCGCTGCTTGTGCTGCGCTCAACGGACCGCAGGACATTGTCGAGCAGAACCGGCAACTTTACCATAAGCGCCGCGACATATTGGTCGAGGCATTCGGGCGTGCAGGCTGGGACATTCCGCCGCCCCGCGCATCGATGTTCGCATGGGCCCCATTGCCGCCCGCGCTCGCACATCTTGGCAGCCTCGAATTTTCGAAGCAAATGCTGACCCATGCCAAGGTCGCTGTTGCACCGGGCGTTGGCTATGGGGAGGATGGCGAAGGCTATGTGCGTATCGCCATGGTCGAAAATGAGCACCGGTTGCGGCAGGCAGCCCGCAATGTGAAGCGATACCTGCAATCGATGGGCGTCAACACACCCAGCCAGTCGAAAGCAATCTAATATGGCACGCAGCGATTTTGCCTTCAGCCACCGCTTCCGCGTGCGTTGGTCAGAGACCGACGCGCAAGGCGTCGTCTTCAACGCCCGCTATCTGGATTATGCCGATGTCGCGATCACCGAATATTGGCGCGAAGCCAAGTTTCGGGAAATGGCGGGGGGCGAGCCGCTCGAATTCCATGTCAAAAAGGCAACGGTAACCTGGTTCGCGCCGATCCTGCCGGACGAACTGATCGACGTCATGGCCCGCACCATTGCGACCGGCCGGACGAGCATGACCCAGATTGTGGAAATTCACGGCGCGCGCGACGATGGCGCGGATGACCTGCGGGCGACCGTGGATCTGGTCAGCGTCTATGTCGATCTGGAAACGCACCGGCCCATGCCATTGCCGGAGTGGGTAGCGCCAGCTTTCGCGGATTTCGACAAGCAAGCGCCCGCTGCTGTGGCGAATCTGGAAACGAGCGGAGTTTAAGGTGACGAGCAGCGCTTTCGGTCGCCGTACGCACGCTGTCTTTTTACTGGCCTCGCTTGGTGCCGGCGTCATGGCGTGCAAACCGGTGGAAGAGGCGAGCAATCGTCCCGCCACATCGCTGGAATTCCCAAGCCCGTATCGCCCGGTATCCGAGGCCGGGGATACGCAATTCTCGACAGAAGCTGCCCGCGACGAGGCTGGTGAAGCCAAATTTGTCATGGACTGGGCCGGTATCAAACTCGGGACCACGGTGGCCGACATCGGGGCAGGGGAAGGCTATTATACCATCCGCCTCGCCGAACGGGTTGGACCCAAGGGACGGGTTCTGGCGCAGGATATCAATCGCGGCGCACTGGATCGGCTCGGCGAGCGTGTGACGCGCGAACAACTGGACAATGTGGCGATCAAGGAAGGCGCAATCGACGATCCGCGCCTGCCGGAAAAAAGCTTCGACCGTATTTTCATGGTGCATATGTACCATGAGGTTGACGAACCTTACGCGTTCCTCTGGCGCCTCCGCCCCGCCCTTGCCAAGGGAGGGGAGGTCATCGTCGTGGACCGCGACCGTGCAACCGATCAGCACGGCATTCCGCCCAAACTGCTGTTCTGCGAATTTGCAGCGGTCGGCTACCGTTTGACGGGTTTTAGCGAGGAGCTGAAGCTTGGCGGATATATCGCGCGGTTTACCCTGTCGGGTCCGCGCCCTGAACCCGCTGCCATCAAGACATGCGGTACACCCCCAAAAAAATGACCCCCAAACCCTGTAAAGGGTTGAGGGTCAGATACGGATCGCCGGTTGGGTTCGGGGGTTGGCCATCCGAGTCGAGCTAAATTCGCACATGGATTTTACTCTTTTGCGTCACCGCTGACAAATTACGCAGAATCCGATTAAGTCCAAAATGGACTGTTTTTTGGTTCGACGGTAATTTCGTTCAATCGCCTTCAAAATCTATCAGGCATTTCACCTCGATACCCTGATTGCGCAGGCGGGTTGCGCCGCCCAAATCGGGAAGGTCGACAATGAACAACGCCTGCTCGACCTTGCCGCCACCTTGACGGATAAGCTCGACACCGGCCGATGCGGTTCCACCTGTCGCGATCAGATCGTCAACGAGCAGCACTTTCTGGCCCGGCCGGACATGGCCGACATGCATTTCGATGCGGTCGGTGCCATATTCCAGGGCATAGTCCGCACCGATTTTCTCGCCCGGCAACTTGCCTGGCTTGCGCAGCATCAATTTGCCGAGACCAAGCGCATAGGAAAGCCCCGCAGCAACGACAAAGCCGCGCGCCTCTATCCCTGCGATCAGCTCGGTGTCCGGTGCCACCAACGCCGCCAGCCGGTCGATCGTCGCGCGAAAACCCGGGCCATCCAGCAGCAATGTGGAAACATCGCGAAACAATATCCCCGGCTTTGGATAATCGGGGATCGTCCGAATCAGGGCTGCGAGGTCGGCATTGTCTGTCATGGGCAAGGAGTGCCTTGAACATCTGAAAGTTTCAAAGGAAAAGCGCAGCTTTTCGGGGTATTATCGTAAAACAATAAAACTATTGACGCGAATCAATGCAAGTCTTATTGAAAAACAATAAGCACAACATTGGAGATCGATATGACTGAAATTGCTGATAACCGCATTTTGCGGGTTACAAGATTGCTCGTGTACCTGATCATGGGGTTGGTGGCATTTGCCGGTTCCGTGCTCGCATTGGTGTGCGTCGTCTTGCCTTTCTACTGGACCGAGGCGATGGCCGAATTGAATACGGCCCATCCTAACCTTGATCCGACAACCCTGCTTCCGCATCTGCTGTCGGTGTTCGCATTGGGCATACTGACACTGGGTCTGCTCTGGACCATGATGCGCAAATTGCTCGCGATCATAGCAAGTGTTGAAGAAGGTAATCCCTTCGTCCGCGCCAACGCCATCCGGTTGAAAGCTATTGGCTGGCTGATGGTCGGATTGCAGATCGTGGGCGTCCCGCTCGCCATTGCTGCCGGAAAGGCGGCCGATATGTTCGGTGAATCCGATACCGGCTGGGACATGTCGCTCAACGGCATATTGGCGATCCTTCTGGTATTCATCCTGGCGGGAATCTTTGAACGCGGCGCAGAAATGCGTGAAGAATTGGAGGGTACGGTCTGATGCCTGTCACCGTTAAACTGGACGACCTACTCTACGCCAAGCGCATGACGCTGACCGAATTGGCCGAACGGGTCGATATTACACTCGCAAACCTCTCGATCCTGAAGACGGGAAAAGCCAAGGCAATCCGTTTTTCCACGCTCGAATCGATTTGCAAGGTTCTGGAATGCCAACCCGGCGACCTGCTGGGTTTTGAAGAAGGAGAGAATTAATGCAACTCGCGTTCAAAATTTCGATCCCGCCCCGAATTCTCCTGATCGCGGCGCTGATAGGTTTAACGGCTCTCTTTTTAAGCTGAGCACCGACAAGAAAGGAACAAGGCGCAGCCGCTCAGTTGGCTGCGTCTCTTTTTATTGATCGTCCGATTGCGGCAAAAACCCGCCCGGGGCGTGAACCCCAGATGAACCCGGGCCTATGATCCTCAACTCGCCGTTGTGGCGGCACGATGCACCCCATCATCAATGCCCGAATTTTGCGATGAACCGTTTTCCCCCTGTCCCAACGACAGGAGATTGAAATGACACACCAACATAAGCTCGCCCTAGCCGGGAAAACGGCAGTCGTCGCAGCGCTGATGAGCGGTTCGTCCCTCGTCTGGGCGCAGGACGCCGCCGCGCCTGCGGCACCCGCCCCCACACCGGCGGCGGAAGCAACCTTTGCGCCTCCACCAGTGGTCCGCACCATGCCGACAGAAAATGATGTGGTGAACCCCGCTGCAGCGGAGCAGGCAGCCCAGGAAAAGGTGGTGAAGCCGACCCCGAAACCCGCAGTTGCTGCACCTGCCAGAGTGCGCAATGACGCACCGGTCCGGACCACTAATGCGGTGGCACCCGCACCCGTCATCGCGGACAATGATGTGACGCAAACGCCGGTGGCTACACCGCCGCTGACCGACCCCATTGCGTCAGCAGCATCAACGGAGCAGACACCCGATACGGTAGCTTTTGCAGATGACAGTGTCGCCGAGCAAGACGCCACGACGGGCGAAGATGTGACCTTGATCGGTGGCATGGCTGCGGCATTGGCAGCGCTTGGTATAGGTGCAGCGTTTTTCGCACGCCGCCGCCGTAAGCCGGCGGATGTAGACCGCGTTACACCGGTCGATGCCGCGCCTGCTTTTGTGGCACCGCAACCCATTCGGGAAGCAAGCGTCTTTAAGCAGTTCGACCGTACACCAGCACCACAGGCGATCGCGCCACGCATGCCGATACAAGGAAGATCGGATATTCCGGTCACTGATCCGCTGTTCTCGACACCATTTGTCGCCGGACCGATTACCGATCCGCTCTTTGCGCCCCGTAACGCGGTGGAACCGCCGATTACCGATCCGCTGTTCGCCAATCATGACCGCTTCACCGGTCGGGCGCGTCACCAAAGCGATATCGAACCGCGGAAGCCAGCACTCGTTTCCTGATCGAGTTTGATCCGCAAACGAAAAGGGCGGCCTATCGCTAGGCCGCCCTATTTCATATTCCCGAAGGAAAACCGAATTACTTCAGTTCGACAGTACCACCAGCAGCGGTGATCTTCGCCTTGATTTCTTCGGCTTCAGCCTTGTTAACGCCTTCCTTGATGGCCTTCGGAGCCGACTCAACAAGAGCCTTGGCTTCGGTCAGACCCAGCGCGGTGATGGCGCGGACTTCCTTGATGACGGCGATCTTGTTGCCGCCGTCGCCGGTCAGGATTACGTCAAATTCGGTCTGCTCTTCAGCAGCCGGTGCAGCGGCACCAGCAGCAGGTGCTGCAACAGCAACTGCAGCAGCGGCGCTAACGCCCCACTTTTCTTCCAAAGCCTTTGCAAGGTCAGCCGCTTCAAGAACGGTCAGCGACGAGAGCTGCTCAACGAGCTTTTCAATATCAGCCATAAAAATAACACTCCGATTTTCTAGTCTATCTGTAGGGCCCGTCCGGATGGACGCAGCCGGTTAATCCAAAAAAAATTAAGCTGCTTCTGTCGCAGCATAGGCACCAAATACCCGTGCCAGTTTCGCAGCAGGTGCGGTCGAGAGCTGGGCGATCTTCGTTGCCGGTGCCTGTACCAGGCCGACAATGGTAGCGCGCAGTTCGTCGAGCGAGGGCATCGAAGCCAACGCCTTCACACCGTTTACATCGAGGAAGGTGTCACCCATCGCACCGCCGACAATTTCAAGTTTGTCATTGGTCTTGGCGAACTCGACCGCAATCTTTGCAGCGGCGACCGGGTCCGACGATGTGGCGAGCGCCGTAGGTCCGGTGAGCAATTCTGCTACCGCACCATATTGCGTTCCCTCAAGGGCGATCTTGGCAAGACGGTTCTTGGCGACCTTGTAGCTTGCGCCGGCATCCCGCATCTTCAAACGAAGGTCGGTCGATTGTGCAACCGTCAACCCGAGGTTCCGGGTAACGACAACAACCGCCGCTTCGTTAAAAGTGGCGTTCAGCGATGCAACTGTTTCGGTCTTTTCAGAACGGTTCATGCATTACTCCTTTTTCGGGTCTTTCCGGCGAGCCGGACAAACCCAACACGAAATTCGAACCACGCAGATGCGTGACCCGTAGCTTAGTCCGTGGGGAAGTTTCATGCCGAACTCGCGACAATGAACGTCGGGAGCAATTGGCGAAGGCAGGCACAAGGGCCAAACCTGAAATCTCTATCCCCGTCTAGGCTGGACATTAAGATGGGCAAATTCCCATCACCAACTGTCTCGGACGGTTGTCCGGAAAGGCCGTCGCCTTGCCGAACGTCGCCGCCACTAGCAGGATCAGGGGCAGAGTCAAGGCCGTTGGGGAATTCCGCGCTGTTTCCGGCCGTGCGAATCCCGAAATCTCGTGCGGCTTTGGACAATTTATCTTACTGGACAAGCTTTGTCGCGCTGACCTAATCCGGTCACGTTGAACAGCCAAGGCAAGATAGGAGCAGATATGCCAGATGTCCGTGAAACCTCTATGGCCCTGATCGAACGCTATTATACCGCGTTCAATGCCATGGACATTGAAGGCATTTTGGCCTGCCTTACCGATGATGTTGCCCATGACATCAATCAGGGCGATCGCGAAAGCGGCAAGGATGCATTTCGCGCCTTTCTGGGCCGGATGGACCATGCCTATAGCGAGCAGCTGAAGGATATCGTCATCATGACCAGCCCGGACGGCGCACGTGCGGCCGCCGAATTCATGGTGCACGGCATCTACAAGGTTGCCGACGAAGGTTTCCCGGCGGCGCACGGCCAAAGCTATACTCTACCTGCTGGCGGCTTCTTCGAAATCCGCGACGGAAAGATTGCGCGTGTTTCGGTCTATTATAACCTTGCCGACTGGATCGCCCAGGTTTCATGACCGTCGTCGTCCGCACGTTGACGGATGCAGAGGAGCGGCATGCCGCCATTCCGGCGTTGTCCGATCTGCGTATCCGTATCTTTCGGGGCTGGCCGTATCTCTATGACGGGACGGCGGACTATGAGGCGGAATATCTCGCTGAATTCATCCGCGAACCCGGCTCGGCGTTGGTTGTGGCACAGGATGGCGACGCGATTGTCGGTGCGGCGACGGCATCCCCGATGGCGGGACAAAAGCCCGAGTTTCAGGAACCGTTGAGGCGCCAAGGGCTGGATATCGCGCGCATCTTCTATTTCGGGGAGTCGGTCTTGCTGCCCGCCTATCAGGGGCAGGGCATCGGCCATCGCTTTTTCGACGCCCGCGAAGCTGCTGCCCGGGCGGCAGGGGCGGTTCAGACGGCTTTTTGTGCGGTGATCCGTCCCGACGATCATCCGATGCGGCCCGCTAGCCCCCGCGATCTGCATCCCTTCTGGCGCGCCCGCGGCTATGCGCCGGTGCCCGGTTTGACCGGAACGCTCGAATGGCAGGATGTGGGTGATACGTCTGAAAGCGCGCACCAGATGCAATTTTGGATGCGCAACCTGTGACCGCGCCGGTCCGCATCGCCGCCGCCCAATATACCATCGGGCAGCCCGACAGCTTTGCCGCTTGGCAGACCAAAGTGGCGCAATGGGTGGCCGATGCGGCGGGGCAGGGTGCGCAGCTTTTGGTGTTTCCGGAATATGCGGCGATGGAACTGGCCGCGATCAATAGCGCGACGGCGAGCGACCTGCATGCGTCCCTGCGGGCTGTGGTTGCGCTCGGACCGCAGATCGATGCCCATTATGCCGATCTGGCACGGCGCTTTGGCCTCACGCTGCTTGGCGGGACGCGGCCGCATGAGGTGGACGACGGGCGGATCGTCAACCGGGCAACACTCTATCTACCCGACGGGCAAAGCGGGCATCAGGACAAGATCATGATGACGCGCTTTGAACGGGAATCCTGGGACATAAAGGGCGGTACCCGCCTGCGTGTGTTCCGGACGCCTCTGGGGATGCTGGGCATTTCGACCTGCTATGATGTTGAATTCCCGATGATAGCGCGCACTCAAGCCATAGCCGGCGCGCAGGTGGTCCTTTGTCCATCCTGCACCGACAGTCTGCAGGGCTATTACCGCGTCCGGATCGGGGCGCAGGCACGGGCGCTGGAGAACCAGATTTTCGTGGTGCAGGCTCCGACCGTCGGCATGGCGCCCTGGTCCCCCGCGCTCGATGAAAATTTTGGCGCAGCCGGGATTTTCGTTCCCCCTGACGGGGACAGCCCCGACGATGGTGTGGTTGCGATCGGCACCGAAGGGCAGGGGGCGTGGGTGGTTGCCGACGCGGATCTGGCCCGTGTCGAGCGGTGGCGGACCCAAGGATCGGTGCGTCCTTTTGCGCATTGGCCCGAACAATATTGTGGGGCCAAGGCCGAAGACCTTCCCGTCGAGATTGTCCCGCTGGATTAAACTGTTCGCAAATCGGGACGGAGCGGCTAGGGCGCTGGGATGCCGCACAATTCCGCCCTGCCACGCCTGCATCTGCTGCTCGCCCTGGCGGTGATGGCGGTATGGGGCACGAATTTCGTCGTTATCAAATTGGCGCTGGCGCATCTGCCGCCCCTGTGGCTCGCCACCTTGCGCTTTGCCTGCGCCTTTCTACCCGCCGCATTCTTTCTAAAGCGCCCGTCAGTGCCTCTGGGCAACCTCGCCGCTTATGGCGTGCTGATCGGCGCGGGGCAGTTCGGGCTGCTTTTTCTGGCGATGAAAAGCGACATTACGCCGGGCCTCGCCTCACTGGTTGTGCAGATCCAGGTGTTTTTCACCATCGCCCTGTCGATGCGCCTGACCGGCGAGCGGGTGCGCGGGTTTCAATGGGCCGCGCTCGCGCTGGCGACCAGCGGGCTCGCCGTTATCCTGACCCATTCGGACGGCAGCGCCACGCCCTTGGGGCTGGGCCTTGTTGTCACCGCCGCCTTTTGCTGGTCGAGTGGTAATATGGTGTCCCGGGCCGCGGGCAAGGTCGACATGCTCGCCTATGTGGTCTGGGCCAGCATCTTTGCGGTCCCGCCCTTGCTCCTCCTCGCCCTGCTGTTCGAAGGCGCACCCGCCTTGATCGCCGGTGCGCAGGAGGCGACTGTGACGACTTGGGCCGCTGTGGTGTGGCAAGCGGTGGGCAATACGATGTTCGGCTATGGCGTCTGGGGATGGCTGCTCGCGCGGCATCCGACGGCGACGGTGGCGCCGATGGCGCTGCTGGTGCCTGTGTTCGGCATGGGGGCCTCGGCGTTATTTCTTGGCGAACCCTTGCAGAGCTGGAAGCTATTGGCTGCCGCGCTGGTCATGGGCGGTCTGGCGCTCAGCCTGCTCTGGCCGCGTTTTGCCGCAAAGCGGAGCACCGCGAACAGCGGGCAATGAAAAAGGGCCGGAAGTTTCCCTCCGGCCCCTTATTCTAATCTAAATGTGCAGGCTTATGCGCCAGCAACGTCGGCCAGATTGACCTTCAGGCC
Organism: Sphingorhabdus lacus; assembly: GCF_009768975.1. NCBI lineage: Bacteria > Pseudomonadati > Pseudomonadota > Alphaproteobacteria > Sphingomonadales > Sphingorhabdaceae > Sphingorhabdus > Sphingorhabdus lacus. Next base: position 2,036,628 of record NZ_CP035733.1, on the reverse strand, counting down.
AGGGCCCATTGACGAGCTGATCGCGACCTTGCGAAGGTACTTGCCCTTGGAACCGCTTGGCTTGCTCTTGATAACCGCATCGACCAGCGCGTCGAAATTCTTGCGCAGATCGGCGTCGGAGAAGCTCTTCTTGCCAATGCCGCTGTGGATGATGCCCTGCTTTTCAACGCGGAACTCAACCTGGCCAGCCTTGGCAGCCTTGACTGCTTCGGCAACGTCCATGGTAACCGTGCCCAGCTTCGGGTTTGGCATCAGGCCCTTGGGACCCAATGTCTTACCGAGACGGCCAACGATACCCATCATGTCCGGCGTTGCGATAACGCGGTCATAATCGAGGTTACCGGCCAGCATGTCTTCCATCAGGTCTTCGGCACCTACCTTGTCGGCACCAGCAGCGGTCGCAGCAGCGGCCTTGTCGGCGCGTGCGAACACGGCAACCTTCATTTCCTTACCGGTACCGGCAGGAAGCGAAACCATGCCACGGACCATCTGGTCGGCATGACGAGGATCAACGCCCAGGTTCAACGCAACTTCGATGGTTTCGTCAAACTTGGCAGTTGCCAGTTCCTTGATGGTCTTCAGCGCTTCGTCAACGCCATACAGCTTGTCAGCATCGAGATGTGCGAGCGACTTTGCTTTCTTGGTCAGCTTGGCCATTGGTTCAGCCCTCCACGATTTCGAGGCCCATGGCGGTAGCCGAGCCTGCGATGATTTTTACAGCCGCGTCCATGTCGTTCGCGTTGAGGTCAGCCATTTTCAACGTGGCGACTTCTTCAAGCTGCTTGCGGGTGATCTTTCCTGCCGAAACCTTGCCGGGTTCTTTCGAACCGGACTTCAGGCCGAGAACCTTCTTGATCAGATAGGTTGCTGGCGGCGACTTCATTACGAAGGTGAAGCTCTTGTCCGCGAAAACGGTGATCTTGGTTGGAATCGGCGTGCCCTTTTCCATGTCGCCGGTGGCGGCATTGAACTGCTTGCAGAATTCCATGATGTTCACGCCGCGCTGACCCAATGCAGGGCCGATCGGCGGGGAGGGGGTGGCAGAACCTGCAGGAACCTGCAGGCCGATATAGCCGTCAATCTTCTTGGCCATGAGTGGCCTCCTTTCATTCTTTCTCCGCCTTTGCGCGCGCGCATTGGCGGATCAAATTAAGCGGTCAAACGGCGATTCCGAAGAAAGCCTCCCGCACGGTTTTTCCCTGATTCTCATCAAGGAAGGAGCGCGCATAGTCTAACACGACGCTTAAATCAACAAACTCGTCACCCTGAACTTGTTTCAGGGTAATGGTTCCCCGCGTCTGTTACTTCATCAATTCGACTTCTTCGAAGTCCAGCTCGACCGGTGTTGCGCGGCCGAAGATCGATACCGATACCTTGACGCGGTTCTTGTCGAAGTCGAGTTCTTCGACCAGACCGTTGAAGCTTGCGAACGGGCCGCCCAATACCTTGACCTGATCGCCGATTTCGTAATCGACCGAAACGCGCTTCTTGGGCGCAGCTTCCAGTTCCTGCTTCGTGTTCAGAATGCGTGCGGCTTCGGCTTCGCTGATCGGCTGCGGCTTGTTGCCCGCACCGAGGAAACCGGTGACCTTTGGCGTGTTCTTCACAAGGTGATAGACATCGTCATTCATGTTCAGCTTGGCGAGCACATAGCCAGGGAAGAACTTGCGTTCCGCCTTGATCTTCTTGCCACGGCGCACTTCGGTGACCTGTTCGGTCGGAACCTCGACGGCTTCGACCAGTTGCGAGAGGCCAATGCGCTCCGCTTCGGCGAGTATCTGGTCACGGACCTTGTTTTCAAAACCCGAATAAGCGTGAATGATGTACCAGCGTGCCATATCTTCTATTCTTTTCTCTTGCCGCGCTTAGCCTTGGGCCAGCGACAGCAGCCCCTTCACAATCGCGGCAAAAACCGCGTCGACGCCCAGGAAGAAGAAGGCAAGTATGATCGTCATGATCAGCACCATGATAGCGGTCTGCACGGTTTCCTGCCGCGTGGGCCATACTACCTTGCCGATTTCGGTCCGTACCTGACGGATGAACTCACCGGGGCTTGTTTTTGCCATATCACTTCTTCCTGTTTCACTTCCGAGGGTAGCCGCCAGCGCTCCGACCTGCGGGGTCGAGAGCGATATAGGTTCCGATTTCGGAAAGACTAGGCCTTTAGCCAGAGATTCGCGCGGAGGCAAGTAGCATTAGGCACCCCCATGCCCACGCAAACATCGCGCTGGAGCAGGCGGAACCCATGCCCTTCTGCGGTGTTCAGTATCGCGCAAAGGGGATATTTATGTCAGCAACCATTCAACGCGATTTACGGACGGGTCGTCCGCTGTGGCTCGACCAGCGTCTTCCGTCCATTCCTACCCAGCAATTGACGCGAAAGGTCAGTTGCGACGTTCTGGTGGTGGGCGCGGGTATTTCCGGTTCGATTATCGCAGAATCGCTGAGCGATGCGGGATTGAAGACCGTCATTGTCGACCGTCGCGGACCCGTGCGCGGTTCCACGTCGGCGTCCACCGCCCTGCTGCAATATGAAATTGATACGCCCTTGTCGCACCTGTCCGACCGCATCGGGCTGGACCGTGCCGAACGGTTGTGGCGCCGGTCACGGCTGGCGGTGGATGCGTTGCGCGAACGAACACGCGCGCTGGGCATAAAGGCCCAGCAGGCAACGCGCGATTCGCTCTATTTGTCGGGCAATGTCCTCAACGCCGAAGGTTTGGCGCGCGAAGCCGATGCCAGGCGGCGCGCCGGTTTCGAGGTCAGCTTTCTCAAGCCCGCCGAGGTTTTGGAAAATTACGGGATCAAGGGGCGATCCGCCATTGTCGGGCGCGACAACTATATGGCGGACCCGCGCTTGCTGGCGGCTGGCTATCTGAAAAGCGCGATAGCCAAGGGAGCCAAATTGTACGCGCCGGTCGAGGTGACGGATATCGAGTCATCAAAAGCGGGTGTGGTCGTCCAGACCGCGGACGGCGTGGAAATCCAGTGCGCATCGCTGGTCATTGCGACCGGATATGAAATGCTGAAAGGCATTCCGCGCAAGGGAAACAAGATCATTTCCACCTGGGTCATTGCGACCAAGGCGCAGCCGCGCAAAATATGGCCGACAGGCTGTATCATCTGGGAAGCGGCGGACCCCTATCTCTACATCCGCACGACGCCCAAAGGGCATGTCATATGCGGCGGCGAAGATGCGGAAATTGCCGATGCCGATGAACGCGATGCCCTGAACGAGGCAAAGACGGCCAGGTTGACGGAAAAACTGGCCAAGCTGCTGCCGATGATCGACCCCACGCCCGCCTATAGCTGGAGCGGCAGTTTCGGCGATTCAGAGACAGGCACGCCCACGATTGGTCCCATTCCCAAGATGCCCAACTGCTTTGCGGCAATGGGCTATGGCGGCAATGGCATCACCTTTTCGATGATGGCCGGTCAGATGTTGCGTGGCATGATTAGCGGTGATGGTGATCCGGACAGCGATCTGGTTTCGTTCGGGCGGAATTTCTGAAGCCCCCTCCGCCACCGTAATGCCTTGACGCACCGCCCCTCTGGGCTATTTCCAACATGGTCTTTGCAACAGGAATCTCTCGCCCATGCCATCCGGTCTCGCCGCCTTACTCGACGATATTGCCACCATCACCAAAGTCGCCGCCGCGTCGGTAGACGATGTCGCCGCCGCCGCTGGTAAGGCAAGCAGCAAGGCCGCGGGTGTTGTGATCGACGATACCGCCGTGACGCCGCAATATGTGACCGGCTTCACCCCCGACCGCGAATTGCCGATCATCTGGCGCATCGCCAAGGGGTCGCTGTTCAACAAGATTGTGATCATCCTGCCGGTGGCGCTGGTGCTCAGCCTGTTCCTGCCATGGGCGATTACGCCCTTGTTGATGCTGGGCGGGGCCTATCTGTGTTTTGAGGGGGCGGAGAAAGTTATCGAAAAGCTCAGCCCGCATGAGGAAGAGACCTTGGCGGAAGAGGTCGCCGAACTGACAAGCGCGGAGCATGAGGAGGTGATGGTCAAGGGCGCGGTGCGCACCGACTTCATCCTGTCTGCGGAAATCATGGCGATTGCCCTGAATGAAGTGAAGCAGCTTGCCGAAACCTCGGTCTGGCTGGAGGCAGCGACATTGGCCGTGGTGGCCGTTGCCATTACGATTGCGGTTTATGGTGTGGTCGGGCTGATCGTTAAGATGGATGACATTGGCTTGAACATGGCGCAACGCAAGCTCGGCGCCACCCGCGCCATCGGCCGCGCCATGGTGCGCGGGATGCCGAAGCTTCTGACGGCACTGTCGACCATCGGCACTGCGGCGATGCTGTGGGTCGGCGGCCAGATCATCATCCACGGTTTCCACATTCACCCCGCCGAATATGTCGGCCTGCACGAAGGCGCGCTGGCGTGGTTTGTCGACGCGGCGCTCTGCGGCGTGTTCGGCCTGGCGTTGGGTGCGATCATTGTCTGGGTGCATCACAAGGTCGCGGGTGCGAAGGGGCATTGAGCGGAGCTATGTGACCGAAAGCCGACTGATAAGCTGTCAGTCAACACGAGCCTGGTTGGCGGAGGAGCAGACTTATGGTCTCGATTAGATGCATCATCCCCTTGGTCATATTATCCTCCTGCCAGGCACCTGCCGATTACCGGTATGACGGGGCGGAAAGCGAACCATCGAAGGAAATGGTGGAAACATATAAACCCGCGGGTGGCTATGTGCGGACGCCCGAGATGGCCGCTAAAATCGCCGGGATATATGGTGTGGAATATTATGGCCAGCAAACCATTGACGAGCAAAAACCATTATTGGTTTCGAAAGCAGGCACGATTTGGATCGTAAAAGGCAGTTTTCCCGACGATCCTAATCTTAAAGGGGGCGTGTTTGAAATCAGGATATCCGCCGCCAATGGCGAGGTGCTGGGCATGATCCACGGAAGGTGAGCTATTGCAGCCCGAGCCTTAAAACCAGCAAAACCATTGAAAAATGGCAGGAGTTGGGGGACTCGAACCCACGACCCTCGGTTTTGGAGACCGATGCTCTACCAACTGAGCTAAACTCCTGCACTTCACGTTTCCGCGAAGAGATGCGCCCTTAACGCTGTTGGCGTGGCGGGGCAAGTATCAATGTGGGGCTTGCGGCCTATGTGTCGGGGACAGTCCCATCAGGGACTGTCCCCAACCCCTAATCAGAACTTGATCGATGCTTCCAGACCGTAGATCCGCGGTTCGTTGACGAAACCGGTCAGGTTGTTGAAGTCGATGCCGCCCACGGCCGACGCGTCGTTGGTGATGTTGCGGACATAGCCGGCAATATCGAAACGGTCGGTGCGGTAGCCGAGGCGCAGGCCGCCTTCGAGCATATGGTCGTCATTAAACTCTGCCGAGGTGTAGAGGAAGAAGTTGACGTTCGACCGGTACGCCCAATCGGTGAAGGCATAGATTTCGCCGCCCGCAACCGGCACGCCATAGCCTGCGGTCCAGTTGATCGACCATTTCGGTGCCTGCGGCAATTGGTTGCCGTCGATCGAGAAGATGCCGGGGCTGCCGGGACGGACCGGGTCGGTCACGGTGCAACCGCCGCCGCAGCCGGTGATGAACGCGTTGGCGTCGTCGATTTCGGCATTGTTATAGCTGATCCCTGCGGTCAGACTGAGATTGTCGACAGGGCGTGCCTCCAGCTCGGCTTCGAAGCCATAGCCAGCGACATTGTCGACGTTGATCAGGCGGGCTGCGTTGCTGGCACCACCGACGGCGGTCAACTGCGCATTGTTCAAATCATATTTGAACGCCGACAGGTTGAAGCGCAGGCGGTTGGAGAACTGCGTCTTGATACCGGCTTCGTACGACATGATCGTTTCGGAATCGGCGGTGCTGATCGCGTCCTGAACCGTGGTGAAGACGAACAGCGCACGGCCCTGGATTGATGGCGCGCGATAGCCCTTGGCCACGCGGGCATAGACGTTCACGGCGTCCGACGCTTCGTAGGTGGCGCTGACATCCCAGGTCAGGTTGTTGTCCTGAACCTTGGCAAAGCCATTGCCGATGGCGCCGAAGAAGCCGCCGCGACCAACGTCCAGACGACGCTTGTCGTCATTGTAACGCAGACCAGCGGTCAGCGAGAGCTGCTCGGTTACCGGATAGGTCAGCGACCCGAACACGCCCCAAGCCTTGGAATCCTGCTGCTGCAGCGCGGTTACGCTGGGGCGGGTGCCGGTGGGCGTATCGTAGTTGAACGACGCAATGGCGAGGCTTTCGTCGAAGTAGAACACGCCTGCCTGATATTTCAGGCCTTCGTCATTGTTCGAGGAAATGCGCAGTTCTTGCGTGAACTGGTCGAGATCGGGAACATCGTCCTGCGAGTTGGCGGAGAAGGGGATGAAACCCGGGCCAGCAGGCACACCGCCGTCAATATCGCCACGGCTGGTATATTTGCCGCTCCACCACGAGGTGACCGAGGTCAGGGTCGCAGGGCCGAAATCATATTCGAAGTTGCTGGCGACGCTGTACAGTTTCAGTTTCTGGAAGTTCAGGCCATCGGCGCGCACCTGATCCCGGCGGAACGGGGTGTTGACGCCGCCCAGACCGACCAGATTGTTGGTGCCCGGTGCGAACAGGTTGGCGCGGAAGACGCGGGCGGTGCCGTCAAAATCGCGATACTGGCCCGTAACGCGCAGCTTCACATTGTCGGCGGGCGCATATTGTACCTGCAGACGGGCGGCGAGGTCGGCATAGCCTTCCAGATCGCTGCCATTGTTGAAATTGTCGATATTGTCGACCCAGTCGCTGCGGCGCTGCCAAGAGAGCGAACCACGGATCGACAGGCTGTCGGTGACCTTGCCGCCAATTCCGGTTTCGATACCGGCGGTGTTGAACCGGCCGAAAGATGCCTTCAGATAGTTGGCGCCTTCCTTGTCAGGACGCACGCTGTCGAACTTCACAATACCGGCAGGGGTGTTGCGGCCGAAGAGAGTACCTTGCGGTCCGCGCAAGACTTCGACGCGATCGACGTCGAATACGGGGAAGCCTTTCAGGATCGGGTTTTCCAGAACGACATCGTCATAGACGATGCTGACGGGCTGCGATGCGTTGAGGTCGAAGTCGGTGTTGCCGAGACCGCGGATGTAAAAGCGCGGGAAGGTGCGGCCGAACGAGCTTTCGATGTTCAAGCTGGGGACGCGGCCGGCAAAGGCGCGGATGTCGCCGCCGCCTGCGTTGATCGCATCAAGCTTTTCGCCCGAAACAACGTCGACGGACAAGGGAATGTCCTGCAGATTTTCTTCGCGACGCTGCGCGGTCACGACGATTTCGGTCAGGCCTTCATCTTCGGCAGCAGCAGCGTCTTGCGCGGCGGCAGGCGCGACGAACAGGCTGGTGGAGGCAATGGCGATGGCGACGCCGGATACGATTGTAGAATGGATAGAACGCATGGGAGACTCCCTGAAAGTCAATGGATCGAAGAAGAATCGGTGCACTTCCGGCACCGTTAATCGCGCCATCATTCTTCCCGTTTAAAGGGTCAACCTCACATTGCAGTTTTGCGACAATTTTTGCCACTACTGTGGCCGATTTGCACTGCTGGTCAGAAGCTCATTTCGTCATAGACACGGCGCACATCGCCGCCCCATTCGCCATGATATTTGTCGAGCAATTGTTCCGACATCGTCTTCCCCGACGCCACGATTTCGCGCAGCGGATCAAGGAAACCGGTTTCATTGTCGCCGCTGCTGTTCAGGCAATCGCGCGCTGTCAGGCCTGCCGAGGAAATGTCGAGGATGCGCCCTGCAAGGTCGAGCAGCTTCCCGCCACCGGGGAGCGCAGCGTTGAGCCCTTGCGCAGGCACGGCCGAGCGCAGCGCCTCGCGCTCTTCCATCGTCCAATGCTTGACCTCGTCCCAGGCTGCATCCAACGCGCCCTGATCGTAGAGCAATCCGACCCAAAAGGCGGGCAGGGCGCAGATGCGGTTCCACGGGCCGCCATCGGCCCCGCGCATTTCGAGGAAGCTTTTCAACCGGACCTCGGGAAAGGCGGTCGACATATGGTCTTCCCAATCGGTGACGGTGGGCTTTTCACCCGGCAGAACCGACAATTCACCCTTCAGGAAATCTTTGAAATCGAGGCCCGCGGCATCGATATATTTACCGTCGCGATAGACGAAATACATCGGCACATTCAGCATATAATCGACATAACGTTCATAGCCGAAATTGTCGTCAAACACGAAGGGTAACATGCCGGTGCGGTGTGGATCGGTGTCCGACCAGATATGGCTGCGATAGCTCAGGAAACCGTTCGGTTTTCCTTCCAGAAAGGGTGAGTTGGCGAACAACGCGGTTGCCAGCGGCTGGAGCGCCAAAGAGGTACGGAATTTGTGCGCCATGTCGGCTTCGCTCGAAAAATCGAGATTGACCTGGATGGTGCAGGTGCGCAGCATCATGTCGAGACCCATGCTGCCGACGCGCGGCATATGGCGCAGCATGATTTCATAGCGGCCCTTGGGCATGATGGGCAGCTCTTCACGGGTCTTGTCGGGCCACAGGCCTAGACCCAGAAAGCCCTTGCCAGTCTTTTCGCCAATGGCTTTCACCTGTTTCAGATGCCGCCCCGTTTCGGCGCAGGTCTGGTGCAGATTTTCAAGCGGCGCGCCGGACAGTTCCAACTGGCCCGCAGGTTCCAGACTGACTGTACCGTCAGGGCCGCTCATCGCGATGACATTGTCGCCTTCCATCACAGGCGCCCAACCAAATTCAGTTAGCGCCATCAACAGGTCGCGAATTCCGCCGGGTTCGTCATAGGAGGGGGCGTTGAAATTCTTGCGGCAATAAACGAATTTCTCATGCTCGGTCCCGATGCGCCACCGGTCCTTAGGTTTCTCTCCCTTGGCGATCGCTGCAACGAGTTGGTCGCGGCTTTCGATGACGGGTTCGTTGCGATTCGAAACTGTTTTTGTGCTCATGGCGGGGGTTTAGAAATGTCGCGGCTGTATTGCCAGCAATTTCATTGCGTCAGTTGACCGTGACAAGAAAGGCAAGGGCAAAGCTGGCGGCGTTCGCCATTGTCGGGGCCGAGAGGGAGAGTACCGATCCCGATACCGATGCACCCATCGGATCGGATTCGTCGGCACCCACGGCGTCATCATCTTCCGCAGTTAACGTGCTCGCGCAGTCGTTGCCCGAGCGTAATGAATTCGGGACATAGCTTGTGTTGGGGGGGATGATGTCGGTGCCTGCGATCGTCGTCGCCAGACCCGGGCCATTATTGGAAATGGTAATGCAATAGCGGACGCGTGCACCGGGCACGGACTTCGGGTTCGTGGCGCTTACAGAGTCAAATTGCGCAACACTTATCTTCGTTACACTGAGCGTGGCGCGGAGCGGAATGATCGACAAGGTGGAATGGAAAAATGTTCCGGCATTTCCCGTCGCATTATCACAAATGCTCAATGTCCACGGCCCGTTCGCATTCTGGCCGTTAAACACGTTTAAACTTTGCACCGGTGCAAAGCTGCGCTGATAGGGGGGTGCTATCGTTGTCGCGACTGCCGTATCGTTCGCAGCGGTATGCGTGTTCACGGAGGTCGGAATTGCACTGTCGAACAGCACATTGAGATTACTGCGTGATCCCCCGGTATTTCGGAACAAGGTGACGCTGGTGCCGGCAGGGGACGTCAGCGTTATGATCAAATTGTTCCGCCGTGTGTGGCCAAGCAGAACCCCGATGTTGACGTCGGCTATCGTATACGTCTCCGGAACGTTGAAAATACGATTTAACGGGTTTGCGCAGGGGGACAGGGTTTCCGAAATGGCGGCATCAATTGTGTTGGTATAATTGATCGCGGTCTGCGCAAAACCAGGGGTGATCGTACACAGCAACATGGCAGCGCAAATCACGGCCTTGGTCAGCCATCCGGATAATGTGCGACGGGTCAAATCTATAACCATAGTTATAGATTATCATCTCCCGCACAAAATTCACCCCTGTTTTTGGAGTTTTTCGCGCGCCTAATTTACCGTTGCATTGAAAACCATGGCGAAGCTGGCCGCTGGACCGAGCGATGCGGCCCGGCCGGTCACGACATTCCCGGCAAAATCCATACCGAACGGGTCGGTTTCATCGCCGCCGCTATTATTGTCATCCTCTGCCGTGGTCGCTGCCGCGCAGGATGTACCGGAGAGCATGCTGCCCGGAACGAACGTCAGATTGGCCGGAATGCTGTCGGTGGCAACGACATTGCTGCTGGTGGCGCTGCCCGAATTGGACACGAGCACGCAATAGCGGACAATGGCACCGGGAACGGACTTGGGATTGCTGCCGCTGACACCGTCGCTCACTACGGTGCTCAGCTTGGTGACGCTGAGCGTGGTTTGCGGATTGCAGAAGGTGAAGTCGTTGATGGCAATGGCTTGCCCGTCGGGATCGGCGGGGGCTGTCGTGTGGTTGCCGTAGACGATCGTGATCGTATCGACGGGCGATGCGAAGGTTGCAACGACCGTGCCCTGGCTGGTGGTGTCTGACGCGGTGACATCGCCGATGGCGACATTGCCGAAGACATAGTTGGTGATGCCATTGGTCAGCGTCGGAGTAACCGACGAACCATTGTAACTGCCCGTGATGGTCATCTTGTCGGCAAAGTCATTGGGTGCATAGTCGACATCAAAGATCGTAAACTGTGTGCCGGGCACCGCGGTCGGCAAGGTGACAACGGTCGTCGTCGTTTGCGTGCGCGTGGTATATTCGACATTCTGGTACAGCGAGTTCTGGCCCGGTAATCCGCCCGTGATCGTCGCGTTGAGTTGCAACGGGATGGTGAACGTGCCTTGCGTGGTCACATTGAAACCGATGGTGCCGATATTGGCCACAGTCGCGGTCCCGGTCGAACTGCCGCTGGTCCAGCTTTGCGCGTTCCAGTCCAGCAGGGTCGTGCCATTTGGGCAGACCAGCGTCGGCGGCGTACCGGCGGTACGGGTGCCAGTCGTAGTAAAGCTGACAGCCGCGTCATCATCTTCATTTACGGATGCGTTGTTCGGCGTCGAATCCAGATCCGCTACGGACGATGCGCTGATTTCGGCATCATTCTGGATAGTGGTTCCAAGCCCTGCCGTCACGGTTACGTTTATCGTCAACGTCCGGGTGGTTCCTGCAGGGATGCTGCCGACAGTCCAGACTCCGGTGGCGCTGTCATAGCTGCCAAAGCCGGAGGCGCTGACAAAGGAAACCCCGGCGGGCAGGATATCCAACACCGTCACGCCCGAAGCCGTGGACGTCGAACCCGCGGCGTTGGTGACGGCCAAAGTATAGGAAATCGCGCCGCCGCTCGCCGGGTTGGCGTTGCTGACGGTCTTGGTGAGCGAAAGATCGGCATAGCTGGCGGGGGCGCTCGTCAAATAGAGGTCGGCACGGGTGAATGTGCCGACATCTATCGATACGGAATCGCAAATGACCATGGTCCATGCGCCTTGCGCATTTTGTCCGTCAAATGCGGTCATTACCGCCGTCGGCCGGAATGTGCGCAAATAAGGGGGAACTGTTCCTGTCGTATCGTCCACACTATGGGATGAAATCGCCGCAGCCGCTTCGTCGTCAAACAGGACATTCAAATTGTCCGCCGCGCCACCGACATTGGTCATGATCTGGACACTGGTTCCCAGCGGCGAGGTCAGCGTGATACGCAAATCGGATCGGTAGGTATGGCTCAGCAAAACGCCGAGGTTGACGTCGGCGACGAGGAAACTTGTTCCTACTGTGAATGTTCGCGTCACTGTGGTCGCGCAATTGGTCGAGTCGACGATATTTCCGGTGGTCGTATTCGTATATTGGGTTACCGTCTGCGCGACAGCCGATGCGGGTAGGCCGCACGCCATCATCAGCAGCACCACAATGGCACTGACCGCGCGCAACAAGGTTGCATTCCAAACAGGAAGCGATCCCATTTTCATTTTCGCTCCGGTCCCCACATCCAACGGAACGGCTAAAGCATAGGACTTAATTAATAATAAAGAACGGCAGAAGTCCCCACATCCAATTTGTAAAATCTGGTCATTTTGCGGCAAAAGTTAACACAATTACGGGTCGTTAACCTTAGCCCGCTACATATGGTCGCGAGTGTTACGACCAGGACCTCCATTGCAAAGACTTTTGACCCAAAGGCTTCGGCTACTGTTGGCGACTTTGTTCGTCCTTTTGATGGGCTTCGGATCGACATCCGCCCAAGCGCAGAGCTGTGCGCCCGCTGCGTCGCAAGGCACCGCGCCGCAGGGGTGGGAAACTTACTGCTGGCTGGATTTTTCGACCTATAATGATGCGACCGCGCGCTCTGCGGCGGGTCAGAATTTCTCGTTCAACCTGAATGATGGATCGACGCTGTCGTTCAACCTGAAGGTGACACCGACGACCGCGGCTGCGTTCAACTCGATCGCTGCGCCATCCTGGACCGGGGCCGCCGTCGGCAACACAGCCTTTCTCGGTATTCCCGGCCGGCCCGTGCTCTATACTTCGGCGGCGGGCAGTAAATCGATCACCTTTTCAGGGATAACGATCACGCCACCGCCGGGTGCGCCTGCGGTGACTGCTTACTCTTTTGTGGCCGCGGATGCGGAATCCACCAATGATGGCGAGAACTTGCAATTCGTCACCAACGGTACGGGGTGGCAGATCCTGGATCAGGTCAACCCGATCAGCGGCAATAACTATCCGACGATCACCGGAACCGGTACGTCGACATTCACCGAAACGGGCGTGCCGGGCACGGTCGGGGGCTATATTGTCGGGTCAAACAGCCCGACCACAGTCACCACCAATATGCAGGCGGGTGGCTTGCAAGGCGCGATGTTCGCGGTGCGCTTCGCCTCGATCCGTCTGCGCAAGACGATCACCGGCGCACGCGTCAACGCGGCGGACCAGTTCACCTTTCGCGTGTCCGCAACATCGTCGGGAACGACGCTGGCATCCGGCACCACGACCGGGACCGGAAATGGACCATTTTCCGCCACGCCGCTTTCGCTGGCGTCCGGCATACCGTTGACCTTGTCCGAGGCCATGGCCGCAGGCAGCGTTAGTACGCTGGCAAAATATGAAAGCCGGCTGACCTGTACGAATACCACAACCAGCTCGACCACGCCGTTGCCCACCAACCTGCTGACCACCAGCTACAATTTTGGCGCGTTGCAGTTCGGGGATGCGGTGATTTGCGTGTTCAACAACGCTGCCTTTCCGCATATCCGGATCAGCAAGGCACTCGGCGCAGGGGGACGGCGATTTAATACCGACCAGTTTACCGTGCGGATCAACCAGGCATCGACCGTTGTGGCGTCGGCTACAACGACCGGCACTGGCACCACGGTGACCGGCGGAAATACCGGCTTGGTGCAGGTCACGCCGGGGACCGCCTACACCTTGGATGAAATCATGTCCGGCCCGGGCAGCCTGTCGCAATATACGTCCACTCTCGCCTGCACGAACGCGACCAACGGGGTCACGACGACTTTCCCTACGACCGTGCCGGGGAATATCACGCCGGTCTTGGGTGATGTTATCAGTTGCGTCGTAACCAACACGCGGCTGGCGGGTAATGCGACTTTGGTGGTGTCAAAGACATCGACGGTGCTGTCCGATGGCGTCAGCGCGGCCAATCCCAAATCTATTCCCGGCGCGATTGTGCGCTATACCATCACGGTGCAGAATACCGGCAATTTGTCGGTCGATGCCAACAGCATCGTCATCGTCGATGCATTTCCGCCGAATTTCACACTCGACGCCTCGACGCCCTTCACCTTTACCGAAGGCGCAAGGCCCAGCAATCTCAATGCGTTTAACCAGGGCACGATGGTGACCTATTCCAACACGGGAAGCGCGCCTTTTACGGCGCCGTTGGGCAGTGGCTATAACGCCGCCATCCGCGCGTTCCGTTACGCGCCGACGGGGACGATGCAGGGCGCCAACGCCACGGGGCCATCCAGCTTTTCGATCTCCTTTGTCGGGCGCCTGAACTAGGCCCAGTCGCCCTGCGCCGCCATCCAGACCGATAGCGCCGCCACCGCCGCCGTATCGGCGCGCAATATCCGCGGGCCAAGCGAGACGGCCACCGCCGCCGGATGCGCGCGGATTGCGCTGTTCTCCGCATCGGTAAAGCCACCTTCCGGCCCGATCAGCAGCGCGGCTGGTCCGGCTTTGATAGCCGATCCGAACGGCACGCCCCCGCGTTCGTCACAGAAATAGAGCGCGCGTTCCGCCGGCCATTCGCGCAGCAGGGCGTCGAGTTTTGCCAGCGGCGCAATCTCCGGTAAGGCCGTCCGCTCGCACTGTTCGGCCGCTTCGATCATATGCGCGCGCAGCCTGTCCTCCTTGACCTTGTCCACGACGCAGCGAGCCGTCAGCAAGGGCACAAAACGCGCCGCGCCCAATTCACAGGCTTTCTCCGCGATCCAGTCAAACCGGTCCTTTTTGACCAGCGCCTGACACAGCCAGACATCCGGCACAGCCTCGCGCGGGCGCAAGCGTTGCGCCACATGCAGCGTCAGGTCGCGCTTCCCCGCGCTCGCCACATAGGCGAGATATTCGCCGGTTTGATCATCGAACAGGACAACGGGCGCGTCCACTTTCAGCCGCATGACCCCGATCAGATAATGCGCCGCGCCACCGGACACGGCGACATCCTGCCCCTCGGCCAGCGGCTGTTCGACAAACAGGCGCGGAGTGGATTTCGGGGGCCAGGCGGGGGTTGCGGGCATGACGGTTCCCTAACCCCAAATAGACCGCGCGTCATCCTGCTTTTGGAACAAGTTCGGCGTGACGACGGGCGGATTTTTGTGCAGAGCGGTGCCATGGCGATTCAAACGGTTCCGGACAGTGAATATAGCGGCTTCATGGGCCTGTTGCCTCCAAGGCTCCGCGCCTTTGCGTTACTTGCCCGTTTTGACCGGCCGATTGGCTGGTGGCTGCTCTATTGGCCTTGCGTTTATGGACTGGCGCTGTCGGGCGGACTGATTGCGCAGTGGGATCTGGCGCTGTGGATGCTGCTCGGCGCCATTGCGATGC
The DNA here is from genome assembly GCF_009768975.1 of Sphingorhabdus lacus. Lineage (NCBI taxonomy): Bacteria > Pseudomonadati > Pseudomonadota > Alphaproteobacteria > Sphingomonadales > Sphingorhabdaceae > Sphingorhabdus > Sphingorhabdus lacus. The sequence goes on along the minus strand of NZ_CP035733.1, from coordinate 2,021,603 downwards.
GCGGCGCCGGGTGCGTGTATAACGACATCGTCGACCGCGACCTCGACGCGCAGGTCGCGCGCACCGCGCTGCGGCCTTTGCCAAGCGGCGCGGTCAATGTGAAGGCGGCGTGGGCGTGGCTGCTCACCCTTTGCCTCGTCGGTCTCGCCGTGCTCATGCAACTGCGGTGGGAGGCGCAACTGGTTTCCCTGGCCAGCCTTGGGCTCGTTGCGGCCTATCCCTTCATGAAACGTATCACATGGTGGCCGCAACTCTGGCTCGGACTGGTGTTCAGTTGGGGCGCGCCGGTCGGATGGGTCGCGATTACTGGCCAGATCGATGCGACGATGCTGTGGCTCTATGCGGGCACCATTTTCTGGGTCATCGGCTACGACACCATCTATGCCATGCAGGACCGCGAAGATGACGCGCTCGTTGGCATCAAGTCGAGCGCTTTGCGGTTGGGCGGTTACATCCGCAGCGGCGTGGCGGTCTTCTATGCGTTGGCGATTGCAGGCTGGGGCATGGCGATCTGGAGCATCCGCCCCGAAAAGCAGGCGCTCGTCGCGCTGGTGCCCGTTGCTATTCACTTGATGCTTCAGCTTTTCTCGCTCAAACGTGATGGCAGCAATGCGCTTGGCCATTTCCGGTCCAACCGGATGGCGGGGCTGCTGGCAGCCCTGGCCTTTCTGGTCGTCGGGGCAGCAGGGACATTTTAGGAGAGTAATATGGAACATCGCCGTCTGGGCAAAAGCGCTGTTGTTGTTTCCGACATCTGCATGGGAACAATGACCTTCGGATCGCAAACCGAAGAGGCAGAGGCGCATCGCATATTGGACAAATGCCTCGATGCCGGAATCAACTTCTTCGACACGGCAGAGGGCTATCCTGTTCCGCCCGACACCAAATGGGTCGGCCGGACCGAGGAAATTGTCGGGCGCTGGATGAAGGGCAAGAACCGCGACGCGATCATCATGGCGACGAAGGTGTCCGGCCCAAGCCATGTGTGGTTCAAATCCCCCAAGCGCGGCGGCATGACGGCGCTGGACCGGCATAATATTACCGTCGCGGTCGAAGACAGCCTGCGCCGGTTGCAGACCGACTATATCGACCTCTACCAAACCCATTGGCCCGACCATGACACCGCTTATGACGAGACCATGGAAACGCTGGATGAACTGGTGCGCGCCGGAAAAGTGCGCGTGCTGGGCTGCTCGAATGAAACCAGCTATGGCCTGATGAAGTCGCTTGCGACCTCGGAGCGGCTGGGCACGGCGCGCTACCATACGATCCAGAATAATTATTCGATCAACAACCGCCGGTTCGAAGATGAACTGAAGCAGGTCTGCCGTCAGGAAGGCGTGTCGTTGCTGCCCTATTCCCCCTTGGGTGGCGGCGTGCTTTCGGGCAAATATCTCGACAACCAGCGCCCGGAAGGTGCCCGCTTCTCGCGCTATCTGGAAATGCAAGGGGAACGCCAGTTCGACATGGCGCAGCGTTTTGCCGGACCAAGGGCGCTGGAATCAACGGCGCGGATTGTCGCCATTGCGAAAGAGGCGGGCATGTCGCCCATCACCCTAGCGACGGCTTGGTCGAAACAGAATGACTTTGTGGCCTCGACCATCGTGGGCGTCAGCCGCGAAGATCAACTCGACGAGATTTTCGCGGCGATTGACCTGAAGCTGAGCAAGGAAGTGATGTCGGCGGTGCACAAGGTTACGAAAGAAATTCTGTACCCAATGGGGTAGTGGTTAGGGTGACGGGATGTTTAACTTCAACAACACCGAAGGCTTTTTCACGCAGCTTTGCCCGCCCGATCAGCCCGTCACAATCTCCGAACGACCATAGCCCAAGGCTTCGGCCAGTGCCTGCAACCGGCGCTGGACCGAGTTGGAACGCAGTCTTGTTGCCTGACCGCTCAACCGCAGGCGTAATATGGCGTCGTCGCCTTCGATCCGGCTGTCGGACAAGGCGCGTCCGGTGCCGCCGTCGAGCCGCTGGGCCAGACGGATCGCCAAGCCCCAGATTACTGCCTGCGCCAGCGCACCCGGCTTGGCGAGATTAGCCAGCATTTCCGGCAGCGTCCGCTTGCCCGCATGCACGGTCCATAAAGCGGCGGCGATGATCGCACGGTCGCTGGCGACGACACCCGGCCAGTTTCCGTCGAGCGCCAGATCAAGCGCATGATCGGCGCGATATTCGGGGTTCACATTCCACACGCTGTCCGACAGCAGGCAAGCGGCGCGGCACAGACGCGCATCGCCATCGCTTTGTCCGGCGAACACGGGGGCAATCCAGTCGGCCAGCGCATCGCCATGGAAGGGGAAACGCGCGAGGCGTTCGCCTTCAAAACGGGTCGCGGCGATCAGGGGATCTTCACGGCGTTCGGCATCGGACAATTGGTCGAACAGCAAACCTTCGCGCAGGCCATAGACGCTGGTGACAAGCTCGCGCGGCTCCAGAAGGCGCACGACCGCCGCCAGCAAGGCTGTGGCGCCCGGCAGCGCCGCCATACGGGCAGAGGCAATGACCTTGGTCTGGGCAAGCGCGGCTTCGTCGTTGATCAGCGGCATCAGCCGCGTCGGCGCATCGGGTGGAATCTGGTAATTGGACAAGATGGTCAGCGGATAACCGGCGTCATGCATATGTAGCCGCGCAAAGGACCGCCACGACCCGCCGATCATGTAAAAGGGCAGGTTGGGTTCGTACGGAAAGCCGTCTTCACCCTTCAGGACGGCAATTTCCTGCCGCAGCATCTGCGTAATCTGCTTGGTCGTTTTGCCTTTGAGGGCTTCCTGCCGCAGCGTGCCGAGCGGCAGGGAAACCCGTTCGTGCAATTTGCCATCTGCAACCCGGATCAATTCGAGGCTTCCGCCACCCAGATCGCCGACATAGCCATTGGCGTGCGGATTGTCGCTGATGACACCAAGGCCGGCCGCCGTGGCTTCGGTTTCGCCATCGAGTACTTCGACGCGGATACCCAGTGCCGCAGCACCTTCGACCAGTTGCTGGCCGTTCTTGGCTTCGCGCGTGGCCGCGGTGGCGACAACGCGCAGCGTGTCCACTTTCATCGCACGGGCCAGCGTCTCGAACCGGCCAAGCGCGGCCAGCGCCTTTTTCATTGTCGCGCTGTTGATGACGCCGTCGCCCGCAAGGCAGGCGCCCAGCGCTACCCGGCTTTTTTCATTGTAAATCGGCATCGGCGCGCGCGGCAGGCCGTCATAGACGACCAGACGGATCGTGTTGGAGCCGATATCGATGACGGCCTTGCGTGTTGATCTCATCTCCGCCGGACGAGGCTAAGCGTCGGCACCTTCTTTTCATCGGCCAAAGCGCCGCCCCGACCGGACAAGGACGCATTGGTCATGAAATAATGGTGCAGATTGAATGGCATATCGCCAGCCTTTAACCTTTCATAACGGCCATCGGACCGCAACATCCAGCTTTGCTGATTGTCGAGAAGGTTTGCAACCATTACCTGATCGAGAATCTGGTCATGGACCGTCGGGTTCTCGATGGGCAGCATATATTCGACGCGCCGGTCGAAATTGCGCGACATCCAGTCCGCCGACGAGATGAAGACTTTCGCCTTGGAATTGGGAAGATCCGCGCCGTTGCCCATGGCCCAGATGCGGCTATGTTCCAGAAAACGTCCCACAACCGATTTGACACGGATGCGCGACGACATGCCCTTGACCCCCGGCCGCAGGCAACAGATGCCGCGCACCACCAGGTCGATTTCGACGCCGGCCTCGCTCGCCTGGTAAAGCTTGTCGATGACCTCCTTGTCGACCAGCGAATTCAGCTTTGCCCAGACGGCACCAGGTTTGCCCGCCTGCACATTGGCGATTTCCTGATCGATCAGCGCCATCACCTTTTCGCGCAGGCCCAGCGGGCTCATCGTCAGCAGTTGCAGATTGCTCGGCGGAATATAGCCGGTGATATAGTTGAAGATCTGCCCCGCATCATGCCCGACGCGCGGGTCCGCGGTGAAGAAGCTGATGTCGGTGTATATCTTGGCGGTGATCGGGTGGTAATTGCCCGTGCCCAGATGGCAGTAGGTGCGAAAACCATCGGCTTCGCGGCGTACGACCAGCGAAATCTTGGCATGGGTTTTCATGTCGACAAAGCCGTAGACGACCTGCACGCCGCTATTTTCAAGCTGCGACGCCCAATGGAGATTCTGTTCTTCGTCGAAACGGGCTTTCAGCTCGACAATCGCGGTGACCGATTTGCCGGCCTCGGCGGCTTCGCACAGCGCCCGGATGACCGCCGATTGTTTGCCTGCGCGGTAGAGCGTCTGCTTGATCGCCACGACATCGGGATCGCGCGCCGCCTGCTGCAGGAAGGCGAGCACCACGTCGAAGCTTTCATACGGGTGGTGGATGACGATGTCTTTTTGGCGGATGGCGGCAAAGCAATCGCCATCATGTTCCAGGATGCGTTCGGGAAAACGCGGCGAATAGGGCGGGAATTTGAGCGAGGGGCGGTCTTCCTCGACCAGTTGCGCCAAATCGCCGATCCCCAGAAAGCCGACGGTTTCCGCAACGAGCGATGATCCCGCGCCGAGTTCGGTGCGGATCAGCGTCGACAGTTCGGCGGGCAGGCCCTTTTCCAGTTTCAACCGGATAATCTTGCCCCGCCGCCGCCGTTTGATGGCGCTTCGGAAATAGCGGACGAGGTCTTCGGCCTCTTCCTCCACCTCGATATCGCTGTCGCGGATGATGCGGAACGCGCCGGCGGCGATCAATATATAGTCGGGGAACATCTGCCCGACGAAATGGCGGATCAAATCTTCGATGGTCACAAAGCGGGTTCCGGCACCCGGCAGGCGCACAAAGCGCCGCAGCGACGACGGGATCATCACCAGTTGCCGGACGACTTCGCCATCATCCTTGCGGCGCATGTCGAATATCAGGCTGATGCCCTGGTTGGGAATGAACGGAAAGGGGTGGGCCGGGTCAAGCGCCTGCGGTGTTAGCACGGGCAATATCTGTTCGCGGAAATAGCGTTCGACTTCGGCGGCATGGGTTTTGCCGATGGCGGCAGGTTCGACGACCTTGATGCCTTCGGTGGCCAGTTCCTTGAGCAGTTTCTTCCAAAGCTTTTGCTGCTCCGCCATCAAGGCGTCGGCGGCGGCGACCGTGGCGGCCAACTGTTCAGACGGCGTGCGGCCATCAATAGATAGCTCTTCAATCTTGCGCGACTGCTGCCCGCGCAGGCCCGCCACGCGCACCATGAAGAATTCGTCGAGGTTCGTTCCCGAGATCGACAGGAAACGCAGCCGCTCCAAAAGCGGGTGTGCGGGATTGGCGGCTTCTTCGAGGACGCGCTCGTTAAATTTCAGCCAGGACAATTCGCGGTTGAAATAGCGGCTGGCGGCCAGGTTTTTCTGGGCTTCGAGAGTGTTCAAACCGGGCGCGGGCTTCACGAATATCGTCCTTTATTACGGGTCACCGAGCGGTGGCATGGAAACATTACGTTTTTACGGCATCGGTCGATAAAAAATGTAATATTTCCGTCCCTATTTTGTCATCGCTTATAAGCGGTCGAGTCACAAGCCCTGCCTAATGCGCCGGAAACCATGTTGGTTAGCCAGGGGCAAGGTACATGAAATCGCATACATTCGCATCCGTTCGTCTTTTGAAAGCATCCATGCTGGTAAGCGCCGCAATTGTGGCCTTTTCGGCACAGACCGTTGCCGCACAAGAGGCTCCTCCCGCTGACGCGGCCGACGAAGGCGAGGCGATTGTCGTCACCGGTTCGCGCCCGATTGCCGAATCCGAAGCCGCCGCCTTGCAAGTGCAGCGCAATTCCGATTCTCTCGTCACGGTCGTTGCATCGGACTCGGTTGGCCGTCTGCCGGACCAGAATATCGCGCAGGCCACAGGCCGCCTTCCGGGCGTCGCGGTCGAGCGTGACCAGGGTCAGGCGCGCTATATCTCCTTGCGCGGTGCACCGAACTATTGGACGACCCTGTCGTTTGACGGCATCAACGTCGTCAGCCCCGAAGGCCGCGATGTGCGGTTTGATTCCATTCCGTCAGCTCTGGCGGCGCAGATTATCGTGTCCAAGGCGGTAACCCCCGACATGCCGGGCGAAACAATTTCGGGCAATGTAAACATCATTACCCGCTCGGGCCTCGATTATGATGGCTTCCATCTGTCGGGAAAACTGGGCGCTGGACAGACAGAATTGGGCAAGCGTGGCGAATATGAAGGTTCGCTAACCCTTTCCAATAAGTTTGACACCAATATTGGCGAAATCGGGATCCTTGTTTCGGGCAGCTATTATGAACGCAACATGCTGACCGACAATTTTGAAATTGATTGGGAGCAGGTTTCCAATGATCGTCGGCCCGGTTTTGAATCGCGCTTCTGGGCCCGCGAAACGGAAAACAAACTCTATCGTTTGACCCGTAAAAACTATTCGATTTCCGGCCGTATTGATTTTCGTCCCGACCCCGGCAATGTGATTTCTGTCCGCTCGCTCTACACCATCTTCACCGATGATGAGGCGCGCGATAACTATATCTTCGACTTGGATGACCGTCAGGGCGATCTGGTCGCAAATACCGCAGCTTGCACCGGCGGAACAACAACGCCGACGACATCTGCCTATGCCGATGCGTGTATCAACAGTCCTTTTGCCGGAACCGTCTACGGGGTCGACATCAACCAGCGTTCGACATTGCGCGCGTTCCGCCAATCGGTTTTCACAAATACAATTGAGGGCAAGCATGAACTTGGTGAAAATTGGGGACTGAAATGGGTCGCCAATTACACCAAGTCGATAGACGACCGCTCCGTAGTGGGCGAGACCCGCTGGGACAGCCCGTCGACCCGCACCCTGCGTCCAACGGTCGCTTATGATTTTACCAATAACAATCTTGCCCGTGTGCAGTTGTTCACGACCAACCAGCTCACTTTGCCAACGCGCTTTTCGGCAGGTACGCCTGTTACGGCGATCGACACTTTTACCAAGCCGCTGACGTCGTTCCGCTCGCTCGATGCCGTCGATCCTACTTCAGCCTATACGTTCAAGGGCGAGTTGTCGCACGACACTAACCTCTTCGGCGGCGAAACAACTTTCCGCGCTGGCTTCCAATATGATCAACGCACCAAGATCAACCGCGAGCGTGAATTGCTGCTCAATTCTGCGGCACAGTTTACGGCCGCAGGTATTGGTACCACCTACGACCAATTCTCACTGGATATCCCGTTCCGGGGCGAAATACCTTTGGGCTACACATTCCGCTATTTTGATCTCGACGCGATGCGCGATTATCTTGAACGTGCAAAAACGGTTCGCGGTTTTACGCCGGTGTCGGGTAACCACTATAATGTCCGCGAACGTGTCCTGGCTGGATATATCATGGCGAACAGCAAGTTCGATTGGGGCAATGTCGTGGGCGGCGTTCGCGTGGAAAAGGTGACCAACAGGGGCCGTTCGCTTGCGACAATTCCGGGCGTGGTCGGCGAGATTGAGGCGTCTAGCAGCACAACCATGGCCTTCCCCAGCCTGCACATGAATTTCGATGTCAACGATGACGAGAAACTGCGCATCGGGTTCACCAGCGGGGCTGCGCGCGCCGATTATGACCAGTTGCGTCCCAATGTTGTGGTCAACGATGCCAACCAATCCATTTCCGGCGGTAACCCTGCGGTCAAGCCGGAACGCGCCTATGGCGTTGATGCCTATTATGAATATTATGTCCAGCCACAGGGCTATTTCATGCTCGGCGCGTTTTACAAGCGCGTGGAAGATGTGCTGTACAATTCGCGCCGTACATTCGGTTCAAACGCCCTGGATACCAACGGTATTGACCGCTCCGGATATGCCTTCAGCGGGATTACCAATGGTGGTTCCGGGCGCATTTTCGGTTTTGAGGCTGCCGCCCAGATCCAGCTTGAACCTTATGTGGCCGATCTGGGGCTGCCCGACTGGATGGGCGGCTTTGGCCTGACCGCGAACGCAACCTATAACGACAGTGAAGTCAAAAAGCCTGCCATCGTCAATGCGGCGGGTGTCATCACGTCGCCGGAACGCCGCGTGCCGCTGCCGGGCACTTCGCAGGTTGTTTACAATGTCGGCGCCTATTACGAAAAATACGGTCTGTCGCTGCGTCTGCAATATCAGAACCGCACGACCTGGGCAGACGGTTTTGCCGATGATCTGGCGGATGCAGGCGACACCTATTGGGCCGATGATGACGAGCTCGATTTCTCGGCACGTTATGAAATTTCGAAGGGCTTTGAAGTCTATTTCGATGCGTCCAACCTGCTCAACAACCCGGGTCGTCGCTATTCCGACCCGTCGAACCTGCTGAACGCCAGCGGTATTCCGGCGGTGCGCAATGGGCAGTATACCATCGAGTGGGAGCAATTTGGCCGTCGCTATTCGGGCGGCATCCGCGTCAACTTCTGATGCGCGCTGTCTTTGTCCTGGGGACCCTGCTTCTCGCCGGTTGCGCCTCCACGCCGCAACCGGTGATGAGCCCGCTGCCCACCGCGCCGGTCACCGCCTCGGTCGAAACCGATCCTGTCGGAACGGCCGACGATGCCGCTGACGATCCCGCCATCTGGCGCAATGCGGCTGACCCGGCGGCAAGTCTTGTGGTTGCGACCGACAAGCAGGCGGCGATCCATGTCTATGACCTGAAGGGCAAGCGGCTCCATTCCGCCCCGTCGCCCCGGCTGAACAATGTCGACCTGCACGATATGGGCGGCACGACCGGTGTGCTCGTGGCCGCCAGCGACCGGCAGGATATTGCCAACGCCAAGATGGCGCTGTTCCGGCTCGACACCACTGCCCGGCAACTGGTTCCCATCGGCAGCATCGCCGTCGGCACCGGCGAAGCCTATGGCATGTGCCTGTGGCAACGGGCGTCGGACAAGGCGCTGTTCGGCTTCCTCGTCCTCAAAGATGGCCGTATCGATCAGGTCGCGCTTGACCTCAGCGGTCCTGTCCCCACCGGCAAGGTCGTGCGCAGCATGAAGCTTGCGACCCAGTCCGAAGGCTGCGTCGTCGATGACCGCACGGGTATCCTTTACGTGACCGAAGAAGATGTGGGCCTGTGGAAATTCGACGCCGCGCCCGACGCGCCGGTCACCGCCACGGCACTCGCCAAGGCCGATGGCAAGGAAATCGTCATGGACGCCGAAGGTGTGGCCCTCGCTCCAGAAGGAGCCGATGGCGGCTATCTGCTCGTCTCCAGCCAGGGCGATAACGCCTATGCCGTCTATCGCTTGCCCGCCGTCACCTATGTCGGACGCTTCCGCATTGGCGATGGCGCGCTCGACGGGGTGCAGGAAACCGATGGCATCGAACTGATGCCCGGCGATTTCGGACCCGCCTTTCCCGACGGACTGTTCGTCGCGCAAGATGGCGACAACCGGCCGCAGACCCAGAATTTCAAATATCTGGGCTGGGCCGAAATCCGCAAGGCATTGGGGCTATAGGCAAAAGACGGTGTTGCAATGGCGTGCCTGCGGGTTATGGGCAGGGCATGACAAAAATCTGGTTTGACGAGACGCTTGACCTTGAAGGCCTGACCAAAGGCAGCAGCGATTGTATGCCCGGCTATGTCGGGATTGAATTTACCGCTTATGGCGATGACTGGCTTCAGGCCCGTATGCCGGTGAACGAGCGGACGAAGCAGCCCTATGGCCGCTTGCACGGCGGCGCGTCGGTGGTGCTTGCCGAAACCATCGGTTCAACAGGCGCGGCGATGACCGTCGATCGCAGCAAATTTGCAACCGTCGGGATGGAGATCAACGCCAACCATATCCGCCCGGTCAAGGACGGCTTCGTCACGGCAACCGCGCGCGCGGAATCGATTGGCCGCACCACGCAGATCTGGTCGATCCGGATCGAGGACGAGGCGGGCAAACTGGTCTGCATTTCGCGTATCACTATGGCTGTTATTCCGACCGACAGGGCGTAATAAGACGCGAGGACCCAGACAATTGCCGTGCGCGGGATGTCCTGCTATCGGTTATATGACACCGCTGGACAGATATTGGAAACAGACAGATGACGATCAGATATGTCCGTGAATTCAAGGGATTTGCCGGCATCCGGCTCGAATCGGATGATATCGGCACGGCGGACGATCCGTCGATCATCCTGCTGCACGGGTTCGGGCAAACCCGCAAAGTGTGGGAAGATGTCGCCGTCGGTCTGGAACAGGCCGGACGCCATGTCATCAATGTCGACCTGCGCGGCCATGGCGGCAGCGACTGGTCATCGGACAGCCGCTACGGCTTTGACGCCTATGTCGAGGATCTGCGCGCCGTGCTGGGACAGATGCGGACCCGGCCAGTGGTCGTGGCCGCCATGCACAGCGGCTGGATCGCGACCGCCGCGCTCGCCGAGGATGCCGCAACGCTCGCCTCGGGCCTGATCCTTGTCGATCCCCCGGCGGAGAAGGGCGGGCAAACCGTTCGCGCCGCGGCCGAGACAGTGTCGGCCTCGCTGCTGCAGGGTCTGGCAAAGCCCGATTATGACACGAAGCTGCTTGATCTGTTCCATGTCGACGGAACGGGCGAGCGCCTGTCGGTGGCGGCACCGCATATCAATATCCCCGTCCTCTTGATCCGCGGGGCCTTGGGCAGCGTGGAGCCCGATACCGCGTCGCCTGCCTTTGTGGCGGCCTTTCCCGATGTGGAGGCTATTGACGTCGATGGCGGCGGCTTGCTCGTCAACGCCGAACGCACCGAAGCCTTTAACGGCCTGCTCATCGACTTTCTGGAGCGCAAGCAACCGCGCTTCATTCCCGAATATCGCTCGGGCTCCGACGCCCGCACCTTGCGCGACGCGATGGGCTGCTTTGCGACCGGCATCACCATCATCACCGCGCACGCCGCCGACGGCAAACCCATTGGCCTCACCGCCAACAGCTTTACCAGCGTATCGCTCGATCCGCCGCTCCTGCTCGTCTGCATCGCCAACAATGCGGGCAGTGCGGAGACCTTGCGCTCGGCCGAAAGCTTCGCGGTCAACGTGCTGCAAATCGGGCAGCAGCCGGTGTCAAACCTGTTCGCAGGGAAAGGGGAGGACCGCTTTGCCGGAACCCGTTGGGAAGTGGGCGAATATGGCGCCCCCATCCTGCCCAGCTCGCTCGGCATCTTCGAATGCACGCGCAATGCCCTGCATGAGGCGGGCGACCATTTCCTGCTGGTCGGCAAGGTTGAAAAGGCGAGCTTTGAACCCCGCCGCGATCCGCTGCTCTATTTTCGCGGGAAATACCGGCGGCTCCACTTCACCTGAACCCCCCCGCGATTGTGGGCGCGACAAAAATGCGCTATGCTCGGGCCTTCGGGAAATAGGGGGACTTGCCGTGGCACGAACAACAGGGTGCATCTTGGGCGTCATGGCTGGTCTGGGCCTCGCGGTTCCACTCGCGGCGCAAACTGCGAAATTGCCGATCGCCGAAGGTGTCTGGGTCAAAACCGACACCAAATGCGAAACCGCCACCACCGCGCATGTCTTTGGCGGGAAACGGTTCGGCACCTTCTATTTCTACGGCCCCAAACAAAGCATGGGCCCCGCCAATGAAACCGAACCACTGGTCCGCAGCAGCAAGGTCGCAGGCGGCTTTGTCATGGTGAATGAAGGCCCGTTGGAAGTGGCGCCGCGCCCCAATGGCCAGGCGGTTGTCCGCGCCAATTCGCCCAGCCAGGGCGTGCAATGGACCGACGCGGTCCGGCTCTGCCCGCCTGCAACGCTTTCCAAAAAGATGCGCGACGCGCTGACCAAGGCGGGCCTGATCAAAGCGGCCCCCCGCCCCTAAAGCATCCGGCGTTTTTGCAGGATCGCCGGAATCTGTTCCTTGAACGGAAAGAAACCCCTGGTCGCATGGGGCCAGAAATCCTCGTCCCATTGGCGGCGGACCGGACACAGGGTGATGCCCGCCGCCTTTAAATCCTTGCCCATCTGCGCCAGATCGTCCGCCATCGGCCCCACCGGCGCATAAGCGGTCAGGACCTGCCGGACCCCGGCAAAATGGGCCGATGCAATCACCTGTTCCGATGTAATGTGCGGATAGGTCGCAACGTCGCATCCCATCTGGAAACCCACCCGCGCCGCGGTGTCGCTCAACGCGCTGTCCACAAAATCCTGTGCCTTTGCGCCCCACAAATTATTGTTCCCGCCCGACATCACCGCCCCTGCGATCCGCGCGCTTGGGGCCAACTGGTTCTCCGGCGTCATATCCTCATGCGTGACCAGCAACAGCGCGGGTTGCGCGGGGTCGAACCGCTCCACCGGCGGCAGAGGCAGGGCAGGCGGCGCGGGCTCCTCGCTCAGGTCAAAGGCTTGCGTTGCCAGCCCATCCGGCGCGAACCGGCCATTGGTGAACCGCGCGATATTCTCCCGCGTGGCGAGATAGCTTTTGCCCGCGGTCTGCAACCCCGCCACCCAGCGCCACGACAGCGTGTTGCTGGCGGCGTCCGCATCGATCAGGTGCCGCAAAAAGAAATCCGCCCCCAATTCCCACGGCAGGCGCAGCGTGAAAATCCAGATGGACGCAAACCACATCCGTGCATGGTTGTGCAGATACCCCGTATCGACCAGCTCGCGCGCCCAATGGTCAAACCCGTCAATGCCGGTCCGCCCGCCTTCGGCATCCGCCAGACCGGCGTGGTCGGTCCAACTGTCGCGCCACCGGTCGCGCCCCGCACGAAAGCGGGTCCACACCGACGGCCGCATTTCCAGCCATCCCTTCCAATAGGTGCGCCACAGCACCTCCTGCACATATTTTTCCGCCGCGGCCAGGCTATGGCGGTCCAGCACGGCGGCGACGACCTCTTCCTCTGTAATCAACCGGTACCGCACATAGGGCGACAGGCGCGACACGGCGCCCGGCTGATCCGGTCCGAAATCGGTGTTGCGGCCGGTGGCATAGGCGTGCGCGGCATGGGGCGCGAAATGGTCCAGCCGGTCCAGGGCATCTTCGCGTGTTGCCGGAAAACGGGGGGACGGTTTCATGGGGCCAGACCTATCCCAAGTCCCCCGCCCTGTCAGTTAGGGCGTTTTGCGGTAGAAAATGACGGCCACTGGTCGTGGCCGGCGTTTTAGATGGGGCTTAATTAACTGTAAAATTAGCGATGTCCTGTTTTGAACAATGTAGGACAATTCGACTCCACATTCGGATCCGGATGGGGCAGGATTATGGCTATGGAAAAGATAAAGAAATCACTCGGGTCAGGCGTTACACGGCTGTCAGAAATTGTCACTTTTTGGACGGCTCTTCCTGCGGGTGCCGTCGCCCTAATGAGTGGGTATTTATCTTCGGGTGTTAGCTGGATCGCTGCCTTAGGCCCATTCGGTGTTTTTTCAGCAGGTCTAATGGGCTTTTTCTTGTCGTCCTTGGGTCTAGCCGCAATAACTAAGAACAGACTTTGGCGGCTGCAGGTGGATACCGCAAAGCGACTTATAGGTGAGAGCTCTCCGTTTGACCCAATGGAGAGCATCTTTGTAGATAAACGGATAAAAATTGCTGACCTAATAAACCCTTATGATCAAATCATCATAGGAAAGAAATTCATCAATTGTGAGCTGATAGGACCAGCGAATATCATCCCAATGTTAGGAAACGGGAAGTTCACAGGCAATCGATTTGACCAATCTGATTCCGTTGAAATACGGAATGATGCTAAGCCTTCCAATGCTATCGGGTTTGTCGACTGCGACATTGAAAACTGTCGCTTCTTTAGAGTTACTATTTTTTGGCAACAAGGTGCACGCAAAATTGCGGATGAAATCATCACCAGTCAGAATTGGCTTACGGTTATGGAAGACTCTCAGTTGGCTTTAGAAGACAGAACTCCGGAAAACAAAGTGAACGCCAAGCCTAAAACAAAAGGTCGACTTTGAGCTCCTAAAAGATCGTTTTTGGGAGGCCCTTACTTGGCGCATTAACGCTGGATATTTACCCCACTCATTTAAGGCGCATTGGGATACTAAGCCATTGAAATGTAGGATCGCATTTGCCACTCCCAATGAGCCCTTTTCCCAACGGGAAAAGGGCGCGCTCTTTGAAATTGGGAATTAATGAAAATGTGCGGGATTTTTTCCTGCGTTGAGGGATGGAATGTCATTTTTTTTGGGGGTTTCAGCCATTGCGTTGGCGTGTGTCGGGATGTTAGCTTTTCTTTACAAAAAGGCTGTGCAGGCTTCAGCCGAGTTAACAAACGCGATAATCGCCGGTTGTAAGCCGGGCCGCTAACGGCCATAAGCGTGGAGTGCCGGAAACCCATATCATCGCCGCAATAGCCTGGGCCATCGTGCTGGGCGGGGCGGGGGGTGCCTTGACCACCATCGGTCTGTGGTACCGCAATCTCAAAAAACCGCGCTGGCAACCGCCCGACTGGTTGTTCGGGCCCGCATGGACGGTGATCCTCGGCCTTGCCGCATGGGCCGCGGTCCTTGGTTGGGAAGGGGCGGCGGATGCCGACGGGCGCAGGACGATCCTGATCCTCTATGGTGTCAACTTTGTCTGCCATTTGCTCTGGTCGCCGCTGTTCTTCACGATGCGCCGTCCGGACTGGGCCTTGTTCGAGGTGGTGTTCCTCTGGGGGTCGGTGCTCGCGCTCTGCATCGGGCTTACGCCCTATTCGCTGTTGGCGAGCTGGCTGATCGTGCCCTATCTGGCGTGGGTCAGCTTTGCAGCGATCCTGAACCTGATGATCGTGCGGTTGAACGGGCCGTTCGGGGCGAAGTTCGGGAAAGGGTGATTTGGCCCTTTGAACGGCGCCCTATGATCCGGTTTTAAAAGCCCCAAAAGCGTGGGGCTGGACCGCTGAGCCGCGACCCATGTGCCATTGAGGGGCCCGAAAAAGGGCTGTCATCGTCGACCGCGCGGATGGGGGCCACCGAACTGAACAAGGTGCGCGGCATATTGATGAACGCGTTGTCGTAACTGCCCTGCTCGATGGCATAAAGTTCATGATAGGCGCCAACGCTGTCCGTCGCCTTTACCGCTTCGTTGAATGTGGCCCAGGCAGGGGTCCGGTTCGGGAGCTTCGCGGTCGAATAACGCTCCAAATCCTCCATTGACCGCCAATATTGGATCAGAACCGTCGTGCGGCCGAACCAGGTCTGGCCCCCCAGAAAGCCGGGGTCCCCGTTGTCGTTCAGTTCGCGCAGCATTTGCGACATCTGGAACACCAGCGGAAGCCAGCGGTGGATGTGCCATGGCTTGTTGATGCGGATGCCGATCAGCAGCACGACAAAGGGCTCATCAAGGCGAGCGATCCAGCGACCTTCGTAAATCTCGTTCATCGTTCCATTTCCTTTGATTGCGGTGCCGAGGGTGGCGCTTGTGCGACCCCCAAGGCGATGCCAACACGTTGCAAGGCGGTCATTGCAAAGCCGTTTCGGGTTTCAGGACTAAGTTCCAGGGTATCGAGCGCGTCGCTGCGCATCAGGCTGACAATGCCGTGCAGGCTCGACCAGATGAACAGGGCTTCGCGATCAATGGCTTCCTGATCGAAGGGCTGCCCCCGTTCGGTGAATATGCGGTTCAACAACGTCTGGAGCACGCCAAAGGCCGCCCGCGCGCCCTGCAGCATTTCACCATGACGTTGGGGATCGGGAAGCGCGCCGCCAAAGATCAGCCGGTATTGCAGCGGCCGCGACAGGGCGAAATGGACATAGGCCATGCCCATGGCCAGCGCATCTGCGCCGATATTGTCCGTTTGGGGCGGCGCATTCAATGCGGCGGCAAACTCGGCAAAGGACCGGCGGATGACCTCGGCCAGAACATGGTCGCGGCTGGGGAAATGGCGATAGGGTGCCTGGTGGGATACGCCAAGCCGGCGCGCGACTTCGCGCAGGCTGAGACTCTCGATCCCGCGCGATTCTATGATCGCGGTGGCTTCGGTTATGCACGCTTCCCGCAAATCGAGCCGGGACGGTTGGTCAGCATCCGGCGTCATGGCCGGGGGCGCACTTTCTGTAATGGAGAAAGCAAAGCGAACGTCGCGCACATTATGAATCATCCTCGACCCGGCCCCTCATTTTACATGAGTTGACACTGTCTACAAGTTAGGCGGGAGCATATGCACTGTCAACGGGAGTCACGGAAGGCCATGTAAAGAATTGCTAAAAGCGTAGGGATATGGGGGCCCGGAACCGCGACTATGGTGGGGAGTGGAAATGGTAGACGCTGAGGGGTTCGAACCCACGACCCGCTGATTAAGAGTTCCGCATTAAGTGGTAATTCAGTGTAACTGATGGTCACTTTAGGGCTCGCAAGCTAGTAAAACCACGACATTCCAATCACTCAGCGTCATTCAGAGGCAGCCAAGGATGGCGGCCGTTCGGTGTTTGACGCGGTACTTGAAGGAGAGTGTTGAATGTCCGTATCCAATCTAACTGAAGCCCGCATCCGGGAGATGCCCTTGGGATCAGGTATACATCGAGATGCCCAAGTGAAGGGGTTGATGGTTGTTTGCCACAAAACCACAAAGACATATTCTTGCCAAGGCGACGTAAGGCGCAATGGCCGCCATGTCCGAACTGTCCGGGTCAAAATTGATCGGGTGGACAGGATTGGCCTTCGCGATGCCCGCAATAAAGCGAAGTCCATCATGTCTCAGATACAGTCAGGCATTGACCCGACTGAAGGCCCTGCCGAAACAGGTATTACCCTCGAAAAGGCATTGGATGCCCACCTTGAGGAAAAGACGCATCGCCCTCGTACAGAGGAAGGCTATCGCTACCACCTTGATCATTATCTGAAGCATTGGAGAAAGAAAGCTATTGCCGACATCTCGCGTCAAATGGTGCGTGACCTGTATGCGGAGTTGAAGCGCAAGCACGGCGAGACAACTGCTGCGAGTGTCATGCGGACGCTTCGGGCAGTCGTGAATACAGCCATGCGCATCGATGAGACATTGACTGGCAATCCGGTAGCTGCCTTGCACGTTCCATCAACGAAGCGTCGTAAGGTCGCGCCGTTGGACATTAGCGATTGGTGGCAGAAGGTGATGAAGCTGGCACCGATGCGGCGCGATTTGCATGTTGCCATGTTGCTGACTGGCGCACGCCGATCTTCGATCCTTCAGGTAAAAAGATCCGAGGTAGATGTCGAAAAGGCGATCCTGACGCTTACCCACATGAAGACAAGTGATGAGGCTTTGCAGCTGCCAATGGGTCGGAGGCTCGCCCAGATTCTCGGCGTGAGGATGGATACTGACGAACCGCTCGGCAGTGAATGGTTGTGGCCGTCAGCAAGCAGCAAATGCGGCCACGTCATGGAACCAAGGGAGGATAATCTGCCCAGTCCACATGAATATCGCCACCATGCCAGGACGCTCTATATTGCTTCTGGAGTGCCCTATGCAGAAAGTGCGCTGCTACTCGGCCAGAAGCTACCGGGAGCCTCAGGTGGCTACGTACATGCTTCACATCTTGTCGAACACCTGCGGGTTCACACTCAGGCACTGGAGGACTTCATCTTTTCCCACGCAGTGCCCAAAATTCAAGCTGTGAGGGAAACTGACTACGTCGATCCTTTGGGTTTCAAATTAGCGCTGAGTGCTCCTGAATGATGGGTTCCTGTTCCATCAACCTGAACTAGCAAGAGTGGGTAAGTCCCCAACTAAGGCCGGGCAATTTGCCCGGCCTTACTTTTTCTGGAGCTGGCAAATGCAAGAACTCACAATTGACGCGATCCGCACCGTTGTGCGGGAAGAGCTAAATCAAATTTCGACCCCTTGGTTGGATCCGGACGCAGCCGCTGCCTATCTCGGCTCGACTTCGGGAACCCTTAGGAACTGGAGGGCGAGGGGACAGGGCCCCAAATATCACATCATCCAAGATCGCTTGGTCCGCTACCATCGAGACGATCTAGACGCCTTTGTGACCAATTAACTTTCTAGACAGCTCTAGCTGATAGCCAAAAAGAGTGGGGCACTATCAACCGTAGTTGAAAGCGCCCCACGTATGAGCCGGAATGGATTGGGCTCATCCGCCAGACAGACATTGCAACTTAACTAAGAGGATTAGACTATGTCTGATGACACTAGAATTACGTCAAAAATCGCTGCCAAGCAGCCAACATTCCTTCGCAGTGCCGACTTTATCGCCCTTGCAGGTAAGCGGCCAGTTCACAAAAACTGGACTACCGATTTAAGAGTAAGGTTCGACGCCGATGAAGCTGAAAAGCGATTGCTTGAGGGTAAGAATGTAGGGGTCGTGCTTGGTGCATATGACCTTGTTGTCGATGTTGATCCTCGCAATGGTGGCGATGATTCATGGCAGCGCTTGCAGGCCGATTTAGCTATCGATGCTTCTGCTTTTCCAACCGTTCAAACTGGCTCAGGCGGGTTGCACGTTTATATGCGTTTACCCGTTGGCGTAGGTCCTTTGAAGAATGACCTCAGCAAAGAAGGCTACCCCGGCGTCGAACTCAAATGCATTGGCCGCCAAGTCGTGGCCCCCGGCTCATGTCATCCTGATACGGGTCGGGAATATGTTGTAATTCGGGATATTGATCCGCTTGAAGACGATTTGGGACTGCCATTTGCCCCATTCGAGTTGATTGCGCTTGGTGAAAAAAATGTCGCATCTTCCGCTTGTGGCAGCGGTAATAAATCACCCGAATGGCTGGCGGATGCATTAGAGCATCTGGATGTTTCAATTTATAGCGGTGACCATGACAGATGGCTGGAGTTGATGATGGCCTGTCATGACGCAACCTCTGGAGCAGGTTGTGACGAATTCGTCTTATGGTCGATTGGTGACTCTGCATATGCAGATCAAGCAGAGGTGATAGCTCGTCGTTGGGATGGTCTCAGTTCAGATGCTACAGTGCGTATTACCGCGGGTACTCTTTATAAACATTTGTCAGACGCGGGTGTTGCGCACTTGATTAAGCCTGATTTTGAAGAAGCAGCGAATGATTTCGACGACGTTGACCCATTGGACGAACCTTTACTCCTTCATGCAGTCAGCGATACGAAGGCAAAGCGACAGGCTAACGCGCAGAAGGCGCGGGAAGTGAAAGCTGAAAAAGGCAAGCTTCGCAAATTGGAAGCCGCCGCCAGCCTTGAAGACTATGCAAACTGGCTAAATGCAACTTTTGTGTATGACCGAGCTACTGGCAACCGCATAAACGTCGAAACAGGTGAAGTCTTCGATGATCGCGTGTTCGAGAATGAAAATGGCCCCGGTTGGGCTAGATCGGGCGGTAAAGGTTCGCTGCTGACTGCTATCAAGACAGGTAAGGCGGGAATAAATCTGCGCTCAGTGAAGATGGCTGCATGGTTCCCGGGGCGAGAGCGCTTTGTAGCAATCGATATGGGCACGCATGAGGATCACGCGCTTAATGTCTGGTATGACACTACTCTCGCGCCTGTCGAAGGCAATCATGAGTGGTTCGAGAACGAAGTAGAGCGTCTATTTCCCGACGATAAGCACCAGCAGTCGATACTGCTCGATTATTGGGCAGCTCGTTGTATGGAACCCGGTCGTAAAGTGCGCTGGCAACTGGTAATCGAAAGTGCGCAAGGTATTGGCAAAGGCCAGATGAAAAATGGCTTCAATACTCTTTTTGGCTGGAGCAATTGCGGAACCTTTGGTGTGACCCAGATATTGGATAAATACAATAACTGGCAGGTCTCGTCGGCAAATTTATTTGGTGAGGAAATTGGGTTTGGTACGTGGAAAGAAGCAAAGGCCGCGTATGAAAATATGAAGGCGCCGATCACTGACGACTTTATTGCTGTCCGCCCGATGCAGCGAGAAAGCCAAGTACGTGTGCCGAATGGTACGAATTATATCGTTCATCGCAACCCCGGCTATAAGTTTTACTGCCCTGATGATGATCGACGCATTTGCTATTTACAGCCATGCCCTGAAGAGATTGATGAGAAAGGCAGGCACAACCAGCAGCTTGCAAAGCATTACTCCAGTAAGGAGGATATGGCTGCTGTCCGTTGGTGGTTGATAAATGTTTGGGCGCGTGAGCGGATTGTGATGTCCGACGATGGCGTAAGCATTGCAGGTGTCGGGTCTGTTCGCTTTGATGAAGACCCGCCGATGACTGAGGCCAAGCGTAAGCTGATACGTGATAGCTTTCATGCCGATGGTAATGATGTATTGGACTATTCGAAGCTTGAGAATGTCATAAAAAAACTCGATCTGTTTGCGGCAGACGACGTGCTTACGCTTGTCAAAGAAAACCACCTCGATAGGCTCGATGCGACAGACGAACAGCTTCTGCTTGCGATCCGTAAATGGTTGAACGCGGTCGGCTATAAAAAGCACTCGCGAAATACCAATGGTGCATCAATCACTTTGTATTCGCCGATCAACGATGAAAAGTGGTCAAATATAGGACCTGCTGAGCGTGAGCGTCAGTACCTATTTCGAGCTCACTGACCCAAGACACGCTGTGTCCGGGGACAAGACATGATCGAGCCAACTATTCTTGCATATGCTCGTTTTCTAATCGTTTCTAATCCATATTTCACGTTATTGAGCAGGAAAGGGATTAGAGATGATTAGAAACAGCTACTTTTTTTTAAATTCAGATTAGAGGGTGTCGTCTTGTCAAGACACGCTGGAAGTGACTGAAACTGGCCCGATGTGTCGAAGGCAAATTGACAACCGGCGCTGATATGCCTGTTGCTTAATTTCTAAAACGCGCGCGCACGCGTGCGTGCGCCAATACTAGAGGACCCGCGCAACGATTCATCGATCAGAGCGGGTCCTTAGAATACGAGGAAGGGTTCAAACCCTCGACGAGCCTATCGTTACATGGAACTTATGTATTGGCATGCTCCAGCAGTCGCTCCTTCGCTTCCGCGATCTTTTCAGCACCCTCGCCGCGCCATGTATCGACATCATGCTTTTCTTCGTCGGCGTCCTGGCGAAGCCCGTTGATCTGCACATGATCCCATTGGTGCAGCACGTAGAACTCTTTTGCGTCGGTGTCATAGCACAGCCACCACCAGTCTTCATTCTCGGCCATGGGGCCCCTTGTCCTCGAACCTAGTTTTTCTCTCAAAATGGGCATGTAGTCTCCAATTCTTTTGTGGTGGCCACATAGGAGCGGCGGCTGAATAACGATAGGGTTAGTCTTCAAAATCCAGACCCATGCACAACCAAAATCAGACCAACTGAGTATCTATTAGGGGATATGGCTCAATCCAAGCTTTGCCGATCAACGGCTTAACCGCTGGTTGTACTCCCAAGCACCGATCACAGTACCGGCTATGCTGGTTTCTTGGATCAATACCCGCGTGCAATTACGCCCGCATGACAAAACTGACACGCAGCGAAAAGTCCATTCTCAATCGGCAAGCGCATGCTGCCGAAAGGGCAACTGTAGCCAAACCGCGTGGCCTCGATCCTCTTGATGAGCCTGTGCAAACGCGGGTTAGTCTCAAGCCAATCCCATGGAACAAGACTGTCCTTACAATCGAGGAACGAGATGCTGTCAGTGTTGCACTCTTGGGTGGTTACCCGCGTGCAGAGATCGCCGTTGCATTAGGTGTCAACGTCACCACGCTGCGTCGGCTGATCACCGATGACAAGGTGTTGATGGATGCTGTTGCTGCACGCAAGGATCTAGAAGAGGCAGAGTTATGCGACCTGCTCACAGCCAATGCCCGGCGAGGAGACAGTGCTGCGGCCATGTTCTTGCTCAAGGCGCGCCATGGCTATCGTGATCGCGACGATGCCAACCAGAAGCGAGATGAGGGTAAGAAATTCGGGGTAATGCTTATGCCAGCACCGATGTCTTTTGATGATTGGAGTGCTTCAACTGCTGCACAACAAGCTCAATTCAGGGAAGGCGATCCAACTACTAGCGCCTTTGCACCAGGAGCACAGGAACTTGCGGATCGGGCTCAACGTCATGCCCTAAGGACTCGCACGATCTTGAGTGATGGGATGAGCATGGAACGGTGTGTCTGATGCGGCAAAGTCATTCAGGTCGCGGAGCGATAGAGCAGTGTGTCCGTGGAAAATCAGCGGAACCAATCTTGATTGGCGATGGTTTAGCCCCCATATATGGAGCGTAACGTCGAAATGATACAGTGTCTGAAAAAAATGACAGCGGCGACTTCATGCAATATTACCGCGCGCAAGGGCGGTAATATTGTTGCAGGGGGTTTGTCAAGTGTGTTAGATATCCTTTGTGTTGTGATTCACACTCAGCGCCCATTCAGGTGGGCCCTACTAACGTGAATTTAACATATTTAAACGATTGAGTGCATACCCAGCGGCAACGGCCGATCCGCTGGGAAACGAGAGAGCGGATGTTTTCTCGAAGGCCAATTGAAAGGAAGTTGCTGCGGCGGATGCTGTAGCAATATGGAGTTGACCATGAGCGAACTAGATCTCTTAAAGCAAGAGTTGTTCGGCAATCCGGACAACGCTATTTCCGATATCAAGTTTTACCCCGGCGAAAGCCGTGAACACTCGATTGAGGAAATTGCTGCGTCAATACGTGCCGCAATAACCTCAGTAAAAAATGGTGGCGGTCGTCCTATTGACCTAAGCATCTAATCCACCTAGCCCTCGTCGTAGAATTTGCGATGGGGGCGGTTTTGGATTACAAAGCACTTTATAATGCGCGACAAAAGGAAGCTGAAAAGGTACCACGTGAGTGGTATGTTGATCAGTTAAAAGGGCTTCCGTGGGTGAATGATATTTCGATTAAAATCGAAGATTCACTCAAAAAAAGTGTTTTGACTGGCTTTGTTTATAGATCAGGCCTTATTTCTCACGGTGGATTAGAATATTACGATTATAACGTGATATTGGCGGGTGATCTATTAGAACCGCAAGAACGCTTTGTCGCAATCAAAGAGATCATGCATGGTTACTTTGATCCCGAAGACGTTTCGTATGCCACAGACAGTGCCGTCGCACTGGAAAACCATATGTCTCAGATGTTTGACGAATATGGTAGCGGAAAGCGCTCAAAGCATGTTCAGGCAGACGGTATGGCCCTTTGGATGGCACTTGGTGTGATTTGCCCTGCACACATCCGAGAAAAATATTTAATGGACAAAACGCCACCAGAACAGGTCGCCGAAATTCTCAATATACCCCTTAAACAAGCGCAAAATTTGCTCTCCGACAGATTTGATGCGGAGATCAGCCAAATTTTAAACTGAGGCTGCTCGGAAATCCACTGTATCAAGAATTCAAAACCTCAAATCGCGTATCTGGCGATCTGCGCTCAGTTAATAATTATATTCTAGTATCTTATCCGGTGTCAGGCCTGACTGACACCGAATTGAGCACTGCTTGGCGCTTGTTAAACAGCCCCGCGCCGGACTTTTGCTTCTCGATCAGTAGGGACTTCAGGATCTTCCCGGCGTAGCCTTGACCGATACCAAGCGATTGAGTCCTTAGTTGTTCGTGCATGGGGGAACTTATCCATCACCCTTGCTAGCACCTCTTCGTTTGTCATCCCCTTTTTGATCTCTGATTCCGCTAGCGTGCCTATCGTACGGCCCCAGTGCTCTTTGAGCAGAAACGTGTTGATAGCCTCTCTGGCAGCGTCTGACAGATTGACGCCGAGATCCTCCGCGACCTCCTCCAAACCGGCATACTGATCTTCACGCAGACTAATTGTTATACGTTTCTGCATTTTGCTGCTTGACGCATCACTTGTCATCACTTATCTGCTCCCTCACGTTGCATCACTGTGATGCTCGTAGCGAATGAGTGTAGGAGAAGCAAGATGATATACGTTAGTTTTAATGCAGCCCCTGGCGACAGAATGGAATGTGCAGTGAAGTTTGATACGGACTTTGAAGCAAAGGCACTATTGGCTGGTCAAAGCATGCCGGTCACATGCGATATTGACATTCCAATGACGCCGACGATCCAAGCTTTTATAGCAGACCTGATTGAATCCGCCGCCATTGCGCGTTTGAAAAGCGGCACCGGCTGCCTTGGGAGAGCCTGAATTGGACCAACTTCGTGAAGTAGGCAATCAAAGTGCAAGTTCGTCTAACCGAAGATAAGTAAGCCAGAACTCAAATTGCCCATTAGTACCAATCGGATGTTCGCCTCGGTGTTTATCAAGCACCGTGGCAGACACCGAAAATAGGTCACCCGGCGCTAATGTTGGTCCCGAATTTTCCCCGACCAGCCCATTCCATCATCTGTGTGTTGCACCGAGGCAAATGCGTCTCGGCCATATCCTGCGATGGCAGGTAAAAGCTTGGGCTGCGCCCGGGCATGGTCGATCCCAGAAGCTTCGAGCGAGACGCGAGAACCTTCAAAGGAGTAAAACATGCCCGCACCCACTGCAAAGCTCGGCGTCAAATGGCTGAGCCCGACCGATATCAGGTCAACACTAGACAGCATTCATACTAACCGTAATGCCCACTCAAACTTGCTTCGCCGACTGACCGAAAATGTCGAACGGCATAGGCAACAGGTTTCAGAGTCGCTCCGTAGCCTTGACGCCAAAGATCGCCCATCTGTTGTGGCGAAATCAGTAAGCGGCAAGCGTTTGGAATTAGTGCGGGAAACTGCCGACCAAAGACTGGCCCACACTCGCGAGCTAGTTGCGCTGTCAGACCGCATCAAGTCGGCAGCGATACATTACAAAAGCCCTGTGCAAATGTTGATGCGCGATACCCTTGGATCCGAACGTCGCAGCCGCATCATGCAGCAGATCGCCAACTCCGGCCCTGTGGAGCTTGCGAGCTTGGCCGAGTTCGCTGCTGCAACGTCTGATAAGGAACTGGCCGCTGCGCTTTGCAGCCGCGTCTCTGACCTTAACCGGATTGATCGACCGTTCTCATCGGTAGATCTGGCTAACGTACTATGTGGCGAGCTTCACCGAGAGCTCGGGCAGGCCATTCTGGAGGCCGAGCGGCGTGTTTTAGAGGCACTCAACGAAGATACCGAGTTCGAAACTGGAAAGCCCAATCCGCAGCGTTCGGTGGAGATCGCGATGTTGAAAAAGCGCGAGCAAGAAGTTGGAGCATATCAGGCTGATGACGAAGTAGAGGAAGGGGCAGCAAACGACGATGCTGCACTGATTGACGACACGCCAACTGGCCGCATCGAGTCTGGTCTGCAGTCCAGACGGAATCCCGGCTCAACTCCTGCTAACCCTGTATAAAGGACGGAATAGGTCATGACTGATTTTGACCCATGCTTTATTGCAGGCGCCATAGAACGCTTCTCAGGTTATCAGATCGTAGGTTTCTATGAAGCTTATCGGCTCCTTGGTGGCACTGGCGATCCAGACATGATGCCTGTCGAGATGCGTAAGAACCTGGTAAGGTTGCTCACATTTCTTGGATATAAAGAGCAGTGGGCAGGTACGAAAGAAGGCGATGACGTAAGCCTAATGTGGGCGCGAAACCCATGGCCTGCCGACTTTCTCAGTTCCGGGGAAAAAGAAACCTGGATTGCTGCCTTCGACGTCAAAAAGTAACAAAACCACCCGGTCGGCAAGACTGACCGGGCCAACGTACTAGCCGCTGATTGTGATTTGAATGCTTTCGACAGGAACGCCAAAATAAATTGCTAAGCCTTTTTTTGCTTCGGCGATATTGAATCCTGCATCGTTGTTTTTGGCTTCTGGCTCTGAAACGTTTGCGAGACCTTCGGTAGACTTTGGCATTGGTTTGAAAACTAGTTTTGCAATATCCAAGCCCATTGATTTCATGGCTGAGGTGTCGGAATAGGTTACTGGGTTTCGTTCCATGCCGCGAAATTCAGGAATTGAAACCTCTGCATATTCACTGAATAGAATTATGTATCGGTCGCGGTCGTTGCGATTATCAACCTTCCTTATTCCGGATACTTTACCAACAAGGAAAGCTGATCGGTGTGGTTCCGGTCTCACTCCGCATTCTTCGTCGTACTTTCTGTCGGCATTGCGTGTGCAAACCACATATTTAACGTGGTTCATGCTGCTTGGGTTGAGAACCCATGACTGCGTGCCTCCTGCCTCCAAGATGGCATCCACCGTTTTGGCCGTGAAAACAATTAAAGCTCCGTCGTGCATTTTCATATTCCTCTGTCTGGCACGGTCCTTACTAATAGATCAAAATATATTGTCAATAAAAAGTACATAAAAACTATAACGGATTTATAGTCAATCAGTTTGCTCAGGGCGCTTCAATTTTGATAGCCAAATCATGAAACGCCACTTTGCCAATCAGCGAGCGATGCAGGGAACGTGCGCACACCTGTTGTAAGACTATTCAGCGGATTCATTGGTGAAAATGTCACAAGATTGCGCCTCGAGCTAAACTTTTCACACGATAAGTTAGTTGATGACGCCGAAATCGATATTGCCTAATCAAGAGGCACTGAATGGAGGCCTCGCAACCCCAATTGTGCGGTTTTATGACGGATTTCGTTGATTTTGTATTTCACGCTCGGCATCCTTTTCCTTAAGTCGAACGAAAGGCTTTAACCATTTCGAGCCGGCGCGATTTCTTCCCATTAAAAATATTGCGGGTAGAGCTGAGTTGCTATTTTGTTCCCTAAAGTTGTGTGCCATACGCGATTAGATTAACGAGAGGTTTCGATATGAACGCCGTAGAATTATTTGTGGGTGCGGGCGGCATGGCACTCGGCGGCAGTAAGGCAGGCCTTAAACCTAGGGCCGTTGTTGACTGGGACAAATGGGCTTGCGAAACAATCAGACAAAATGCGCGTGCTGGGATCGCTCCCTTTTCCCGCTGGCCACTGCACGAATGCGATGTGCGCCAATTTCGTTATGACCAAATTGGTTCCAAAATCGACGTAGTAACCGGCGGCCCACCATGTCAGCCATTTTCACTTGGTGGCCGTCATATGTCATCGTCCGACTCTAGGGATATGTTTCCAGAAGCCGTGCGCGCAGTCCGGGAATTGCAACCGAAAGCGTTCGTATTTGAAAATGTAAAAGGGCTCACAAGGACAACATTTAGAAATTATTTTGAATATATTCGGTTGCAACTAAAGCACCCGGAAATTGTGCAATCTCAAGAGGAAGATTGGACCGATCATCTTCGTCGGTTAGAAGACTTTGAATCTGCTAACGCGGACCGCGGGCTTTGCTATCAGGTCTTAACGGAGGTTTTGAACGCTGCTGACTTTGGCGTCCCGCAGAGACGAGAGCGGGTTTTCTTCGTTGGCATAAGAAGCGATCTGAAAGCTGCTTGGCATTTCCCTAAGTCTACGCACTCGCGTGAGCAATTAGCCGTCGAAAAGTGGATAACGGGAGATTATTGGGAACGCAACGGGGTCGACAAGAAACGGCAGGGTGCTGCGCCAAATAAATTGCCTACGCGGAGCAAGGTTCGAGCTGGGATTAAAGCATGGAGAACAGTGCGAGAAGCTTTAGCTGACTTACCCGATCCCGAAAGAGATCCAGAACGTTGCAAGCAGATATTAAATCACCGGTTCCAACCCGGGGCGCGATCTTATCCAGGGCATACTGGAAGTCCATTAGACGAGCCGGCAAAAACTCTAAAGGCCGGAGTGCACGGTGTGCCCGGCGGAGAAAATATGCTTCGCCGCCTAGATGGTACTGTTAGATATTTCACGGTGCGCGAATCTGCTCGACTACAAACTTTTCCAGATGAAATGGCTCTACACGGATCGTGGTCTGAAGCCATGCGGCAACTAGGTAATGCTGTCCCTTCAGATCTAGCTAAGACTGTAATCGAGAGTGTTTTGAAATCTATCAAATGAAATTTGTAATTCGATCATGCATCCGCTTTAAAACCGGATCGTGAATTTGATCATTGAGTTCGGCGACTCGCTTTGCGATCAAGTCAGCAGCCACAGTCGCTCGTTCAGTTGAACCTTGTGGGCGACCGCCTCTCCCGGGATGTAATGAATCCCACAAGGGTGGCTTGCCACCCATCCGGTGCACACCCACAACTTTACTACCAAAACTCATGCCGTTCCAAGGTGGCCTAAAAACCCGTATCATCACTGACTCTGCGAGAGCAATATAGGCGTCGTTTAATACCAGGTAACGACACGAAAAATCCTCTATCGAGAGGTTTTGCACTGAATCAATTGATTTGGCGTGTTGGTCTATGCGGTCAAACAATTTTTGTTTCGAACTGGACTTAGGATTGAACCCTTGCTTCGCGCTCTCTCCGGCAGCCTTCCCTATGTAAACGGGATACTTGGCTCTCCCGGCGTCATAAGCGATTAAGTCAGCATAAGCAGGGTGTGCCCCGCGATAATACAATGCATAAATACCTGCACCTCGGAAAGGGGTTTGGGGAGGCATTTGTACAAGGGGCTGTTCGAGCAATTCAACCGCAAGAGTTACACCTACGTTCTCAACAGCAAGCGGATCGAAAGGGTTAAAGTCAGTGTCTAAAGAGCTTTGTTTTTTAGATGGCATACCTCACACAGTTGCATCAAACATTTGGCAGCTCAAGCTATAGATTCCTCAGAACTGAGATAGGTTATTAGCGTGTCGACCCGACTGCGAATTGAAGCCGCGTCGTTTGATGATCGAGCAAGCTCGTCGTACTCGATCCAATCAAAATTGATGCTTGTGTCTTCGGACGCAAAGGCATCACGGTTTGCTTCTCGCGCGCGCTCAAAGTTTAGTAGCTTTTGTCGAGTTAAGTTTGTTTGCGGGTGTTTTGAGAAAAGCACGTAATAAACAACAACCATACCACTTGATTTTAGCAGTGGGTCATTGTTTGCGAACACGGCTGTCATATCTTCTAAAGTTGCCTTAGTGCGTTCGACAACTTGCGAAAAAGCGCTTTCTGGTCGAAGCCGATTTGATTTGACGAAATCATCTAATCGAGCTTTTTTCGTATCAACGACAGTCGGATAGTATTCCTCAATGAGTAGCTTTGCTGCCACATCGTAGTGTCGATAGCGGGTTGGGGGGAAGGCAACTTTGTCCGTGAGGAATCTGTGGCCAGCTAAATTTCGAATGATGTTAGGTAATGCTCCACCAAAGGCATTGCGCTTCTCAGCCGCGTTCAGTGGAACAGCCTCATTCAGTCGAGAAAACATGTCCTCGATGAAATCGAGGTCGTCGGCCGTCACGACCATCACTGATAAGCTGCGGGCATGGAGCTTTATTAGCAACCGCGGATATTCCTTTTCGATATCCGAAAAGGTCATCCCAGCTGCGTTATATTCTTCATTTTCGTAAAACTTGAAATCAGTGGAAAGCGCAAAACTTCCGTCGATGAATTCCCAGATTGTTTCTAGCCGTTGGCGGCCGTCGATGATCGCGTAATCTTTCCCCGCGCGTGCATGGACACCGGTCAAATAATGAAAATACAATTTGGGAATATCGTAACCGTTTAAAAGGGAGTCGATGA
This sequence comes from Sphingorhabdus lacus, assembly GCF_009768975.1. Lineage (NCBI taxonomy): Bacteria > Pseudomonadati > Pseudomonadota > Alphaproteobacteria > Sphingomonadales > Sphingorhabdaceae > Sphingorhabdus > Sphingorhabdus lacus. The sequence continues at coordinate 1,992,327 of NZ_CP035733.1, read as the reverse complement.
ACAATTGCTTATTTTTGAGTGACCAAACGCCACCTGGACGCTGATAATCAGGTGACAGCTCTACAGACTCTCGAATATCGTTAAGAGCCAGTACAGAAGAATCTGGCATCTCGTGAATGTGAAAGCTTTTCATTGATTACCACCGATAATTTGGTCGCGAGCGTGGTTTGCCACGTTTTGCAATTCTGGAAAAAGAGATAGGCGATTGACGTTAAGCATTTCTAAGCCTGTTCGCAATTCGGCGACCACGTCGCCAGGTATGATATAACGCCAAATATGATCTAACCGAGCTCCCTCATTAAGGGGATCGAGATTTTTATGATGTAGCGTGAACACACCTTGCTGGACTTGTATCCGCGCATTGTTGCGAGCAGCAATAGCTGCAATGGGTTCCAATGCAAAACCTGTGCGCAGAAATTGTGAGGGCAGGTAGGATTTCAAATCCTCATCATCGTCAAAACCTGGTATATCTGCTTCATGAGCACCTGCCCATTTGGAAGCCCTGTTTAGACCAATGGGATCCATGGCCCAGAGAGCCGCCGCACACTTTGGATCTACCGGACTGTCGCCATCCAACGCAAAGTACAAACCAACAAGAGCGCTTTCAGTCCAATCAAGCAAACGCGTGGGGAGACCGTGATGCTGCATAATAAAAAGCCACTCCCACTCTGTCGCAGGACGTGAAGGTACGTGAGAGAACGCATTTTGCTTAAAACGCTTAAATAACGCCCTTTCGGCATCAACCCCACCATGTCGAGTAATGTTTGGCTGAAGATCCCATGAGGCGTCGCGTTGACCTCTGTACCAAGTGGGCTGTCCTTTAGGCAGGTCTTCCTTCAGAAATTCAATCAAATCTGAAAGCGATCGAACCTCTTTATCGTCGTACTTCATTCTCAACCCCCTTACACTTGAGTTGTTGTATAGGAGTTCGCTCAACGCGGCAAAAGTATTTACGGTATCTATGCGGTGTTCGAGACACCGACATCGTACGCGATAACGATTTTTAGCTTACAAATATATGATAAATAAACAAAAAATGGTAGACGCTGAGGGGTTCGAACCCACGACCCGCTGATTAAGAGTTGGATTTCGATGGTTCCCCATGTGTCCATAAACGTCTGAAAAATAGTAAATATCTATCTTGCGCTGTCTCCATTGTTCTTGTAATGTTCACTAGTAGGTAACGCCAAATGTTACCTAGGTAACGGACAATTCTGGGTAGTTTTATGAGCGGTCAGAGGCAAGATTTGGAGTTTCAGAAGCGCTTAAAAATTGGGCTCACGGACGCCAAGATTAAGGGCTTGGCGAAGCCGCTCCATGGTCAAGTGGAGTATGCAGACCAAACCGTCCCTGGGTTAAGGTTGCGAGTAGGTGCATCGGGCGCAAAAACATTCATTTTGCGGAAACGAGTTGGCGGTCAGTCACGAAACATCACGATTGGTCGCTTTGGACCTCGATGCGGGTTGGTCGATGCCCGCCGCAAAGCTCGGCAAATGATCAACGATATCGAGGCAGGCAGCGACCCCAGCAAAGAGACAAAAAAGAGCAGGCAGGTTGCTGCCTTAACTGTTCGGAACATGTTGCCTGACTATCTTGCCTTCAAAGCTGGTCGCCGACGTATTGATGAAACCGAGAGAATATTTAACCGAAACATTTTGCCTGAAATTGGTGATCGCTTGGCAGACAGTGTGACGCGAGGGGACGTGACGCGGCTGGTGGATAAAGTTGCACGTAAGGCGCCGGTCCAAGCCCGAAATGTTTGCGCCCAGCTCAGCGCGTTTTACACATGGGCGCTGCCGCGTCTTGATCGCTTAGATTCAAACCCTTGTCGCGATGCTGGTCGGCCGCCTGCGCCAAAGGCTCGCGACCGTGTGCTTTCGGATCGTGAATTGGCAGTATTGTGGGATGCCCTGGGCAATGAGCACGAGCCTTGGACCTCGGCAATCAGACTTTTGATTTTGACCGGTCAGCGAAGGAACGAGGTGTACTGCGCGGAATGGGTCGAATTCGACACAAAGCAACGCATTTGGACAATTCCTGCCGCGAGAGCAAAAAATGGCAAAACCCACATTGTGCCGCTTTCCGATTTTGCGCTGAATATCATCGAAAAGCTGGAGCGAACAGGCACGAGTTCAAAGCTCTTTCCTGCCAAATCTAGTCCTCATAACGGCGCCAGCGGGTTCAGCAAAGTTCAGGCGCGGCTTCGGTCGGCTGTTGAGAAAAAGCTTGGGAATGTAGATGAATGGCGACTTCACGATCTGAGACGCACTGTAGCAACCGGCTTGCAAAGAATTGGTGTAAGGTTGGAGGTGACGGAAGCCGTATTAAACCATGTGTCCGGAAGCCAAGCAGGCATTGTTGGCGTCTACCAGCGCTACAGTTTTTCGTCTGAAAAGCGATCTGCTTTGGATGCTTGGGCGGATGAGGTACAGCGTATCCTGCAAAGTGAGCGGCACTAATTTGGTTTCGCTCCTACTGGTTTCGGGCAGTCAACTTCGAAGGTATTTGTGACGACCAATTCACTTCAAGTCGATCAAATCCAATTTTGAATCCTTCGACCACGACCATGCCTCTTGATGGCAACTGGACACCCTCGGTAGGTTGCAGCACCCATACGCTGTTATCAGCGGTTGTGATGATCGTTCCACGCCGACTCTGCTTGATATGGCCGGTAACGCGCAATCTCTCCGCGGTGCTCATTAGTCTCCCAAATTCCCCCGCCAAAATGACAGAATGCTCCGGACATAGGCTGGCGTCTCACCATTCATGGGAATCCCCTTCACACGAGACACTGCTCCTGGTCCAGCATTATAGGCAGCAAGTGCCAGATGGATTTGACCGAAACGGTCAAACATCTGCTTTAGGTACCGGGCTGCACCGGTAATATTGGTGTATGGGTCGAAGCGATTTGCGACGCCCAGCTCCTTTGCAGTTGCAGGCATTAACTGGCCCAAGCCGCCGGCACCTGCATGGCTCACAGCTATCGGATTGTACCTCGACTCAGTCCAGATCAGCGCATCGAGTAGCCCTGCGGGTAATCCAAACCGGGTTTCGGCGGCATAGACGTGCGGCAGAAATGCCGCTCTTCGGAAATTTGTCGGACGTTTTTTTGGTTTGAGCTGAGGACTCGTTTGCAACTGACCTGCCTGACTGCCTTCAGTGGCCGATTGTTCGGCCGCTTCGTACCGAGACCCCGCCTTCCAGTGGCCGTGTTCAATCAACTGAAATCCCGACTCGTCATTGATTCGGTAGCCGATCGAGGACGTTTCGGAGGCTTCGTTGGGCGTTGGGCTCGAAACTATAGCCTGTGGTTCATCCGGTAGTTCGCTCGCGAAAGCCGCTGAAAGCGGCACTGCGGCCAATAGTCCCAGGGCAACATATCTCATCACTTATTCCTTCTCGCGATTGTTGATGCGAGAACATACAATGAACATGTATGTGTAGGAAAACTCCACACGGTGCAGAGTGGAGGCGGCCAAGGCCACAGCGAGCCTTAGGCAACAGGAATGATCGATGACGAAGACCGCAAAGCATGTGCCCATTGCCCTCGAAAGACGCGCACGACAGATTGTTGACGCGCTTGGCGGCCGTTGGACGGGTCGGCAGGGCATGTGCTGTTGTCCGGCCCACGACGATCAGACCCCGTCGCTTTCCGTCGGGCTGACAAGCAATGCGATCCTGTTCCACTGCTTCGCGGGTTGCACGAGCGACGAAGTTCTTGAAGGCTTCAAGCGGCACGGCATCCAACCGCGCGATCTGTTCGATGGGAAGGGCGGACCGATCACTATGGCCGCGAAGCCGTTCGGACCAGATGCCAACGCTTGCAGGCTTTGGCGCGAAGCTGTTCCGCTCGCAGACACGCTCGCCGAGCGCTATCTCGTCAATCGATCCACACCACTTCGTTCATCTGAATTGCGGTATCTCGACCGAACGCCGTTGGGACGAAAGCCCAACGTTCGCTTTCTGCCTGCACTCATTGCGGCAGTGCGCATGGATATCGGCATCGTCGCGATCCAACGCACGTTTCTCGATCCAGCAACTGCGATGAAAGCCGCATTCTTCAAACCAAAGCGCGCGCTAGGGCAATTGGGGGCAGGGGCGGTTCGCCTGTCGGAGCCGTTGAATGGGAAGCTCGGATTGGCTGAAGGAACAGAGAGCGCGCTTTCGGCGCAAACTCTGTTTGGCATTCCTTGCTGGGCCACGCTCGGAAATGAGCGGTTCGGCATCGTCTCACTTCCTGAAAGCGTCACCGAGTTGCACCTGTTTGTCGACAACGACAAGGGAGGCGAGCTGGCGCTGAAGCGCGGGATGGAGGCTTATGCGCACCCAGGACGAACGATCATTCCGCACCAGCCAGATCGTCCCGGCAATGACTGGAACGATGAGCTTCTGGATCGGCTTGGCAGGACGGCGGCTGCCTGAAGGCAGCCTGGAGGGGAGGAGGCTCTAGGTCCTTTGAGGCCCGGTCGGCAATCCTGCGAAGATCGCTGGCCTCTTTCAGGAGGCCGAACCCATGAACCAGCCCGCATTCATTCTCGAATTCTCGCCCAACGAAGTCCCTGCGATCGCTGCTGCGCGTAGCCTAGCGGGCGATCTTGCTGCCAATGTGCCGATCACGCGAAAACATCTCTCAGAGACCTTTACCCGACTGACGGGCGCTACCGATGCTGACAATCGCTGGTCGCTTTCTGATACCCATGCCGCAGTGGAGCTGGCGCAACTTCTCTACTTGCAAGCTCTATCCAAGATCACTCCTGCCAGCGAAATGGCGGAAGCCTTTGATTGCTTCGACAGAATCGAAAGCCTTACGCCAATCCAGTATTACCGGTCCGAAGAACAGGTTCGATTTCAGCAATTCTCGACACCGTTGCGCCTAGCCTGGATCGCGGCGCGTGCGGCTGGATCGTCGAGCCGTAACCTGACCCTCGAACCGTCGGCCGGAACCGGCATGCTGGCCTATTGGGCGCAGCAGAGCGGCTCCAAACTTGCGCTCAATGAAATCCATGTCTTGCGGCGCGACGCACTCCATACGCTCTTCCCTGATGTAAGGACTTCGATGCACGATGGTGAGCTGATCGACGAGCTGCTCGATCCTGCGATCTTGCCTGACACCGTCCTGATCAATCCGCCCTATTCGGTGGGGCTTGAGCGCGGCGAAGATGGCCGCACAGGTGCTCGCCATTTACGTTCTTCGCTGGCCAGATTGGCAACTGGCGGCAGAGCCGTTGCGATCATGCCCGAATGGTTCGACCTCCATGCCTTTGTTGAGCGCTCACGGATGCCGCTCGCCGTCCGCCTTAATGTTTCAATGGACCGCGCCTTTGCGCGTGCCGGGACCTCGATTTCAACGCGGCTTATCGTTCTCGACAAGGTTGACGATAATCGGACTCCTGTGACCTACCATATCGGTGATCTCAGCGAGCTTGTGTCGCTCGTTGATGCCCTGCCGATCCGTGCATCGCACCAGCCGCTGCCTGTGCCCGCCCGACCCTTAAGGCCCGCTCTGCGAGTAGCGCCGCGAACGATAAGCCGCCCAATCGCGCCGGTTCCTTCGATCTCATCCAACGCTGCTGAACTGCATGCGCTCGAGTTTGTGCCGCTCGATGAAGCGGCTCCCATTTCCGAGCAGGTGGGTCACTATCTCCCATATCGGCCCAGCCGGATGATCATCACCGGCGCGCGCAATCATCCAACGCCGCTCGTGGAATCGGTCGCGATGGGCTCGATTGCTGCACCCATTCCCCATGTCCAGCCGCTGGTTATGGCAAATTGTGTTGCTGACGGACTTCTGTCCGACGCGCAGCTCGAAACCTTGGTCTATGCAGCAAATGCCTTCGAGCGCGATCTTCCCGGCCTCTATCTGCCCCATGACAATGGATGCAGTTTGCAGCCGCATGAAGAAGGCTCAGTCTATCGTTGCGGCTATTTTCTGGGCGACGGTACGGGTGCGGGAAAGGGCAGGCAGGTTGCAGCCATTTTCCTCGACCGTTGGCTGCGCGGCGAACGTCGTCATATCTGGCTGTCGAAAAACGAAGCGCTATTGGAGGACGCACGACGCGACTGGAGTTCGCTTGGCGGGCTGCCGCTCGACGTCCAGCCGCTTTCGCAATGGAAACTCGGGCATAAAGTCACGATGGCCGAAGGCATCTTGTTCGTGACCTATCCGACGCTCCGGTCGGGCCGCGCCGATGCGACGCGGCTGCAGCAAATCCTCGATTGGGCTGGCGATGACTTTGACGGTGTGATCGCCTTCGATGAAGCCCATGCAATGGCCAATGCCGCAGGTGGGGAGGGGAGCCGGGGTAAGGTCAAAGGCAGTGAGCAGGGCATTGCTGGCGTACGCCTCCAAAATCTGCTGCCGCGTGCTAGAGTTCTTTATGTCTCCGCCACCGGCGCGTCCGATGTGAATAATCTGGCCTATGCAGCGCGGCTTGGCCTGTGGGGCCCGGAAACCGCCTTTGCGACCCGCGAGCGCTTTGTCGATGATATTCGCAAAGGCGGAATTGCTGCAATGGAACTGGTCGCCCGCGATCTCAAATCGCTGGGCCTTTATACAGCACGTGCGCTGTCCTTTGCCGGTGTCGAATATGACATACTGGAGCACCAACTAACTGAGGTACAGATCCGGGTCTATGATGCTTATGCTGAAGCATGGGCGATCATTCATAGCAATCTGGGTGAAGTGCTCGAAGCCACCCGCATCGTCGATGCAGATAGCGGCATTACGCTCAACAGGGGTGCCAAGGCTGCAGCCCTTTCGATCTTCGAAGGCACCAAGCAGCGTTTCTTCGCGCAGCTTCTTCTCTCGATGAAGCTGCCAAGCCTGTTGCCAGCGATCGATACGGTGCTGGCGGAAGGGAATTCGGCGGTGATCCAGCTCGTCTCGACGGCCGAAGCCATGCTTGACCGGCGACTTGCCGATTTGACCCCGGAAGAGCGCGAGCATCTCGAAATCGATCTCTCGCCGCGCGAATATGTGGTCGACTATCTGCTGCAAAGCTTCCCGGTCCGGTTGATGCAGGTGTTCGTCGATGAAAATGGCGATGCGCGTTCCGAGCCAATGAGCGATGCCGACGGCAATCCTGTCTTGTGCCGTGCGGCCGTCGCTGCCCGTGACGCGATGATCGAACGACTGTGCGCGCTTCCGCCTGTCGCCACCGCGCTTGATGCCATCATCGAACGCTTTGGTGTCGATGCAGTGGCCGAGGTCACAGGACGCTCGCGGCGTTTGGTGGTCGGAACCGACGGTAGTCAAAAGCTTCAGTCGCGTTCGCCCCGCACCAATGTCCTCGAAACCCAGGCCTTCATGGACGGCGACAAGCGCATCCTTGTCTTCTCCGATGCCGGTGGCACAGGGCGCAGTTATCATGCCGATCTGAATGCGAAGAATCAGGAGCGCCGGATCCATTTCCTGCTCGAGCCAGGCTGGCGTGCCGATGCTGCCATTCAAGGTCTCGGCCGCACCAATCGGACAAATCAGGCATCAGCGCCGTTGTTCCGCCCCGTCACAACCAATGTTCGGGGCGAACGGCGCTTCATTTCGACAATAGCGCGGCGCCTTGACAGTCTGGGTGCGCTCACGCGCGGCCAGCGCCAAACCGGCGGGCAGAATCTGTTCAATCCTGCCGACAATCTTGAGAGCAATTACGCAAAAGACGCGCTCATCCGCTGGTTTCATCTGCTCTTTCAGGGCAAACTCGAAGCCGTCAGTCTTGACCGCTTTCAAAAATTGTCAGGCCTCAAGATTGAAGCCGAAGATGGCGGCTTGCTGGATGAGCTACCGACGATCCAGCGATGGCTCAATCGTATCCTTGCCTTTCCGATCCATTTGCAAAATGGCATATTCGATGAATATCTGGGCCTTGTCGAAGCCTGCGTCAATGCCGCGCGTGCTGCAGGCATGCTCGATCTTGGCGTCGAAACTATCGCTGTCGAGGATTATCAAATAGTCTCGGATCAAGTCCTGCGCACCGACACTGCATCGGGTGCCACGACCCATTTGCTTGAGATCGAGATTGCGCGCCGCCAGCGGCCGCTCGGCTTTGACGATCTCGCCAAAATCCATGATCTAGGGGCTGTTCATGCCCGTCCGATGCAAAACGAACGGTCCGGGCGCGTCGCGCTTGCCGTGCGTGCGCGCGGGCTTCTCACCGATGACGGCGAGCGCATCGAACGATTTGAACTCGTCCGGCCCTTGCGCGCCGAATATCTGACATCCGAGCAGCTTGGGACAAGCAACTGGCAACCGGTCGGGCGCGAACAGTTTGAGAATGGCTGGCGCGCCGAGACCGCCGAAGCGCTGGCATCGCCAAAACGCGAGCGACTCCATCTTGCGACCGGCCTGCTGCTGCCAATCTGGGACAAGCTTCCGGGCGATTATGTTCGGGTGAGCCGGATTGCAGCGAAGGATGGCCGTTCACTTCTGGGGCGCGAGATCGGCATGGGCGACATTCCAGAGTTGGCGCAAACGCTAGGCAAAGATCTCGATCAATCCCTGGATCCAGCCGATATTGCATCGGCCGTTATGAAAACGGGCAAACCATTACCGTTCCGCAGCGCGGAAGCGCTGACGGTTAAGCGCTCGCTCGTCAATGGCAGCCAGCGGCTTGAGTTGACGGGTTGGTCTGCTGACCGCTTGGATTGGTACAAAGCGAAAGGCTGCTTCACCGAGATCATTCGCTATCAAACGCGGCTGTTCGTTCCATCCAGCGATGCGGCCGCGATAGTCGCTCGCATTGCCAGCCGGCAGCCGTGATTGGGGATTTTCCGAATATGCGGCGCGATGCTTCAGCCGGATGCGGAAGAGGTCAGCTTTTCTACCTTTGCCAGGAAGAACCGCTCGCTCCAAAGATCCGCCGAGCGAAGCTCCGCTGGCCGGAGGAACCGTGCTACATCGTCACCCGCCGCCTTCCAATCGATCTTGGTGATTGCGTCGGAAAGCGCCGCTTTCAGCCACGCGATATCGACGGGAATGGTCTCATCGCCTTTCCACGGGCCTGCCTGAACAAGTGCGTTCCGCAAGAGGAGGAGATTGGGCGCGATATCGCGCGAGACATACCAGGAAAAATCGAACCAGTCGCGACCCTTCAAAAAGCCGCGACATAACAGCGCATGGATCTTGAGCGCGAAATTGGACTGCAGATCCTGATGACGAACTTCATAGTCCAAAGGAAAATCGAGAAAGCTGGTGGCCTCGCCCGAGCCCAAAGGCGGATTAACGTCGATCTCAAGCTTGATCCGGATTGCCTTCCGCCGGTCTTGGCCAGCAAAGGATAGGTCCAGCTGATTGGCAACAGAATCGTTCTTGAGAAGAGCTGCATGGATGGCCTTATCCATTCGGGCAGGCGGCTGCGCGTCAAGCTTGACGCCGAATTCGGCAGCGACTTGGATGAGCCCGCTCAGATAAGGCGACCAGTCGAATTTTGGGTCAGGTGCGCGCAGCAGAAAATCCAGATCTTCTGAAAACCGCGGCAGTCCGTGCAGGATACGCAGGCTGGTGCCTCCCTGGAACAGGGCGACATCGAAAAAGTCACTTCGCCATAGCGCATAAAGCGCAATTTCCTGGAGGATTTCCTTGACCGCATTTTCCTCTTCAAGCGGATTTGCGGCGGCATATCGGTTGAGACGCTCCTTGATCAGATCAATCATGTCTCGAACTCCGTCGGCCAGTTGCCTTCCCGCTCACCAGCGCGTCTCCGAGTTGGTCGAGAAACGCGTTTACAGCCTTATGCTTGTAGACGGGCTTCAAAGCGGTAAAATCTGCTCGATTGAGCGCAAACAGATGCGTTTCATCGATCCGCATTCCGCTCGTCAGCCACTCCAGGCCTTGCCAAGGCTGTTTGCGCAACGCTACGAGATCGAGGATGGCCCGCAAGGGCTGCGCGACGAGAACGGTATGCTTGCCGAGGACGACCCGGTCGACGCTGGTCAGCAGGCGATATTGATGGATAGCGAGTGGGTGAAAGGCAAAGCTGCCGAAGGCTTCGGTTGCATATTCTAGCGTCTTACGGCCTGGCGATACACTGGCAGTTGTAAACACGCTTTCCGGGATCCAGCCATGATAGGAAAGTGCCGTCTCGAATGAGATGTAACTGCCGGGAAGCAGGCTTTGCGCGACGGCAAAGGGATGGACCGGCTCGGTCCGATAGTCAGCTGCGAGCACATATGTGCCGCGCTTGATGCGGACAAGCGCTCCCTCCTTGATCGCACGGTTGACCAGCCCGTACCGGCGCGCGGCACTACCGCCAACAAGCTCTGCGAGCTGCCGCTCTTCAAGGACGCGGCCTGCCAATCCCGCTTTTGAAATTTCTTTGACCAAAGCTGTCATAAAATTCTCAATACTTCCAAAATATGAAAGTTTCAAGAATTTTATCCCCATTGGCCGATTGGCCTGAGCAACGCAGGATGAGCGCCGTTCGCTCATCGGAGGAGAGAGGGGAGGGTTCCTTGAGCGGTTGGGCTCTGGCGGCCGAATGGCGGCGCGTCGGCTCGCACTTCAGGAGAAATCCCATGATCAAGTCAATTCCGTTGAACAAGCTTATCGCGTCCCCCCGGAACGTCCGCAAGCGCTCTGATCCGGTTGCAGATGCTGAACTCAAAGCCAGCGTTGCAGCGCACGGCCTTTTGCAGAACCTTGTGGTCCGCGAAGGCAAGAAGGGCCAATATGAGGTTGAAGCAGGCGAACGTCGCCGCAAAGCCTTGCTCGCGCTTGCGGCTGACAAGCAGCTGGCGCGCACGTTTCCGGTTCTGTGCCTGGTTCTCGACGGCGATGAAACGCAAATCCTTGAAGCCAGTCTTGCCGAGAACTTCCACACGTTGAAGATGAACCCGGCCGATGAAGCACAAGCTTTTGCAAGCATCATCGAAACCGGCGCAACGCCTGAAGATGTCGCACGGCGCTTTGGCTTGACCGTCCGCTTCGTCGAAGGCCGGTTGCGCTTGGCATCGCTTGCCCCTGTGGTGTTCGAAGCGCTGGCCGCAGGCGAGATCACGCTCGATATGGCGAAAGCTTACGGCGCGACCTCCGATCAGGCCATCCAGGCGCGTGTCTATGATGAAGTCGTCCAATCCTGCTACCGCGCGTCGCCCGACAGCATCCGACGAATGGTCCTCAACAGCACCGTGCGCGGCAGCGATCCGCGTGCCAAACTGGTCGGGAAGGACGCCTATCTTGCAGCTGGCGGGCGGGTCGACCGCGAGCTGTTCGACGATGAAGAGAATGAAAGCTGGCTCGACGTTGCGCTTCTGGAAAATCTTGCCAACGCCAAGATGGAAGAGGCGGCAGCCAGTGTTGCGGCAGAGCAGGGCCTTGCCTGGGTCAAGCCGACGCTCGACGTCTATGTGAGCCATGACCTTGTCGAAGGCTTGCACCGCGTACCCGTCCCGCCGCGGGTTTACTCCGACGAGGAACTCGCGCGCATCGAGGAGCTTGATGCCGACTATGACGCGCAGGCGGTCATCCTCGAAGATGAAGATGCGAGCGAGGACGATACTCGTGCAGCGTCCGAAGAAATCGAGCGCATCGATGCCGAAATCGCCGCAATCCGTGACCGCCCGGTCGAACTCGACGCAGATATAAAGCGCGAAAGCGGGATGATCCTGACGCTCGGCCGCGACGGCGTGCCTACGCTCCAGCCGCAATATTTCACGGAAACGCTTGTCGTGAGCGCAGGCGAGGAAGGTGCGGTCGAGGTCGTCAGCAGTGGACCGGGTGACAAGCCCGCTCGCGCGGCGATGTCGCAGCGGCTCGTCGACGAACTTGCCATGCAACGCCGTGACGTACTGGCACTCCATGTCGCAAGCGATCCCGCGCTCGCCCTCGACCTCTTCGTGTTCATCCTGGCCGACGCGGACACCTACCGCTGGGCATCATCCCCCGGCCTCACCATCCGGGGCTCTGCCGCCTCGGGTCCGGCGCACGACTTTGAAGCGAAGGATGCAGCGGCCACCGTTGCAATCGCCGAGCTGCGCGGCGGTCTCGATGAAAGTTGGCGCGCGGGCGACAGCACTGCCGAGCGCTTCGACCTGTTCCGCCGTCTTGACGATGAAGCGCGTTCGGCATGGCTTGGCTGGGTGGTCGGCCGCACGCTTGAGGCGAGCCTCAATGTGAGCGGCAATCGCGGCAATGTCTTCCACGATCATCTGGGGCAGTTGACCGGGATCAACATGGCAGCCTGGTGGCGTCCGACGGCTGCCAATTATTTCGACAGGGTGTCGAAGGCCGTCATTCTCGAGGCCTTGACCGATGTCGGTGGCCCGACGCTTGCTTCGCGTTTCTCGGCTTCGAAGAAGGGTGAACTCGCCGCAAGTGCTGAACGCATCTTTGCCGGCAACTTCATCACCGAAGTTGAAGTCAAAGAGCGCGCGCTCGCATGGCTGCCCGCAGCCATGCGCTTTGCGGATGCATCTGGCGATACACCTGCGACCGAGGCCGATGCCGACATCGCAGCAGACGCAGCAGACGGTGCTGAACCGGATGCCGGTGGGTCGACCGCCGAAGATATGGTGATCAACCAGGAAACAACCGACAATGCAGGTGTCGAACTCGCCGCCTGACCTCCTCCTGACAGGACGGGTTTGAGCCTGCGTTGGAAGCGGCTCCCTTGGCAAGCAAGGGGGCCGCTTCTTCTCATCGCCAACCGCAAGAAGAGGAGAGGGGGCCTGTGGTCCATGTCGATTGCCGGACTGGTCCGGCCGACATTCAGGAGTTTCCCACATGGCCTATCATTCGAAACGCGCTGGCCTGTCGCCTGCGACCCGCATCACCAACCAGATCATCGAGAGGCTCGAGGCGGGAACCAAACCCTGGGTCAAACCCTGGCGTGGCCTCCCGGTGTCGCGCCCGTTGCGCAGTTGTGGCACGCCCTATCGGGGCATGAATGTTTTCTGGCTCTGGATGGTCGCCGATATGTGCGGCTACGCATCGCCCTATTGGATGACCTTCGCGCAGGCGAACAAATTGGACGCGCAAGTGCGCAAGGGCGAGAAGTCGACCATCGCGATCTTCTACAAAAGCTATTCCAAGGAGGTCGAAGCTTCCGAAGCTGGAGAACCACAGGAAGAAAGCCGCCGTGTGCTTCGTGCCTATGCCGTGTTCAATGCCGACCAGATCGACGGATTGCCCGAACGCTATCATCCCGCGCACGATCTTGCGCTGGTCGAACCCGAGGGACGCAAAACCGAGCTTGATGAATTCTTCGGTCAGATCCCGGCGGTACTTCGCCATATAGGCTCTGAGGCCTATTATGAACCGTCGCCCGACCGGATCACCATGCCGTCACCCGAGCTGTTTTCAGGCTTTGACCATTATTATGCGACGCTTGGTCACGAATTGTCGCACTGGACCGGGCATGGATCACGGCTCGACCGTAATCTCAAAAACCGCTTCGGCAGTGCGGCCTATGCCGCCGAAGAACTGATTGCTGAATTGTCGAGCGCGATATTGGGCGCTGAACTCGGACTTCCCGTTACCCATCTCGACAATCATGCAAGCTATATCGACCATTGGCTCAAGCTGTTGCGCGACGATGACCGCGCAATCCTGACTGCAGCCGCGCGCGCCGAAGAAGCAAGCGCCTTGCTTTTGAAACTCGGTGGCCGCGAATGTGGCGTCAGTGAGGCAGAGCCCATGACAGAAGCGGCCTGAATGCGGAGCATTCATCGATGCAAAGATTATACTATTCATTTGAATGAATATATGTCATTATATGCAAATGAAAGGAAGCATGATGGCTACCCGTTTCAAGGCCGATGCACAGGAGGATGCCCGCGTTCTCACCTCTGCTATTGCAAGAATAGCAGATTATTGGGGTCTGAGCACCGCCAAATTGGGGACCATTCTCGGTCTCTCGCAGGCGACCGCCTCGCGGTTGACCACCGGGCGCACCATGCTCGATCCGGCGTCCAAGTCCTTTGAGGCGGGACAATTTCTGCTGCGCTTGTTCAGAAGCCTGGACTCGCTTCTGGGAAGCGACGACGCGGCAGCGCGCCGCTGGCTCCAGACGCATAATCTTGACCTTGATGCCCGGCCGCTCGATCTCATCGACAGCTTCAAGGGCCTACTGACCGTTTGCGACTATGTGGACGCCCACCGCGCTCGCGTCTGAGGTTCGTGCCTACGAAGGCCAAGTCTGGCGGGTGGTCGAGGCGCAGCACCGCATCTCGACCAACAGGCTTGCTGCCTCGCTTGCCGATCAGGCACGGCTTGAGGCGCTTGCGGAAGCCGCCAAACCGGATTTGCCCAAGGCCGCACAAGGTCTTCATTATCTGCTGGCTTCGCCCTTCCGCTATGGCCATCGCACTCCTAGCCGATTTCGTCGTGCCGATGAACGCCCAGGCATTTTCTATGCAAGCGAAGCCGAGGCAACCGCCATTGCCGAAACTGCCTATTGGCGCTTGCGCTTTTTCTTGCGTTCACCGGGGTTCGAGCCTTCCTCAGCCACGAGCGAGCATTCAAGCTTCACGGTCGACGTTCGCTCTGAGCAGGCGATCGATCTGACCTGTCCCCCCTTTGATGCCGAGCAAGCGCGCTGGACCGATCCCAACGACTATAGCGCCTGTCAGGACCTTGCTGCTGCCGCCCGCGAGGCATCGCTCGCTTTGATCCGCACGATATCGACGCGCGATCCGGAGGCGCGCTGCAACATCGTCATCCTCGAGCCAAGCGTCTTTGGTGGGCGCGATCCCGTGACGCAGCGGACCTGGCATTTGCGCTACGAAGAGGATCGTTTGACCGCATTTGCTGCCTTTCCGGCCGAGGATCAGCTGGTGTTCACAGCCGCCGGGTTCGGATTGGTCGGTCCTGGCTAAGGGTCGCAGACGCACTTACATGAATTCCTGACGCCTGAGGCGCGCGGCCACCGCCACAGCGAGAGAGGCCCTGGGCCAGCCGCCAGCCCTGCGCAACCCGCCCGGGCAGGCCCGTGTTGCGCTTGTTACACAAGCGCTGCCCGCGCCAGCCTGCCCTTGGCAGGTTCCCCTTCCGCTTCGCGTCGGTGCGCTTGCCTGCCTTCAGCTGGCCCTGACGGGCTCTCGCTGGCGGAGAGGCCGCTAGCAGCTAACTGTCAGGAGAACCACCATGCAAACAACTTTTGCCGAGCAACTTGCCGGGCTCGATCTTTCCGGTTTCACCATAGGCCCGCCTCCCGTCACTCAGACCGACTTTCCTTGCCCCGAGGCAGTCGCGCAAACACTTGAAGGCGTCTGGTCGGATCTTTTTGCGATGTTCAGCGACACAGCGCTTGAAGCCGATGCCGAGGATCTAGGCTGGGGCCTCGTTAATCTCTTTCACCGCGCGGCGGAACGCAAATCTACTGCGCTTGATCGTGCCACCGACGAGGTACGCGCGCTTGTGGCGAGCAACGATGGTTCGGAAATTTCGACGCACGAACTCGAAACGCAGATCGAACGCGCGCAATGTGCTGAGGCAAGCATGTTGGCGCTCGAAGAGATGCGTGAATTTGCCGCCGCGCTTTACATGAACGAGTTCGGCTCGTCCTGGAAACCCGTCTCCAGTTCGCGTTTAAATCATGGCGCCATGCTCACCTCGGCTGTGGTGCAGGGTCGCGACTTTTTGCGCGCAAGGAGCGCGTCCAAGAAGCGCGCCGCGATGCCCGAAGGTACCCCCGTCATATTCGCAGGCGGACGAAGCCGCTTTCCAACCGACGATGAAGCCAAAAGCTTTGCAACCAATGTCTGGGCCACACTCGACAAGGTGCATGGCACGGTTCCCGACATGGTGCTGGTGCATGGCGGCGATACCAAGGGTGTCGACCGGTTGGCGGCATCCTGGGCCGAACGTCGCGGGATCGCCCAACTGACCTTTGCGCTCGACCGGCGACTGGGTGCGCGCGCCGGGTTCAAACGTAACGAGCAGATGCTCTCGCTCGATCCGCGTTATGTCGTCGCCTTTCCGGGAAACGGCGTCCTAGAACGTCTGGTGATCGATGCCAAAGCTGCCCGCGTGACGGTCGTTGATCGCCGCGGTCCGCTTGGCACCTCCCCGAAGGCAAAAACCCCCACATCCGGGCAATGAGCCACCCTTCATTCGCGCCAGCGCCTCCGGGCGCTGGCGTATCTATGCCCAGAGGGGAGGCGTCCTTGGAGCTGTTGAGCCGCTGTGGAGGGTCAGCAGCGGTTTCGTTCACAGGAGGACAAGGACATGAATGACTTTTCGCAATTGGCCGCCAACTATCTGGCAGGTCAAGCCGAACGAAGCGCGATCGCTGACCAAGAAATTGTGGCGATGAAAGCAGTATTGCTGCCGCAGCTTGCAGCACATGGGATACTCACCGTCGAGATCCGTTTCGATGGCTATGGCGATAGCGGCGCGATCGAAGAGATAAGCTTTTTTGGCGCCAACGGCAAGGTGATGGAATGTCCCGATGTCGATGTCGCGTGCAAGGGCAAGGATGCTGTCAAACTCGCCTCTTTACTCGAAGATTTTGCTTATGAAGCGCTCGAACGGCACCATGGCGGATGGGAGATCAACGAAGGCGCCTTTGGCGAATTGCTGATCGATGTGGCAGACGCCAGCTTCCAGCTCGACTGCAATTTGCGCTTCATCTCCCATGACAGCCATTCGACCGAATTGTGAGGGAGGCAGATCATGGCACATTGCTATTATCACGCACTTTCTTCGGTGCGCAAATGGGGCGGAACGCCAGATGATTATCTCGCGCTCCACCAATGGTTCGACCAGTCGAAAGCGATCTTCGCCGACCCGCGCCACCGGGCCTTGCGCCACCATGCCGAGGGTATCTTCATGCTCGAAACGCTCTTCGGGGCGACGATCACTAACAGCGATGGAAAGCATGTCCCTGTCCGCCTGATTGGCGAGCAGCATGTCCTTGAAGACCTGGGTTTCATCCCCAGTTTTGCCGATTGGGGCCGCCTCATTGCACCCCAGGCCTGGATGTTCAAAGGGCGCCGCCTCGACCAGCCATCGGATGACACACCGCCTGTGGAGGTTCCTTCAGCACCGTTTCCGATTGCCGCTTGAACTTTCCCGGCTGCGGGCTGGGCTGTGGCGACATGAGGATGCGAGATTAAGCCTTGCCTGAGGCGGACCGGGAAGGGCTAAAACTGCAGAACGAGGAATGAGATAGCGACAGCATCTCTTCTGCAGTCTGTCTGCACCGGGGACCATACCGGCTTTTGCGAACCGAGGTGAACCAGCCAGCGGTCGGTTGCAACCCGAACGCTGCCGGCCGTGTTGCCCTTGCAGGGCTGCCCGCACCACCCGGCGCTTGTCGGGTTTCCCGCGTGAACGCGGTGCAACCGCCCGCTTGCCGTTTCTCCTTTTCCGTTCGCAGCCGGGGATGGTCCCGGATGCAGCATTCAGGAGAAGTATCATGACCAATCTCGTTATCCTCGTCGGCCGCATTTCGCGCGACCCCGAAACCCGCTCAACCCAGGGTGGAAGCTCGATCACCACGATTAATGTTGTCACCGACCGACCCGCCCGCAACAAGGAAGGCAAGACCTACAAGGACGAAAACGGCTACACCGTGAAGGATGCCGAATTCCACCGCGTGACCTGCTTCAATGGCTTGGGAGCAAACGTCGCCAAATATTGCAAGAAGGGCCAGCTGGTGAGCGTTGAAGGCCGGCTCCATTATTCGTCGTGGGAAGACCAGGATGGCGTCAAGCGCTATGGCTGCGAAATCTATGCGGACAAGGTTGATTTCCACACCAAGCCGCGCTCGGGCGAGAATGAAGACGCGCCGCCGATCGACGAAGATTAATCGGATGCCGCCACCAAAAAAGGCCCCGCTGGCGCGAGCTGGCGGGGTCTTTTCTTTTTGTCTGTAGCGAGGGGCGGCGGCAGGGGCATCGAGCCCCGTGCCGCCGCCTATAGGCGTTCAGGCCTTGCCTACTTTGGCAAGCGCTGCATCGATGCCAAGTGCGCCTGTCTGCTTCAAGAGCAGCCGCAATTTTGCAGGCTCGATGGTTTCTGCGCCGCATTCAAGCAGCACTTTCCCAAGTTCATTGGCAGCATCGGTGCGGAGTTTAGTTTCGCGCGCATCGAGTTCGCTTCTTTGGGCTTGCAGGCGTTTGAGCGCATCGACTGCGCTGGTTTTGGACCGGGCCATAAGATGTCCTTTCGCTGGCCGTTGGTCCCCTCCGATCTGCACATTATTGGCACCACCCGCGTGTAGGAAAATGAAATCTGCAGCAAAGCTTCCAAACCCATCCAATAAGGAGTGGAGGAGGAGGCTCTCTCACAAAATTCCAAGTCTAATGGGCAGGGCCAGGGCCGCGTCAAGGACGACAGGGCCCCACCATTTTTCCGGATGCGGCTCGGCTTTGCCGTAGCGCATCCGGAAAAATCGTTGCCCCCATCGCCGCTGGCGCGACCGCATGTACCATGCGGTCCCTGACCCGTCCTTCCTGCCCATTGTCCGCATCCTGATGCGAAGCATCACTTTAACATCAGGAGGTTATCATGAACGGTTCACAAGCACTCGAAAACGCACAACGAAAAGCCGACGAGCAGGCGCTTATGGCTGCCATGCACTGCGCTTATGCACGGTCGTTTCACAGCTACTTCAATCAATATATCCTGACCGATTTCGAGCGGGGCTATATCGTCGTCGACGAAGGCGATTATGGGGCATTACCCCAACATCTGGTTGACCGGATCGTGGACTCGGTTCCAAGCCAAATGCTCGACATGTTTTGACGCAAATACGCCCAAGGGGAAGTCCTTCACGGGCTTCCTCTTTTTTCTTGCTCGCGCGCCTATATTCCAAACAGCCTTTTGGTGCTGGCTATTGGGTGAGCGCTTTTTCGATAAGATATGCAAGCCTTACACCCGCCATTCGCAACCTGTCTTCTGCGATTTGACCGTTGGTTTTCAAATAGTCCTGATTGATCGAAATTCGTTCATCGTTAGGCCTGCTGCATTCTGTGCCTGCGAGGTTTAGATTGCAGTATAGCGTATTTTCTTTGCGCGTGATTGCATAGGATTCCGCCGCCCACTGCCAAGGCTGCGTTGAAGTCCACTGGGCTTTCTCTGCGGCAGTCGTCAATTTCCTTAGCCTGTCAACCGCACGATATGTCACTGTAAATCCGGCCCAGTCCTTGCTCAGCTTTGTTTGCAAGACATATTTTTCGACAAGGCATTTGTCCCAAACTGAATGAAGATTTGATTTCTTCCCGGAACCACACAGACCTTTCACCAGAAGGTAGTTTCCGCCGCGATCATCGGCGAACGAAATATGCAGAGGTTGGTGGATGTCGCCGACCCAGTGACCAAGGCCAAGCAAAGCTTTTGCACGTTCTTTTGCTGTTCGGTTCCGGTCGCCCAAAATTTCCAAATCGCGATCAATGCCTTGAAGAATGCAACTTTCGTTTTGAGGACAAACATCATCGGAAACCGACACGCGAGTGCGATCGTAATTTATGAAATGATCATCAGGATGCTTTCTCGGCATCTCATCTTCTTCAACACAGCCATAGTTGAAGGACCGATACTCGCCATCCGCTTTCAATAGCGCGTTGATCTTCTCGCGTGCCTCATCCGATACCGTTCGATAGGCATAGTCACACACTGTCAGATGCCCAGCTTTGCTCCACGCGAATGCTTTCGTCGGGAAGGCAATAGAACTGCTACTCGCTACGACGGCTAGCACTGTTAGACCTTGAAATATCTTGCCGTTCATCGCAATTCTCCCATGTTGACCAAATTTTGATATCATGTCGAATAGATGCAGTTCGTGACATGTATCACGCGTTCAACATTTTTAATTGCCTCTATCGCGATAGGACAAGTTTATCCGTGGATGTTGCGCGGCAAAACTCGCAGTCTGTTTAGAATCTCATTACTGGTCCACCCTTCGCAGTTGGGAAAATCTAAGCACACCGTACGCGACATGTCGCTGGTGAAAAATGACGGAAATCGGTGCGAAACTAGCAAAAACTGTAAGTGGCAACTTTCCAATCATTTTCAAATCACATGCCCCGATGATTTGAATCCAAATCATCCCCGAACCGCAATGGCGGTTTTCCGGGAGCTTCAATGTTCTTGACATGTTCTTATTGATGACTTAAATCCAAATCGCCTTCCGCAAGTGTGAACGGGCTCCTTTTCAAGGAAGGAGTTCGCAATGGCACGTCCATTGTCACTGCAAATCTATGTATCGAATGACCTCGCGCACCGCGTCCGTATGGCTGCGAAGGCCAATAACTTTAGCGTCAGCGAATGGGTGCGTTTGCTGCTCATGGCAGCCTGTGACGGCGAGGATCCGGCATCAGGGCAGGCCGCCTCAATCGAGCGTATTCACCGCCAGTCGGTGTTCGCAATGGTTGGTATCGATGCGCTGCTTGCCGGCCATGTCGATCCGCAGCTACGGGACCGCGCGCATGCGGCCTATGCGCGGCGCTGCAAGCAATTGGGGATTGCGACCGCTATCGTCGAAGGAGCTTCGAAATGAAGCGCAACCTTTTGAACTTCACCCGCGGCAGCCAGCTTCTGGGTCATTTCGGTTTCATGTTTGCAGCTGGGCTCAAAGGACCGCTCATTGTCGCTGCTATGGTGATCGGCGGTATGTGCTGGTGGACGCTGTCCGGCGGGCTTTCTACCCACGAAACCTATCTCGTCTGGATGCGGATTTATGCTGCAATCTACGGTTTCATGGAGTTCGATCCCGCCAAACTCATTTCCATTGAAACAGGGCTCGGTGGCACGGTCGAGCTCCCCTTAGGTACCGCCCAACATTATCCGCCGATCATGCTTGCTTGGGAGCATATGCTGGCATTGCTCAAGCAGGCACTCACGCATGCGGCGCTACTCCTTGTGCCTACCATGATTGCTTTCTACTGGTTCGCGTCGCACTTTGGCAGCCGGTCAAAAGAGCGCAAGCATGAACGCGGTGCGATGCTTGCGACCCTCACCGAATTGGTTGCTGAAATCGGCGAGCATAATGCGCGCGAACGCAAGCGCGAGCTTAGCGAAGCATTGGGCATCAAATGGCGGTACGCGCTTCCTGGCGAGTTGCGCCGACTCTTTCCTTATGCACCCTCGCATCTGGCGCAAGTAAGCTATCCATGGCGGCTCGAACAAAGCCATGCGATGCTCATTGGTACCACGGGAATGGGCAAGACCGTGGCGCTCTCCGACATGATCGAGGAGGCAAGGGCGAGCGGCCAGCGTGCCGTTATCTTCGATCTGACCGGTACCTTTATCGAGCATTTCTACGAGAGCGACCGGGACATCATACTGAATCCGTTGGATGCGCGTTGCCCACAGTGGAGCGTGTTTGACGAATGCCGCGATGAAGCCGAATTTTCAGCGGCAGCCGAAGCGCTTGTTCCGCATGATGGCGGTGGTTCCGAACAATTCTGGGTGCTGGCCGCACGGCTCTTGTTTGTCGAAATGTGCCTCAAATTGCGCGCCAAAGGCAGTGCAACCAACGAAGCCTTGGCAAGCGAATTGATGACCGCTGACCTGACACAGGTGCACAAATTGATGCGCGGGACGATTGCCGATCCGCTGACCGCGCCTGAGGCTGCACGCATGGCGGAATCGATCCGTGCAGTGTTCAACGCCAATGCCAAGGCGTTGAAGCTTTTGCCGCGATCAGGTCCGCAATTCTCGGTGCGGAACTGGGTTGAAAGCGACAAGCGCGACGGCTCGATGCTTTATATCTCGGCGCGCTATATCGACATGAGCGTCTGCTCGCAGCTGCTGACCGTTTGGCTCGATACCGCGATGAACACGTTGATGGCGATGGATCGTACGCGCGACTTGCGGCTGTGGTTTTTCATCGACGAAATGGGTGCGCTTCACCGTCTGCCAGCATTGGAAAAGGGTCTCCAGACCGCGCGCAATTTTGGCGGCGCGATTGTCACAGGCATCCATGCCTATGCCAAACTCAAGGAAGTATATGGGGACAATATGGCGATGACCTTGTCCTCGCTTGCCCGGACCAAATTGATCCTCGGAACCGCCGACCGCGAGACCGCAACATGGTGTTCGGACTTTATCGGCCACACCCAGGTGCGCGACATGGAGGAGGGCTATACTTACGGTTATAACAATGCCCGCGATGCCGTCAGCCTGACCCCGCGCAAGAATATCGAGCCGCTCTTGTTACCCGACCAGCTGATGAACCTGCCAAGGCTTTCGGGCTATCTCAAATTTCCCGACGGCTTTCCGGCAGCACCGGTCAAGCTTGTCCCTGTATCGCGCAAGAAAAGGGCGCAGCCGTTCATCCGGCGTGCGGGCGATGACGGTCCGCCGAACCGATCACACCCAGATCAAATGCCGCAATCCGAAGGCCAGACAGGAACTGATGAACATCCGTCCTCCAACGATGATGGTGCTGGCAAACGCGTTGTTCCCAAGCAGGGTGAATTGGCGCTGACCGAGAAGAAGTCAGGCTTGGAACATGAGCGTGCGGCGCCCGACCACCAGCCGCATCCTTCAGAGGCGGAAGCCACGACCAAACCCCTAGCCAAGCCCGAACCGTTGCAGCCAGACGAACCCGACAAGAACGCTGCGCAGCCGCAAATAGCCAAGCCCGATGCCGTCCAGCCTGCAATACCAACGGACAAGGTTTTGCGGGTCGATGCCCCATCATCCGAGGGGCAAGACCAATTGTTGTCGCCGGGCAGCATGCTGCCATCCAAGCCGGCACTTCAACCGCAACATAAAGCCCCGGAGCAGGGTGCTGGCAAAGCCGATGCAGCAAGACGGCTGATGCTCGAAGACGGGATGCGCGAGAGGGAAGAAGCGAAGCACGCGGTCGATCTGGGTGACCTCGACATGGACCTATAAGACCGCTCGTGCCGAAGGTTGCCGGAAGGCGTGATCGATGCTGTCGGTAGCCAATGTCCGCACAGCAGGGGGTGCCGCCAACTACTTTGCTGCAGACAATTATTACACCCGGGCGGACGCCGACCGCTCAGGCGAATGGGTCGGGCAGGGGGCGAAAGCGCTCGGGCTGGATGGCCGTGTCGAGGCAAAACAATTTGAGGCCATACTCAAGGGCTATCTTCCGGACGGCTCGCGTTTGGGGAGCGATTTGCGGCCGCACCGGGCTGGCACCGATCTCACATTCTCGATGCCCAAAAGCTGGTCGCTGATCGCACTGGTCGGCGGCGATACTCGCATCCTCGATGCTTATGCTGCAGCGGTCAAGGAGACGCTTGGCTGGGCTGAAACCCATCTTGCCGAAACCCGGATGGAGGTCAAAGGCCAGGAGAAGGTTGTGCCGACACGAAACCTGTTGGTGGCGATGTTCGGGCACGACACCAACCGTAACCAAGAGCCCAATGCGCATTTTCATGCCGTCGTTGCCAATGCAACCAAAGGACCGGACGGCAAATGGCGTGCACTCAGAAATGACAAGCTTTGGGAGCATAATACACTGTTGAACGCCATGACGATGGCCCGCTTCCGGCTGTCGGTTGAAAAGCTTGGCTATGAGATTGGCGAACAGGGAAAGCATGGCAATTTTGAAGCCAAAGGCGTTCCCAATGACATTCGCGACGCGTTCAGTTCGCGCCGCGCGGAAATCATCGACGCTCTGTCCAATATGGATAGCAAAGGCCTCGCTGCGCGCAATGCTGCCAATCTGATCACCCGTTCTGCCAAGCCAAAGATCGAGGATCGTGCGGCACTTGCACAAAGCTGGGCGGCGAAGGCTGACGAGCTCGGCTTTGACCCGGCTGCAATCATCGAACGGGCCAATGCACGTGCGGCTTCGGACATCGGCCATGTCCCGACTTTGTCCGAAAGGGTGGCGGAGAGCGTCGGCAATATGCGCTTGTGGGCCAGTGGTCTCGCCGAAAAACTGGGGCTTTCGCCTGTCGATCCCTTGATACCCAGAGCGCTGGGAAAGCGGAGCCCCGAGCAGATTGCAGCTGTGCATGCCGTTGCCTCGGCTGTGCGCCATTTGGGTGAACGTGAGGCGGCTTTTGCAAAGACCGCAATCTATAAGGCAGCGCTCGATTTTGGCCTGCCAACCGCCTTGCCGCAGATCGAGGAGCGCGTCGCACAGTTGCTGCGCCAGGGCCATCTGGTTGCAGGCAAAGGCGTCGATCGCGGCATGGTCACCAGTGCCGATGCGCTTGCGCTCGAACAACGCATTTTGAGTGCGGTCGACGAAGGGCGGAACCGCATCGCGCCCATCGTGGAACCCGACGTTGCGGGCGAACGGCTGCAGGCCCTTTCCCAACTCAAATATGGCATGACCCTCAACCACGGCCAGGAAGGGGCGGGGCGCCTGATCCTGAGCTCCCACAACCGCATCGTCGCCATCCAGGGAATAGCAGGGGCAGGCAAAAGCACCGTCCTAAAGCCGGTCGCCGACATATTGCGCGAAGAGCGGCGCGATGTGCTGGGTCTCGCTGTCCAGAATACACTGGTCCAGATGCTCGAGCGCGATACCGGGATAGCATCGATGACTGTGGCGCGTTTCCTGCGGCGTCATGCAAGCCTCCTATCCTCACCGGATCCGCTGAAGCTTGCCGAAGCAAGGGCGCAATATAGGGGAAGCGTCATCCTGCTCGACGAAGCCTCGATGGTCGGAAATAGCGATAAGGAGAAGCTGGTGCGGCTCGCCAATTTGCTCGAGGTTGACCGCTTTGCAAGCATTGGCGACCGCAAACAGCTGGGCGCGGTCGATGCGGGCAAGCCTTTTGATGTCATGCAGAAAGCCGGTGTTGAAACCGCGATCATGAACCTCAACATCCGTGCGCGCGACAAGACGCTGCGCGCGGCACAACATGCAGCCCAGGGCGGTCAAATTGCCGAAGCGCTCAATCGCCTCAAACCGCATATCGTCGAAGTGAAGGAGGATGCAGCATTTGCAGCCGCCAGCGCCTGGCTGTCGCTGTCGCCCGCCGAGCGCGAGCACACGTCGATCTATGCCTCGGGGCGTAGTTTGCGCAGCGCGGTCAATGAAGCCGTGCAGACCGGGCTCAAAGCCAATGGCGAGCTTGGTAAAGTGGCGCTCAGCGTCGAAACGCTCGCGCGCGTCAATCTGACCCGCGAGGAATTGCGTTATGCCAAAAGCTACGCGCCCGGCATGCTGGTCGAGGTCGCCAGGCGGCAGCGCAGCCAAGGTCTTCACGAAGGCCGCTACACGGTCGCAAGCGTCGATGCAGCCCAGGGGAGCGTCACGCTTGAAAACCGGCGCGGGAAGCAATTTATCTTCCGCCCGGGCCAGTTGCGACCGCAAGGCGATCAGGATCCGTTGCGCTTGTTCGAACCAAAGCCACTTGATCTGCATCAGGGCGACCGTATCCGCTGGACCGATACCGACCATAAGCGCGGGCTTCTCAATGCCGATCAGGCGCAGATATTGGCGGTTGATGCCAAGGGACTGACGGTTCGCACGTCGTCGGGGATCGAACAGCGGCTTGGCAAGGACGATCCGATGTTGAAGCGGCTCGACCTTGCATATGCCTTGAACGCCCACATGGCGCAGGGCCTGACATCGGATCGCGGCATTGCAGTCATGGACAGCCGCGAGAAAAATCTCTCAAACCAGCAAACCTTCCTGGTCACCATCACCCGATTGCGCGACGGGCTCACATTGTTCCTCGACAACCGGGACCGGTTGCAGGCGGCAGTAGAGCGGAATTCCGGCATGAAGACATCGGCACTTGAAGCAACCGGAATGCTCAAAAAGGCAGCAGCTGCAGGGCTTGCCAAAGGGCAGGAGGTCCAGACGAGCCAGGGACGCGAGCCACCCGAACGCGATCGCTCGATCGTCAAGCCGTTCGAGATTGGAATCTAGCTGCGCAGCAGCGTTGCCTTTTTGGCTGCCCATGAAAAAGAAGACCCGCCTTGTCGGCGGGTCTTTCAAAGGAAAGGATGTTTGAACTTATTGCCCAAACCCCTTGGGTCGCAAGGTCGTACTAGGCCCAATTTGCTAAAAATTCTTGGATAGAAACGTCAGCGTGCACAAAAGGCGTTTGACAATTTCGGCCAATGCGAACGCGCGGCCCGCTCAGAAATAGCCGAAAACTGCCATGAACAGGCTAAATGCCACCAGTGCCGATGCAATCCATTTCTCGACCATCCCGATCTCGAAATGTGGACGCTGTGTGCCTTCCTTCCAGATGCGCTGGCAGGCAATATCGTTGAACCCCGATCTTGTTCCTTCGAGCATGACGCGCTCGCCGATCAAGCGGTTCACGGCGCGCGAAGGCTCGATCTGCCAGTTGCCGCCACCGGGCAGCTTCAGAAGCGGTCCCTGCGCGCTATCGACGAGCAATCCGGTCTCGCGGACAGGCTGGCTTATGGGCATCGGTGATCTCGCCAATAACGGTCCCAGCGCAGAACGGTGCCGCTCTCGACCATTGCACAGGACAGGTCTTCGCCCGAGGGCAGGGTGCAAAAGGCAGCTGTGCGCGTACCGCCTGCCGAACCGTCAGAGCGGCAGTTCATCCGCGGTCCGCGCACGATGATATGACCGGTCTCATTGGACCCTCGCGCTCCACCCAGAAAGGCAACCAGCTGGTCGCGTGCTTCAAGCGCGGACGCGTCAGGGCAGGGTTGGTTGGTCCGGCAGCTTTCGTCCATCTCGCGCGCCGCAATTCCGGACAAGCGGACATGCGGGCCTTCAGCGCACCAGATCGGGCCGTCGCCGTCCCAGACATGCGTCGGTGTACAGGTGAAATTCTGGCCGGAAGCGACAACGGTCGCAGCAAAAAGCAGGAACATGGGAAGAGCTTTACTGCAATTTTCGCCCAAACCAAAGCACTCTGCCAACGATATTGACCGAGCGTCGGTCGAGGCCATGCCAGGTCGGATAGGCAGGATTGTCGCTGATCACCGAAATCAGCCTTCCCTTAGGTTCGAGCGCAATGCGTTTGACGCTCAGCGTATCGTCCATACGCAGAACATAGATGCCATCGCGCAGACGCGCTTGCCCATCGCCCAGATCGACCATGACATCGTCCTTGTCGGCAAGCGTTGGCTCCATGGAATCGCCGAGCACATGGATGATAGAGAGGCTGGGTCCGCGGCTTGTCGTCAGTTTGCGCAGCCACTTCTCGTCAAACCCGAACTGCGTGCACTTCTGCTCCATATCGGCAAGTGCGCCATGTCCGGCGGAAGCCGACACGTCGAGTACCGGCACCTCGACCAGTTCGACCACCGGTCCGCCACGCCGCGATGGACCACCTAGCAAGCTTTCCTCGACACCGAAATAGCGGGCGAGAATGTTGCGGTCGCCTTCGGACAGCATGCGCGGCGACCCGCGTTTGATGAACTGCTGGATATAGGCAGCGTTACGCCCGAGGAGGCGCGATATCGCCGAATAGTCATCGCCGTTTTTCCGGATCAGCTCGTCCAGTACTGCACGGGGATCGCTCATCGCATTTGGTCCTTTGTCTCGCTGCTAGGAATTTATCCTAGACTCTAGGAAGTCTTCCTAATAAGAACATAGCAAGAACACAAGCAAGAAAGTGTGAGTCTATGAGGCATCCTCTCCTTGGCGAAATCGAGCAATATATCGAGCGGCACGGGCTTTCGCCCACCCGGTTCGGGCGGCTTGCGGTTAAGGATCCGCGGTTTGTTTATGACTTGAGGGCAGGGCGAACTCCGCGCCTCGTCACGCAATCGCGTGTTTCAGCATTCCTGCGACAGGCCGATAGCTAATTGCGCAACTCAAGTCGATCTGTTTAGTCGATCGTTACTATCGGTCAAAGATTGAAAATCTGTCTCGGATGGTGAGCCCAAACTTCGCTATGGTCGACTTAGAAAGTAAAAGTGCTAAGGTCGAAAGGACGTGCTATCTGACTCAGTCAATTGTTGGAAATTGAACATTGTTGATACGCAATTCTGAACTTACGAAATTGGCCAAGGATGGCGAAGAATGACTACTGCTATCTTTGGGCTGCGACAACGTCATGTCTTGGAGCTTGGTAACGTTTTTGCCAACAAGGCTGGACATTTTTTTGTTGCCGACCAGAGCTTCGTCAATCGTTGCAATGAAAACAGCCTCTCGGCGAGTGATATAGAGTTTTTGCAGGCCAATGGGCATGTGCCTGTTGACAATAACCTACGTTCCTTAAGTCAGAAATTTCAACATGAAGCACGTTCAGCAAAGCCCGACAGACTCAATTATTTGATATTGGTTCCCACGCTTCGCTGCAATCTCAGCTGCACTTATTGTCAAGTTTCTCGAGTCAATGAAGACCGGTCTGGATTTGACTGGACCGATGAAATTCGGGATCAGGTGCTGAGTTTCATCAGTACGATTGACGGGCCTGAGATCAAAGTGGAATTTCAAGGCGGAGAACCGACGCTTCGACTGGATTTGATTAAGTCCGTAATAGACGCTTGCGGACGGTTTGAAAGCGCCGAGTTTATCATCTGCACTAACCTCGCGAGCCTAGGCGCTGAGTTTGTTGCTCTTCTCAGTGACAAAAGGGTCCATATATCTACATCGCTCGACGGCAACAGGCTCGTACATGAAAAGCAACGCACTTCGAGGTCGCAGTATACTGAGCAGTTTTTCGAAAATTTGAGATACGTAATCGATTTAATCGGAGCCGAACGCGTTTCAGCGCTTCCAACTATAGATCAAAGCAATCCTCCTGACCCCCAGGACCTCATCGACGCCTATACGACTCACGGGTTCAATCAACTTTTTCTCAGACCGATCAATTATCAGGGTTTTGCTCGAAAGCGCCACCCTGCATCAAAGAGCGATCACAATCAGTGGTGGGAATATTACGCCGAGTTTATAGAAGCGCTGATCCAACGCAATTTTGCTAACCAAGCGGTAATTCTCGAAGAAACTTATCTGTCCTTGTGCCTAAAGCGCATCTTCAGGATTGGCGTTGATGGCCATGTTGATTTGCGCAACCCCAACCCAGTTGGGATCGATTATGTCGTCATCGATCACGACGGCGCGCTTTATCCAACCGATGAAGCACGTATGCTAACGCGATCAGGTGTTGTTGATCTGAAAATTGGCGCGGTTGGCGAAGGCATCGATGAAACTCTGAAGCAATTGTTCAATGCCAATGTGTCGAATGATGATGATCCTCAATGTGCAGCTTGCGTATATCAGCCCTTTTGCGGCAGGGATGTTATCGACGACCTTTCGCGCTACGGTCGCATTGATCTTCCTCGCCATGAAACCTTTTTTTGTCAGAAACATTTGCGCCTTTTCGATCTATGTATGCGGCTCATCTACTCGGATGACCCAGCCGTCCAATATTCACTAGCCAAGTGGCTTGGATTGGCCGGTGCTTCATTGCCCGGCCAACCTCGCGCCTTATGATCCCGCTCGTTCATCAATGCCGAGCAGAAGGCCTAAATCGCTTTGTAACAAGGCTGCGCTATGACAACTCCATCGCCTACCCGGGCGACAGTCTGTTGCTTGCCGTCGATGAACAAAAAATGCTGTTTTCCGGCGATCATGGGCTGATAGAAATAGCAGGTACTGGCCATGACAGTTTTGACGGCGACGTCGTTGTTGTTGACCCCTCCAAGGGTTTAGTTGAGCGCCTCATTCGGGCCAATTCTGTTCACAATACTTTGCTTGTTACTGAGCAATGCGATCAACTTTGCGTTATGTGCAGTCAACCTCCGAAGAAACATCATTTGGACCGCTTCGAGGAATACCGGAGTGCTGCTGCCTTAGCGCCATTTGGAGCTACGTTGGGCGTATCGGGCGGCGAGCCTACACTTTATAAAGCTGAATTATTTGACCTTATAGAAGCAACCTTTGAGAAGCGGCCTGATTTGAGTTGGCATGTCCTTTCGAATGCGCAGCATTTTGAAGTCGACGATGTTGACCGGCTTAGTAGTCCCGAATTCAAAAATGTGACCTGGGGTGTTCCAATCTACAGCACGGATCCACTATCGCACGATGCGATCGTCGGAAAACAAGGCGCTTATACGCTGCTCGAAGCAGGTTTGAGTATCCTGATGCAAAGCGCTGCTAAGGTTGAACTCAGAACTGTACTAATGCAGACTAATTCCAACGATTTGTCGCTCATTGCCGATTTTGTTGCCCGATATCTCCGGTTCGTTGTTCAATGGTCTATCATGCAGCTCGAAAATATTGGTTTCGCTAAAAATCGCTTTCCGAACCTCTATTTTGACCATGCTACAGACTTTTCTCAAGTTGCTCGTTCGATCGACATAGCCACGCTATTCGGTATCGACATTGCCTTATTTAACTTTACTTTATGCAGTGTTCCTGAAAGTTATCGGGAATATTGTGCAGCATCCATCTCTGACTGGAAGCGAAAATTCCCGTCAGCTTGTGGTGGATGCAGCAAGCGAGAATTTTGTTCAGGATTTTTTGAATGGCATCCTGAATCACATTTGGACGTGAGGCCTTTATGAGCAGAGCGAACTTTTTAATTCCTTCGCTGCTAGCCGCAGGGTTTCTTGCGCCAACGTCTGTCGTGGCGACGAATGGAACTTTCGCATCGGGCCGCAAGGATACTATGGAAACAGGCAGCGACGTTACGGCGCTCTTCAGAAAACAGGCGGATGTTCGTCTAGCTCAGCATCGCAGCCACTCAAGTCACAGAAGCCATAGTAGTCATTCCAGTCATCGCTCAAGTAGCGGAGGAGGGTACTATCCCGTGTACACGCCTCCACCACCGCCAACTCCCCCGACTTCACGGCCTCGGGCACCGTCTTCAGGCGTCAGTGCCACGCCGTCGTTTCCGCGAACCGGATCTGGATCTGGCGGATCGAGCTCAGAAAATCCGACAACACTTTTCGGGACCGTAGGTAGTACAGAAACAGATCCATTCATTGATACGGTGAAGCAAGTTCAACGTGGTTTGATCTCCTACGGTTACTATGATGGTACTGATGATGGTATCGTCGGCCCTAAAACCAAAGCGGCTCTTGAAAAATTTCAAGGCGATTGGGGACTAAAGGTCACGGGTACGATTACGCCCGAAGTCTTGAAAGCGTTGGATATTGTCCAATAGCGGAAATTCCGATTTCGTTTGGGTAAAAAAAGGAGCTACTCCGATTGGTTACCAATTGAATATTCAATGATTTTTAAATCAGATTTGTTTCGCTAAGCAGGTGGTAGTGTAATTTTTTGATTTGGAGGGAAGCCATGAGTGATTTGCCTGAAATGCTGGTATCGGGCGAGGCTTCCAGACTATTTCCTGTGTTATCCGAAAATTCGAAGGAAGGGCGAACCCTCTCAATTTTCCTCTCTTGCCTTGAAAATGTTGGTGAGTTTGGCCGGACCATGCTTGCTGGACTTGGCGTGAAAGCTGGCTCCCGGGCAAGAATTGATACATTTACAGAAGTCGTATTCAAAAAGACGTCTGCCGAACAGGGAGAGCGGCCTGATGGACTAATTATCCTGCGCAACGGTAGTAAGGCGTGGACTGCGCTCGTTGAAGCTAAAGTAGGCGCAAACGACCTGACAAACAAACAGATCGAGGGGTATTTGGCGTTGGCTCGTTCCAACGGGATCGACGCTGTAATAACGCTTTCAAACCAATTCACGCCACTGCCAACCCATCACCCTCTCAACATTAGCGGCAGCCTAACAAAGAAGGTAACGCTCTTTCACTGGTCGTGGGGCTATGTGATTACGCAAGCTCAACTCCTGCGCGAACAAGGTGCGATATCTGATCGCGAGCAATTTATTCTGCTTTCGGAACTTCAACGATTTCTGCTTCATCCGTCGTCGGGTGTGAAAGAATTTGATCAAATGCCGCCGGCCTGGTCGGATATCTGCGCGCAGATTGCATCAGGTGCTGGTGTGTCCTCAAAAAACAGCTTGGCTGTGGAAGTGGCTGCAGGATGGCATCAAGCTCTAGATCGCATGACAGGAACACTGAGCCGACAGATTGGCAAACATGTGCGGGTTGGCATGGTGGCTGCCGAAACAGATGATCCTGCCAAACGGTTGAAATCTACTGTGAGCTGCCTTTCAGCCGAACTATGCCTGCGAAGCGAAATTATTGTGCCTGATGCGGCTTCGCGGGTCCAGATCGCCGCCGATATCCCTAAGCGTACCATATCTTTTGGGATGAGGATTAAGGCTCCCGGCGATCGGAAATCCACTAAAGCTCGTTTAACTTGGCTGTTGCGACAGTTATCTAGCGCTGAGCCCAACGACCTGTACGTTCGGTTTGCATGGCCGGGAAGTTCGCCTAGTACTCAATATCCGCTCGCTAACTTGCGGTCTAATCCAAATCTGCCAGCGCAGGACCGCCCCGGAAAAGTGCCGCATTCTTTTGATGTCATCATTGTGCGGGAACTAGGGACCAAATTTGTGCAGAGAAAGAACTTCGTAAGCGACCTTCTCCAGTCAGCTAGTCAGTTCCATGCCTCGGTTGTCGAAAATCTTGCAACTTGGCAGCCCAAACCGCCGAAGATTTCTGATGATCGTCGTACACCCGCCTCTGTCAGCACCGTGGCGATGCGCGACGAAATGGAACAAGAAGCTATGCAGCGATCTGGCATTTAACGCTAACAATGCGGTCATAAAACGATCCTGGTCCATTTGTTATAATGCGCCATTCATTCACCAATAGAGTCGCTGGCCTCCAAAAGTATCGGAGGCCAGCAAAGCCTTAAATGTCGGTTCGCTCCGACAGCGTCAGCGCGTCATCGACATCAACACCCAGATATCTGACTGTGTTTTCGATGTTGGTATGACCCAGTAGAATCTGAATAGCCCGCAGGTTACCGGTAGCCTTGTAGATTAAGGATGCCTTTGTCCGGCGCATCGAGTGGGTACCATATTCGCGCTTGTCGAGCCCGACTATCGATACCCACTCATCGACAAGGCGTGCATATTGTCTGGTGCTGAGATGGCCCAAGTAATCGATCCTACTCGGAAATAAGAAATTGAAGATCGTGCCGCCGCGACGCCGCAGCCATGCTTCAACGCTTCTTCGCGCCTCGGTCATTATCTCGAACTGCACAGGCCTATTTGTTTTTTGTTGGATGACGGTGGCTCTATTACGGATTTGCCCTCCGCTGACGATGTCACCGATTTTCAGCTTAACGAGATCACAACCGCGAAGCTTGCTATCGATAGCTAGGTCGAACAAAGCCCTATCCCGCAGTCGCCTATGTTCATCTAGGTAAAAGCGAATTGCCCAGATGTCTCTGGGCTTTAATGGGCGTTTGCGCCCGACATTTCGCCCAGCATTCCAAGGTCGCCGTTCGTGTACGGCAGGGTCAAGATCCGAATGTCCCATGATGTTGCTCCGTTGGCCGGAATGGCCGAACAGAGACTAACAGCATGTTGCCGGCAGGTTCAGACGATGTTAGTGAGAAAGAAAATTACATCAATCTTACAGACCTTTATTGTAATTGTCTTAGAGGTCAAGCCACTCCACCTCACCACTGCCCAGCTCGTAAAAAGCGCCCACAACCTTCAGTGTTCCTAGTTCCTGCGGACGCCGCAGTGCAGGGGAGGCTTCTTCCTGCAGTTCGCGAACCACGCGTTGGACATTATGGCGGGCGGCGGTGTTGACCAGATCGTGCTGGCAATCGTCGCCAACCTCCATGATCGCAGGATAAAGCGGCTGAAGCACCTTGTTGATATTGGCTGAAAAGCCATAATGCTCTTTCACGACTGAAACGGCAGCACGCACTGCGCCGCAATTTTCGTGGCCCATCACGACGATCAAAGGCACGCCTAATGCGGTGACGGCAAATTCAAGGCTGCCGATTGCCGTTGAACACAGGCTGTTACCTGCGTTGCGCACAATGAACAGCTCGCCAAGGCCGCGCCCGAACAGCAGTTCGGGCGTGACCCGCGAGTCCGAGCAACTGAGATAGGCAGCAATCGGATGCTGGGCGGCGGCCATGCGCAGGCGGCTCATCCGGCTACCTTGGACGGTCATTGGCTCGTCAGACAGAAAACGGCGGTTCCCTTCCTTGAGCAGCGCCAGCACATCGTCAGGGGTCATCGACAGGGTCATCCGGGTTTTCCATCTTTTCTGGGCGCGAGATAGATGAGGGCGTTGCGCGCGGCCCATAGAAGCAATGCGATGACGAAGACCGTAGCTGACAGGACGAGCCACGCTCCGGCCTCTTCGTTCATCGCGGCAGCTATCCGGACAAGTGCTGTTACTTGCATGCCAGCAAAAGCAATTTTCGCGACCTGAGGCAGTTCCAGCGGCCGGCCCGAATGGCCCTGGGTGACACGGGTGACCATGGCAATCAGCAGGCTGCCAGCAAAGCCGATAGTCAGGGCATGCTCCGGCGCACGACCAAGTGGGAACCCCAAACTGGAAAGCGCAGTGAGCGCAAATCCGACAGGTGCCCATGCAAATCCGATGATGAGCACCCAGAACAGCGCAGGGGCCTTTGCACGCGGCCACCATTTCCAGCTCATCAGAGCAGTGAGGACGCACAAAATCGCTGCTGCTACCGCGCGCAATTGATCGACGTAGAACAGCTGCCCTGCGAGCAGCAGCACGGTACCTCCCCAATAGGCGCTGAGTGCCCAAAAAGGTCGCCAGCGCACATATCCCGCGACAACACTGCCCGCAAAGAACGGGATCATGCGGTGGCAGACGGTGACGAACACAGGCAACAGAAAAGCCCAGAGGCCAAAGCCATTGGCAAGCGGCAAAGTGGGGCTTGCAGGGTTCAAAAGAAACGCCATCAGGGCAATTTGCCCAATCAGACCAAACACAAATGCGGCAAGGATTGACCAGCCGTGCCAAGTAGGAGGCTTTCCATCAAGGCGTTCGCGAAGAGCAATCGAGAGCAGTACGCTGAAACCCCACAGACATGCTAATGACGCTGAGGCGAAGGCTGAAGCGAGCAGCCTATCGTTACCAGACAGCAAGGCTCCCCAAGACAGCAATGTAGCGAGGCCATATCCGCCAGCGACGGGCGCAAAGGATTCGTGTTCAAGATCCGGATAACCTATCCAGCGCGGGAACACCGTCAGCAGGAAACCGAAAAACAGAGACGGTAGTGCCAGATAAACCAGAATGGGCGCATGCAGCGGTGCCTGCGGACTATCTCCGCCTGCAGGCGCCGTCGTACCAAAATACAGCCCCGACAGCACCGCTAACCACCACATCATCATGGCCGCGAGTTGAACGACGCCGATCAGGAACAGCAGCCGATGGGGTGCAGCAAGCAGGACCGCGGGTTTTACCACAGGCCGTGGCTTCCGCCCACTGCGCCGATGGTGGCAATTGTCGATACGGCAAGTAGGATGCGGTGCATCCGTTCCATGCGCTGAAAATCCTGTTGAGGCTGTGGCGAGGCCGCCATACGTTTGTGCAGGAACAGCGGTTCGAGCGCGAACAGCATAACTGCGAATAGCAACCACACCAACAGCATCGCCCACATCCACCAAAAATGCAGATTGACAAAGCGGCTCCACAAGTCGGTACGCCAGACCATCCAGAAGCCGCTGGCACCCGCCAGCAGCACCCATATCCGCGCCTGCCAGGCAAAGCCGCTTTCTATGGCGTGGAAGGCTGATAAGCGCTCGGCGGGTGGATATGTGCGACGAATGGAAGGCATGACCACGCTTGTCACAAAGGCTACGCCGCCAATCCACATCAGGACAGCGACGACATGGATTATACGGGCGAGTGCGAAATCATCCATCATGAGCCTCGGCACATTCATGAAATTGATAATCATCAATATCATTGATTAATGTCAATTATTGTAAGTTTGTCCTGCGTTATTCATCCGGCATGGAAAAGCAAATCCTCATCCCCAGCCTCGCCGTTCTCGCGGCGCTGACCTGCACCTCTCCGGCCTTTGCGCAATCGGCGAACGAACCGCAGACGATTACGCCTTACGCCGACATTCGTTACCGGCTGGAACTGGTGGATCAGGACGGGTTGCCCGAAAATGCGACTGCATCGACCTTGCGGGTTCGTGCAGGACTCAAAACGCGCGAGTGGAACGGTTTCAGTGCCCTCGTAGAGGGTGAAGCCATCGCCCGCGTCGGGCCCCGTCATTACAACGATACGGTCAATGGCCTGACCAGCTATCCAGTTGTAGCGGATCCGTCGGATGTCCTGCTCAATCAGGCTTGGCTGCGTTACAAGCCGGTGAAGGAAGTCGAGGCGGTTGCTGGACGCCAAGCGGTGAATTTCGACAATCAGCGATGGATCGGGTCGGTCGGCTGGCGACAGAATGACCAGACGCTTGATGCCGCGCGTGTCACGGTCAAACCGGTCAAGGGCGTAGCGCTCGACTATGGCTATGCTTGGCGCGTCAACCGCGTCTTCGGCCCTGATTCCGCGCAAGGCATCTGGCGTGACGATGACATCCACATGGTCCGCGCCAGCATCGAAGCAAAGCCTGCTGGAACGGTGACGGCCTATGGCTATTTCCTTGATTTGCCCGATGCACCGCTTTCCTCTTCGAAAACGATCGGTGTCAGGCTGGCTGGCGAACAGAAGCTGTCGGGCAAAGCCAAGCTGCTCTATGCGATGGAATATGCCAACCAGCGTGACCTTGGCTCGAACCCGAGAAACTTCTCGCTCGATTATTTGCTGGTTGAGCCCGGCATTTCGGCGGGAGCGGTTACTGTCAAAGCCGGTTGGGAGCGTCTGGAAGGCAATGGCGTAAGCGCGCTGCAAACACCGTTGGCCACGCTGCACGCTTTCAACGGCTGGGCTGACAAATTTCTGAGCACGCCAGCCAATGGATTGCGTGATCTATACGCCGACGTCGCGGTGAAGTTTCCCGCTGTCGGTCCGATCAAGGGGGCTAATGCGCGGCTACAATATCATGACTTTAATTCAACACGGGGCGGGCTGAACTATGGCAGCGAATGGGGTGCCATGCTGGCAGTTCCGATTGACAAACGGCTGGCCGCAACACTGAAATTCGCGCGCTATAAAGCCGACGATTCTGCCACTGACACCACAAAATTTTGGTTCTCGCTCGACCTGA
The DNA here is from genome assembly GCF_009768975.1 of Sphingorhabdus lacus. Taxonomy (NCBI): domain Bacteria; kingdom Pseudomonadati; phylum Pseudomonadota; class Alphaproteobacteria; order Sphingomonadales; family Sphingorhabdaceae; genus Sphingorhabdus; species Sphingorhabdus lacus. Next base: position 1,955,471 of record NZ_CP035733.1, on the reverse strand, counting down.
AACTCTGATTCATCCCGGCCGATCGAGGAACGGGTCAGGGCGCGCAAAGGCAGCCAGCAGTTCGGTATTGGTGATCTGCACGGTGTTGCCGGAAACGATCACACCATGCGCGGCCAGCGCACTGAACGCGCGCGAGAGATTTTCGGGCGTCATTCCAAGGAGTGACGCGAGGATACGCTTTTCCACGGGTAGATCGAACTGCACCGCGCCCCCCCGTTCACCGCTTTCGAGCAGGATGAAATTACCCAACCGCTCGACCGACTGGCGCAACTTCATATCTGTGAGCGCGCGCACAAAATAACGGAAACCGAACGCCAGTTCCTGCATCGCCCCGCGCATCAGCGACCGGTCGTTGTCGATGGCATCGCGGATCAACGGCGATGGGATCATCAGGATGCGCGATGCGGTCAGCGTGCGTGCCGACATCAGATAAGGTTGATCAGTATAGGCGGCTGCCAGAATGAAGCTGCGCACCGGGCGGACTATGGCCATCGATGTTGTGCGATCACCATTACCGGTAAACAGTTCGACCATTCCATCGATTAGGATGTGCAGGAAATCAGGTTTCTGCCCAGTGTCGAACAGCTTGAGCGCTGGCGGAAAGACCTGAAGGAAGGCAGCTGCAAAAATCTGTTCGCGTTGCTCGGGATCCATCGAGGCAAATAGGGGCAGCGCAGCAATTTCCGGTTTTTCAGCAGCGCGCACGCAGACCCCTCCGTTTCGATATACGAAGATGTAAACGCTCAATTGATTAATATCAATCGAACAAATGACAGATCGCATCGCAGCTTTTGACCGCGATCAGGCCAAACCCATTTTGCTTCTGTTGCAGAGGCAGGGTTGATCCACGTCAAGAAACTCGCCGCGCACGGTAGCAAACCGGACACCAGAATTTTCTCGCCACAAAGGGGCTGGTCATGGTTGCATCAACGGTTTCGTCAAAGCAGCAGCAAGGGGCGCTGTGGCTGAGTACCGGAGCGTTCACGGTCTGCTTTGCCGTGTGGACAATTTTCGCGATTATCGGGATCGAGATCAAGGCCGAGCTCGGCTTGAGCGACACGCAATTCGGGTTGCTCGTCGGCACGCCGATTCTGACCGGATCGCTCGTTCGCGTTTTTCTGGGCATCTGGACCGATCAATATGGCGGGCGGCTGGTGTTTCCGCTGACGATGCTTGCCTCGGCAGCGTCGACCTTTCTGCTTTCTTATGCCGACACTTATATCCTGATGCTGGTTGCTGCATTGGGATTGGGCCTTGCGGGCGGGGGTTTTGCGGTCGGTGTTGCCTATGTCTCCAAATGGTTCCCGCAGGAAAAGCAGGGCACTGCGCTTGGCTTTTTTGGCATGGGCAATGTGGGTGCGGCGGTAACGAAGTTCGCAGCCCCCTTTGTGATGGTCGCGATGGGCTGGACAGCGGTTGCGCAGATTTGGGCGGCGGCGCTTGCCATCATAGCCGTCTTATTCTTCCTGTTCGCCAAGGACGATCCGGATTTTGCCGCGCGCAAGCATAGCGGTGCGAAACCCAAATCGCTGACCGAGCAGTTGGAACCGCTCAAGCACCAGCAGGTTTGGCGTTTCTCGCTCTATTATTTCTTCGTATTCGGCGCCTTCGTCGCTCTGGCGCTGTGGCTGCCGAAATATATGAGTGAGGTATATCAAGTCGACGTAAAGATTGCAGGCATGCTGGCCGCAACTTTCTCGCTCTCCGCCAGCCTGTTCCGCGCTTATGGTGGGATGCTGTCGGACAAATATGGTGCCCGCAAGATCATGTACGCGACCTTTGGCGTGTCGATGATCTGCCTGTTCATGCTGAGCTATCCGTCGACCGACTATGTCATCCACGGGATTAAGGGTGACATCGCCTTCTCCACCTCGATGGGACTGGTACCGTTTGTGATCACAGTGTTCGTGCTGGGCTTCTTCATGTCGCTCGGCAAGGCTGCGGTCTATAAGCATATCCCGGTCTATTATCCCGACCATGTCGGCTCTGTCGGCGGCATGGTGGGTATGGTGGGCGGCCTGGGTGGCTTTGTACTCCCCATCGTCTTTGGCGTCGTCAGCGATTTGACCAATGTCTGGACGAGCTGTTTCATGGTGTTGTTCGCACTGGTAGTTGTGGCGCTTGGCTGGATGCACATGGCGATCCGGCAAATGGAGCAGAAAGCCAGCGGCATTGATTCGCGCAGCCTGCCGCAATTCCCCGAAATGGCAGAGCTGCATGATCCGTCAAAACATGCCGCAGGCGAAACCCGCGTGCTGGAGGAATGGAAACCGGAGGACAGTACATTCTGGGAAACAACGGGCGAACGCATCGCACGGCGCAACCTTTACATCTCGATCCCGGCCCTCCTGCTAGCCTTTTCGGTATGGATGGTCTGGTCGATGGTGGTGGCAAAGCTGCCTTTGATCGGTTTCGATTACACGACTGACCAGCTCTTCTGGTTGGCAGCACTGCCAGGACTGTCGGGGGCGACCTTCCGGATATTCTACAGCTTCATGGTGCCGATATTCGGCGGGCGGCTGTGGACGACGCTCAGCACGGCGTCACTGCTGATCCCGGCTTTCGGCATCGGCTATGCGGTGCAGAACCCAGATACCCCCTACATCATCTTCCTCGTGCTGGCGCTGCTCTGCGGCTTTGGCGGTGGCAATTTCGCATCGTCGATGTCGAACATCAGCTTCTTCTTCCCGAAGGCGCAAAAGGGCAATGCGATGGCGCTGAATGCCGGGCTTGGCAATCTGGGCGTGTCGGTGATGCAGTTCATCGTGCCGCTGGTGATTACCGCCAGCGTGTTTGGCGCGATGGGCGGCGATCCGCTGCCCAACAAGGAAGGCGGCGAGCTCTGGTTGCAAAATGCTGGCTTCATCTGGGTGCCGTTCATCATGGCATCGTCGCTTCTTGCCTGGTTCGGAATGAACGACATTGCCGATGCCAAGGCCAGCTTTGCCGAGCAGTCGGTAATTTTCCAGCGCAAGCATAATTGGCTGATGTGCTGGCTCTACACCGGCACTTTCGGCTCGTTCATCGGCTTCTCGGCTGGCCTGCCTTTGCTCGCCAAACACCAGTTCCCCGATGTCGACGTGCTGAAGTTCGTGTTCCTTGGACCATTGGTGGGTGCGATCAGCCGGGCTGCGACCGGCTGGGTATCAGACCGCTGGGGCGGTGGGCGTGTCACCTTCTGGGTGTTCGTCTTCATGATGATCGGCGTCACCGGTGTGATGTACTTCCTTCAAGCAGGGAACTGGTGGGGCTTCCTCGGTATGTTCATCTTCATGTTCTTCGTGACGGGCGTGGGCAATGCCTCGACCTTCCAGATGATCCCCAGCATCATGCGCAGCGAAATTCCGCGCCTGATGCCCGAATTGAGCGCGTCTGAACAGGTGCGGCAGGCAGAGAAGGAATCGGCCGCAATCGTCGGCTTCACGTCGGCGATCGCTGCCTATGGCGCATTCTTCATCCCGAAGAGTTTTGGCAGCGCGATTGCAGCCACAGGTTCGCCGATGGCAGCACTGATCGGTTTCTTCGCTTTCTACGCCAGTTGCGCCGCGCTGACCTGGTTTGCCTATACGCGGCCCGGCGGGCTGCTCCACTCCATCGAACGTGCGCCCAAGGCCACTCTCGCAACCGCTTGAAAGGGCAAAGATCATGAGCCAACTTCTCGACCGCCTGACCTTCTTCAACCGGAAGCGCGAAACATTTTCCGACGGCCACGGTGTTACCACCAGCGAGGCGCGCGATTGGGAGGATGGCTATCGCAAGCGCTGGCAGCATGACAAGATTGTGCGCTCGACCCACGGCGTGAACTGTACCGGAAGCTGTTCGTGGAAAATCTACGTCAAGGGCGGGATCATCACCTGGGAAACACAGCAGACGGACTATCCGCGCACACGGCCTGAACTGCCCAACTATGAACCGCGCGGTTGCCCGCGTGGGGCCAGCTATAGCTGGTATATCTATTCGGCCCAGCGGCTGAAATATCCGTTGATCCGTTCGCGTCTTGTCCGTTTGTGGCGCGAGGCGCGCAAGTCAATGAGCCCGGTGGCTGCGTGGACTGCGATTGTCGAGGATGACCAAAAGCGGAAAAGCTATACTGCAATCCGCGGTCATGGCGGTTTCGTCCGCGCGCATTGGGACGAGGTGACCGAGATCATCGCCGCCGCCAACGCTTACACGGCAAAGAAATATGGCCCCGACCGGATCATCGGCTTCTCACCGATCCCGGCGATGTCGATGGTCAGCTATGCCGCGGGGTCGCGCTATCTGTCGCTGCTCGGCGGCACCTGTATGTCCTTCTATGACTGGTATTGCGACCTGCCGCCCGCCAGCCCGATGACATGGGGCGAGCAGACCGACGTGCCTGAAAGTGCCGACTGGTATAATTCGGGATTCCTGATGATGTGGGGATCGAACGTCCCGCAGACCCGCACCCCCGACGCGCATTTCATGACCGAGGCGCGCTATCGCGGCACCAAGGTCGCGGTGGTGTCTCCTGATTATGCCGAGGCGACCAAATTCGCCGACCTTTGGCTCAATCCGAAACAGGGCACCGACGCAGCGCTCGCTATGGCGATCGGCCATGTCATCCTGCGAGAATATCATCTCGACCGGCAAGTTGAATATTTTGAGGATTATTGCCGCCGATACACCGATTATCCGATGCTGGTTCGCTTGGTCGAAAAGGGTGGCACCTATGTGCCCGAACGGTTGCTGCGCGCGTCCGACCTGAAGGGCAATTTAGCCGAGAAGAACAATCCCGAATGGAAAACTGTCGCCATCGATGACGCCAGTGGCAAGCTGGTAACGCCGTTGGGCTCGGCAGGTTTCCATTGGGGCGAAGAGGGCAAATGGAACCTTGAGGAGAAAGACGGCGCGGGCAGCGACGTCAAGCTGCGCACAACCTTCATCCTCGATGCTGATCGCGACGATGTGGTCGACGTTTCCTTCCCCTATTTCGGCAACCGCGAGCACGACCATTTCAAGGGCACCGATCATCCCGATGTGCTCAACCGGCGCGTGCCCGTGCGACAGATCGAGACCAAAGAAGGTAAGACATTTGTTGCTACCGTTTTTGACCTGTTCTGCGCCAATTACGGCCTCGACCGCGGGTTGGGCGGTGAGCATGTGAGCAGCGATTTTGCCGACAATGTCCCTTATACTCCCGCTTGGGCTGAGAAGATCACCGGCGTTCCCGCCGAACAGATCATCACCGTCGCGCGCGAATTTGCGACCAATGCCGAAATGACCAAGGGCAAGTCGATGGTTATCCTCGGGGCCGGTCTGAACCACTGGTACCATATGGACATGAACTATCGCGGCATCATCAACATGCTGGTGATGTGCGGGTGCATCGGTCAGTCGGGTGGAGGCTGGTCGCATTATGTCGGGCAGGAGAAACTGCGCCCGCAAACCGGCTGGGCACCGCTGGCCTTCGCGCTCGATTGGGCTCGTCCGCCGCGGCAGATGAACTCGACGAGCTTCTTCTACGCGCACACCGACCAGTGGCGTTACGAAACGCTGGATGTGGATGAAATCCTCTCACCGACGGCACCCGATGGCGATTGGTCAGGTTCGCTGATTGATTACAATGTCCGCGCTGAACGCATGGGTTGGCTGCCCAGCGCACCACAACTCAAAACTAATCCGCTCGAGATAACTAAGGCAGCCAAGGCTGTAGGGATGGAGCCAAAGGATTATGTCGCCTCGGCGCTGAAATCGGGCGAACTGGAGATGTCATGCCGCGATCCGGACGATCCGGCCAACTGGCCGCGCAACATGTTTGTCTGGCGTTCGAACCTGCTCGGTTCGTCGGGCAAGGGGCATGAATATTTCCTCAAGCATCTGCTCGGCACGCAGCATGGTGTGCAGGGCAAGGATCTGGGCGAAACCGGCGCGCAAAAGCCGCAGGACGTCGTCTGGCATGACGATGCGCCACAGGGGAAACTCGACCTGCTGGTAACGCTCGATTTCCGCATGTCGACGACGTGCGTCTATTCGGACATCGTTCTGCCGACCGCCAGCTGGTACGAAAAAGACGATCTCAACACGTCGGACATGCACCCCTTCATCCACCCGCTGTCGGCTGCGGTTGATCCGGTGTGGGAATCGAAATCCGACTGGGAAATTTATAAGGCGATTGCGAAGAAATTCTCCGAAATCGCGCCTGAGGTGTTGGGGGTAGAAGAGGATGTCGTGCTGACGCCGATCCTGCACGATACGCCGGGTGAGATTGCCCAGCCATTCGATGTCGAGGATTGGGGCAAAGGCCAGACGCCGCCCATTCCGGGCAAGACGATGCCCAATGTAGCGGTTGTCACCCGTGATTATCCCAACGTCTATAAGCGCTTCACCGCGCTCGGCCCGCTAATGGAAATGATCGGCAATGGCGGCAAGGGGATCGCATGGAATACCGAGCATGAAGTCGATCTGCTGCGCCGCCTGAACGGCGAGGTGCTTGATGAGGGCACGTCGAAAGGCATGGCAAAGATCGAAAGCGCCATCGACGCTTGTGAAGTGATCCTCAGCCTCGCGCCAGAAACCAACGGCGAGGTCGCGGTGAAAGCCTGGGCGGCGTTGTCAAAGAACACTGGCCGCGACCACACGCATCTGGCCCTGCCCAAGGAAGAGGAGAAGATCCGTTTCCGCGACATACAGGCGCAGCCGCGCAAGATCATTTCCTCACCCACATGGTCGGGTCTGGAGAGCGAGCATGTCTGCTACAATGCCGGCTATACTAATGTTCATGAACTGATTCCCTGGCGCACGCTGACCGGGCGGCAGCAGCTTTATCAGGACCATAAGTGGATGCGCGCCTTTGGCGAGGGCTTCTGCGTCTATCGCCCGCCAATCGATACCAAGGCTGTGAAGCCGATGCTCGACGAGGCGAAGGATGCGCCGCATGTCATCCTCAACTTCATCACCCCGCATCAGAAATGGGGCATCCATTCGACCTATACCGACAACCAGCTGATGCTGACGTTATCGCGCGGCGGGCCGATTGTGTGGATGAGCGAGACTGACGCTGCCAAGGCGGGGCTGGTCGATAATGACTGGGTGGAGGCGTTCAATTCGAACGGGGCGCTGGTCGCTCGCGTCGTCGTCTCGCAGCGCATGAAAGAAGGCACGCTCTTCATGTACCATGCGCAGGAAAAGATCGTGAACGTCCCTGGATCGCCGCTGACTGGCCAGCGCGGGGGCATCCACAACAGCGTTACCCGCGCCGTCCTCAAACCGACGCACATGATCGGTGGCTATGCGCAGCAGAGCTACGGATTCAACTATTATGGGACCGTGGGCTCCAACCGCGATGAATATGTCATCGTCCGCAAACTCTCAAAAGTCGATTGGCTCGAAGGCCCGGCGACGCATCTGGAGGCAGCAGAATGAAAGTTCGCGCACAAATCGGCAAGGTTCTGAACCTTGATAAATGTATCGGCTGTCACACCTGCTCGGTCACCTGCAAGAATGTTTGGACCAGCCGCGACGGCATGGAATATGCTTGGTTCAACAATGTCGAGACCAAGCCCGGGATCGGCTATCCCAAGGATTGGGAAAACCAGAAACGCTGGAATGGCGGCTGGGACGTCAAGGGCGGTCGGCTGAAGCCGCGCATGGGAGGGAAATGGCGGCTTTTGTCGAAAATTTTCGCCAATCCCGATTTGCCTGAAATCGACGATTATTACGAACCCTTCACTTTCGACTATTCACATCTGCAGCAGGCCAGAGAAAGCCAGGCCTTCCCCACCGCGCGTCCCCGTTCGCTGATCACCGGCGAGCGGATGGAGAAAATCAACTGGGGTCCGAACTGGGAGGAAATCCTGGGTGGAGAATTCTCGAAGCGGTCGGAGGACTATAATTTCGAAGGCGTGCAGAAGGAGATTTACGGCCAATTCGAAAATACCTTCATGATGTATTTGCCGCGGCTGTGCGAACATTGCCTCAACCCCACCTGCGTTGCCGCTTGCCCCTCGGGGTCTATCTACAAGCGCGAGGAAGACGGCATCGTCCTGATCGATCAGGACAAATGTCGTGGCTGGCGCATGTGCGTTTCGGGCTGCCCGTACAAGAAGATCTATTACAACTGGAAAACCGGCAAATCTGAAAAATGCATCTTCTGCTATCCGCGGATTGAGGCGGGGCAGCCGACGGTCTGTTCAGAAACCTGCGTCGGGCGCATCCGCTATTTGGGCGTGATGCTCTATGACGCTGACCGTATCGAGGAGGCAGCCTCTGCCGAAAATGTCGAGGACCTGTATCAGGCACAACTCGATATCTTCCTTGATCCCAACGATCCGGCGGTAATCGAGCAGGCGCGCAAGGATGGCGTGCCCGAGGCCTGGTTGGAAGCAGCGCGCCACTCGCCGGTTTGGAAAATGGCGATGGAATGGAAGGTCGCTTTCCCGCTCCATCCCGAATACCGCACGTTGCCGATGGTCTGGTATGTTCCGCCATTGTCGCCAATCAGCTCAGCGGCCAATTCGGGGCAGATTTCGGTCAACAACAATATGCCGGATGTTCGCTCTTTACGCATTCCGCTCAAATATCTCGCCAACCTGCTGACGGCGGGTGCGACCGAACCGGTGGCGCTGTGCCTTGAACGCATGCTCGCCATGCGCGGCTACATGCGTTCGAAAACGGTCGAGGGTGTCGTCGACGAAAGCATCGCCCATGCCGTCGGTCTGACCGGAGCGCAGATCGAAGACATGTATCATGTCATGGCGATCGCCAATTATGAGGACCGCTTCGTCATCCCGACCGGCCACCGCGAGGATGCCGAGGATATGTATGACGAACGCGGCAGTTGCGGCTTCTCCTTCGGCAATGGCTGTTCGGGCGGGGAGACCAAAACCAACCTGTTTGGTGCTCCTGCGCGCAAGAAACTGCAAACTCCTACGCCACATATTACTGGGGAGGTGTTCTGATGGGCACGGTCACTTTACGCGCGCTATCGGCGCTGCTCCACTATCCCGATGAAGACTTGCGCGCTGCGGTTCCGGAAATCCGGCGGGCGCTTCTGCTCGAACGAATTGTCAGTGAAAAGCAGATGCTGAGACTGGAGCCACTTTTGTTTCGCCTCTCTGGCGGCGATTTGATTGCGTTGCAGGAACATTATGTAGAAATGTTCGACCGGGGCCGGACGCACAGCCTGCATCTGTTCGAACATGTTCATGGCGAGAGCCGTGACAGAGGGCAGGCAATGGTCGATCTGCGCGACCGTTATGTGGCGGCAGGGCTCGATCCGGCCAGCAATGAGCTGCCCGACTATCTGCCCCTGTTCCTCGAATATTGCTCAACCCTGCCAAGAGAAGAGGCGCTCGCCGAACTCTCCGAACCCGGCACGATCATTGCGACGCTGGCAGACCGGTTCGATGCGCGCGGCACGGATTATGCGGGCCTGCTCGCCGTGCTGCGCGAACTCTCGGGTGGTCAGAGCGTCCCGCCCGAAGCGATGATTGTGGTAGAGGATCCCGACGATCTGGAGGCACTCGACGCAGCGTGGGAGGAGGAGCAGATTAGCTTCGGTGCGATGGCGCCTGCCGCCCCAGATGCAGCCCCTGCTTGTCCGCAGGCGCAAGCCATGGTCAGCCGCCTCCTCGATCCTCTCCATGCAAACCAACCGGCAAGGAGCCTGTGACATGGCCGATTTCCTTAATCACATGCTGTTCGGCATCTATCCCTATATCGCACTTGTCGTACTCGCGCTTGGCTCCGTCATTCGTTATGATCGCGAGCCCTATAGCTGGCGATCCGGCTCCAGCCAGCTTTTGCGACGTCGGCAATTGATGTGGGGCTCGGTGCTGTTCCACGCGGGCGTATTAGTCATCTTCTTCGGACATCTCGGCGGCTTGCTAACGCCTATCGCGCTGTTCGATGCATTGGGCATTCCGCACGGTTCGAAACAGATACTGGCGATCGTTGCGGGTGGCATTGCAGGAATACTGGCCTTTGCCGGCGCCACCCTGCTGCTGCATCGTCGGCTGTTCGACCCACGCATTCGCAAGACGTCGAGCTTCAGCGACATTTTGATCCTGCTGCTGCTCTGGCTGCAGCTGGTGCTGGGGCTGGGAACCATCCCGGTTTCGATGAACCATCTCGACGGCGGCGAAATGGTCAAGTTCATGACCTGGGCGCAAGGGATATTCACCTTTCAAGGCGACGCCTCCTCTTATGTTGCCGATGCGCACATCATCTTCAAAACGCATCTGGTGCTCGGCCTGACGATCCTGTTGCTCTTCCCCTTTACCCGCCTTGTTCACATGCTCTCAGCTCCCGTCCGCTACGTCTGGCGCCCGGGTTATCAAGTGGTTCGCTCGCGCAAGTTGGGGTTGCGTCATGGCTGACGTCCTCGAGCACCCTTGCGTCATCGTGAATGGCAGGGAGATTGACGCCGCTCTGATTGCTGCCGAGGTCCAGAACCATCCCGCACCGGCACCCGATCAGGCGTGGGAGGCCGCTGCACGTGCGCTTGTCCTCCGCCAGCTACTGCTTGATGAAGCCGACCGGCTCGAAATCATGAGCGTCGGGCTGGTCGATGCCGAAGGGCGCAAGCTGGCGGAAGAAGATGCCCGGATCGAGGCGCTGCTTGAGCAGGAGGTGCAATGCCCGCACGCCGATGAAACGGTTACACGGCGTTTTTACGCGCAGCATAGCGATCGGTTCAGGTCGCCAACTTTGGTGGAAGCCGAACATATCCTGTTTGCGGCCTCGCCCGATGACAGTCTGGCTTATGGGCTGGCTACCGGCGATGCGCGGACTACGATACGCAAGTTGCAAGCACAGCCAGGGCTTTTTGTCGAATTGGCGATGAAACACTCGGCCTGTCCTTCCAAAGAACAGGGCGGTAATTTGGGACAGATCGGGCCGGGGCAAACGGTCAAAGAGTTTGAGGATGTGCTGTTCGCGTTAGAAGAGGGCATGTTGCATCTGGAGCCGGTCAAGACCCGCTTTGGCGTGCATGTGATCCGCGCCGGTCGGCGTGTCGAAGGCCAACAACTGCCCTTTGAACTGGTGCAGGAAAAAATCGCGCAATATCTGGAAGAGGCGAGCTGGCGGCGCGCGGTTGCGCAATATCTCTCCATACTTGCCTCGCAGGCGGACATACAAGGTGTGGAGTTGGGTGGGGCAGACGGGCCGCTAGTGCAATGACGGACAACCTGTCAGCCATTTCGAATCCGCTGGTACTTGCGGACAACTACGGACGTCGCTTTGAATATCTGCGGCTGTCGCTGACCGATGTCTGCAACTTTCGCTGCAGCTATTGCCTTCCTGACGGCTACCGTAAAGCCAAGGGTGTACCTACAAATCTCTCAGTCGATGAAATCCGCAGGCTTGTTTCGGCCTTCGGCACATTGGGTTTGTGGAAGGTGCGTCTGACGGGTGGGGAGCCTACCTTACGCCGGGAGTTTCTGGAGATCGCAGCGGCGGTTGCCGGGATTGAAGGCGTCGGGAAGGTCGCGATCACGACCAACGGCTATCGGCTGGCTGAACGTGCGCAAAGCTATGCCGATGCCGGTATCAGCGCGATCAATATCAGCATGGATTCGCTGAAGCCCGACAGGTTCCGCGCGATTACCGGCCATGACCGGCTATCCGAAATTCTTCGTGGTATTGATGCCTGCAGGCAAGCCGGGATAACCAGCGTAAAGCTTAATTCGGTATTGCTGAAAGGATTGAACGAAGACGAGCTTGATGACTTTATCGCTTTTGTCGTCGAGCAAGACCTGACGCTGCGCTTTATCGAAGTGATGCGCACAAACGACAATCCGGAATATTTCGCCGCACATCATCTGCCGGGGGCCTTCGTCACCAATCGCCTCGAACTACTTGGCTGGCAGCGTCTGGAGAGGCCAGCTGGGGCTGGCCCAGCGATCGAATATGCTAATGCGCTAGGGCCGGGCCGGATTGGTATCATTGCGCCTTATTCGAAAGATTTTTGCGCCAGCTGCAACCGCCTTCGCGTTTCAGCGACGGGCAAACTGCACCTGTGCCTGTTCGGCGACGCAGGCATCGATCTTCGACCTTTGTTGCAGCAGGATGGCCAAATAGACGAACTGGTTCAACGCTTGCAGCAATTGGTCGCAACCAAGGCCCCGGCACACCTGCTGCATCAAGGCAATAGCGGATCGACCCCGCACCTTGCTTCCATCGGGGGGTGACCATGGCTGGCATCAACGAAAGCCTGACTTTTTATCCGCTCGGCACGGCGGTGCTGACGATTTCAGATACGCGCAGTGAAGAGAGCGACACGTCTGGCGCTCTGCTAGTCGAACGGCTGACAAAGGCAGGGCACAAACTGCTTGACCGCGCCATCGTGCGTGACGATGTCGACGCCATTCAGGCGGTCTTGCAACGCTGGATTGCCGATCCTGAAATAGAGATCATCCTCACAACCGGCGGAACCGGATTTTCGCCGCGCGACAACACGCCCGAAGCGGTGAAGCCGCTGCTTCGCCGCGAAATGGACGGCTTCGCCATCGCCTTTCAGCAAAAGAGCCTACAGACCGTTGGCGTGGCGGCAATGCAATCGCGCGCCTTTGCCGGACAGGCGGGTGACAGCTTCATATTCTGCATCCCCGGTTCGACCGGCGCTTGCCGCGACGCATGGGACGGTTTGCTAGAGCTGGAGTTCGATAGTCGTCACAAGCCTTGCTCGATTGCGGGGGCGCTGCCACGGCTGCGGGATGTCTGTTCCTAGCTGAAGTACCTGAAAGGGAGCGAACTGGGACGGCGACAGGATTTGCCATCTCAATTATTAGATATGGCCGTGAACGGACGTCTGGAAAGCCTGATGCTCGCATGGAAAGCGGACTTTCCGGAATGTCCAACAAAGCAGTCACCATGTCGGAGCGGATTTCTCCGAAACCCGCTCGCAAATGAGCGGGAGATTTTAGGGTCGCTCTCTGGCCTCACAGGTTCGGCCAGGGTGCGGCGCTTTTGTCTGACCCGCTGACACTCTTGCCTCTCTCCTTGCTGGATGCCCGCAGGCGCACATTCCCGCGCGCAGGACGTCCAGCGTCGTCGCGCCGTTGCAAGGGTGTCGTCTTGGTGGCTCGCGCTGCGAGCCCGGGGCGCGATGTTTTGTCGAAACCATCTGCGATCCCCCGCCACGAATTCACACAAAAGACCATCAGCAAAGTCGTGCGTTCTAACGAATTTGCTGACTTCGAGGGTTCGTTCGGCTATTATCAAATCACACACTGCAGAGTTGAGGTGGCCAGCGAGCAGTCAGAAAGGAATTAGCTCAATGGACAACAAACCCGTGACATTTGAGGATCGCGAACCGAGCGATGCGGGCCGACAATGGTCTGGCTTCGCTGAAATCGATCAGGCAATCGCCGAGAACCGATTGACAGAGTATCGGCTGCGTAAATCATGGAGTGATCCATTCGCTCGGCGTTTGGGGATCGTGATCGCGATCATGTTTGCCGGCTTCGCCGCCTTCGTCATTATCCAGGACGTTTTTTGAGCGCCTATCTTTTCCATTCTTTCACTGCATCGGCGGCTTCTTCGCTTGCGCCTTGCGCACCTTTGGTGGTGCCATCGAGATAATCGCGAATGGTATCGATACGCCTGCGACCGGATTGTTGAGCAGCCTTCACCTCTCCACGAACGAAGCCCGGAGTTGCGTTACCCCCTGCCGGCCGGGCACTGCCAATGCCAACCTTCGAGTTACCCCTGACGTCAGCTGCTGACGATACGCTAGGCTTGGAGACCGGCTTTCCAGGTGCAAGGACCAGCTTGTCTTCTATTCTTTCGCGCAGGGTGTCCGCATAGCTGTCGACAAAGCGCGCTTGGAGCGCTTGGCCCTCTGCACTTAGTTGGAAGTCTATGTCATCAAACCGCGCATTGCCGTAAAAGTCGCGGTTGCGCTCCATCTCGCCCAGACCCCATTCGCGGTAGGTCTGCGACAGGTTCAGGTTGCCGGAGGCGCTATTTCCTTTGAACAAAGATGCCTGTTGCTCCAGGCGGTTTGCGATCTCTTCAGAACGCCGGGCTTCTTGCGTAAAGCTTTGGGCTTCGGTCAGCGACGCGTTCATGCCATTCGCGCTGGTCGATATCGACGAGCTGGTCGACGTGCTGACAGTCCTGACGAAGCTGTCGCGCGCGCTCGACCAGTTCCGGCTGTCGGAGATCTGCTTGAGGCTACCCATGATGCGCGAACGATCTTCGGACGCTATGCCGATATCGCTGTCGGCCCAGCTTTGGTTGCGTCCGCCTTTCAGCCCAACGCCTGCACTAAATACACCGCCGTTCACCCCTGCGCCGCCATTTGCTTCACCGTTCAAAAACCAGCTAGTGGTGATGTCATCGGATGCGCGGCGGCTGAGCCCATATTGGCGCTGCAGCGCTTTCGATGCCTGATCGACCTCGTTGAACGCGGTGTTGACGCTGTCGGAGTTGGTCTGGCCGGTTGCGGTTTCGAAGCTGCTGCCCTTGCTGACCTGGTTGCGCAGTTCCTGAAAATGCGTGACTGCATTTGCTGTCGATTGCTGCGCGAGGTTCGAAAAAGTCTCGCTGTTCGATTTGGACTGGCTGGCCATTGTAGAGAGGCGCGACGTGAACTCCTGACCCAGTGTTGGTGTGAACGGATAGCTTGAATTCGGGAGCTGGTCGTAGCTGCCTTCGCCAAAGCTCGTCGTCATCGTGCCGCTCTCGCTGTAACCGCGCGTTTGGGCGGCACCATAAGTGAAGGATGGCGCGACATTGCCTTGGGCGAACTGGCGTGTCAGCACGTTCGAGGTCTCGAAGCTGGTATTGCCGAGAGAGACATTGCCGGTGCTCGCCTCGCGTGCGGCTTCCTCAGCGGCGTTCTGGCTCGGATTGAGGTAGGAGGTGGCATGGTGCGAGATCGCCATGGCCCCCTTGGCTACCCCGCCTGCCAAGAATGGCACCGAGGCAATGAGATAGCCAGCCAATATGCCGATATCGCTGTTAACGTCCGCCATGCCGGTGAAACTTGCAAGCGTCATGCCGCCATTGCTGGCAGCGGTCATGTCAGCAGCACCCTTAAACATGAGCATCATGTGGAGGATAACAAAAAGGGGCCCCCAAGCTGCCAAATAGAAGAAGCCTGTGACATAGCCTTTGAGCGCAAGAGGTCCGGTCTTGGGCATCAGAAACAGAGGGAAGAGGACCGGGAAGAGCGCATAAAACAGGACCGTCAATACGACGTTGAGGAGCGGTACCCATTTCATGGCATTGCTCGCGATCGAACTGTAGGTTCGCTCGGTCTGGATATCGGCACGGGTTTGGGCATAGACATCGACATTGCCAGCCCCGCTTGCGCCGCCCATTGCGTGCATGGCCTGGCTCATCGCGTTGATGGTGAGTGTCTGTTTGAAGATCGCCGTTGCGTTCGATGAAACCCCGGTCAGATATTGATAGGCGACCGGCAGATCAGCAAAGAGCTTGGCCTTGGCGAGGGCTGCTGTCTGGTTGGGGTAGAGCTGTCGGCCAAATATATTTCCCATGCCGTCAATGAGCTGCACCCATTGGCCGTTGAGGCTGGTATAGGCCTCCCGGCAGGTGATGATATTGGCGGTAACTTCGCCGGTTGATGTGTCGCGGGTCAGGAAACGCTGTGCGCGCGCCTGGCTGCCCGGCGCAATCGTCGCCCAGATGTCGGTACTTTCGGCGAGCTGCTTCATCGAATAGCGGCCAAGCAGCACGTCGTAAAAAACGCATTGCCGGAAATGCTCGTCGAGATTGGCAGCAAATTCTGGATCGGAAATGCGCAAGGATCGCGTCGCGTCATACAGCCGCGCGCCGTATATCATCCCGTTCTTTGAATAATTGAGGTCGCCGGGCAGCCCGAACACCACTTCGGCCGAGCCGGTAAGATAATCGCCGATCTGGCTGGTAAAGCTTGCCATGAGCGCGAGGCCCAGCGGCACATTGGCAACCTGCGACGGCGCGAGGCTCGGATTGAGCCTGTCGGTCACCTGCACATCGAGCCGCGGGACCATCAGGCAGCTGTACATCAGGGTCGCTCCCAGGAACCAGTTGATCCATGCGCGCCAGTCCTGATTGAACGCCAGCATCAGTGCAGAAAAACCCAGTCCCATGACCATGACGACCTGGAGCAGTCCTTTGTAACCGCCATTGCCGGTCCACGCCGCGACCGCGTTAAAGACATTGACCAGATAGTCGCCGCCACCGACCGTGAAGACTTCGACCATGTTTGATTTTCCTTGTTCGTCAGTTCGCGAGGCTGCGGGTCTGGACCGCGCGCGACCAGTCGAGCGATGCCGCCATGCCGGGCGACATCGAGGCTGCGAGCACATTTTCGAGGAAGGCTGTCTTCTCGATGATCTGCATGATCGCGTTGACGCGGAGATGCGTGTTGGCTTGCCGGTCAGCAAGGCTCTGGCGGACCGCATTTACCTGACCCTGCCACATTGCGATCTTGGCTTCATCGGCACCGATAAAACTCGACATCGACCGGCCTGCTTCGCCGGTGATGCGGTCGAGAATGGCAAAGAGCAGGTCGACGCTTGCAATCTCGGCCAGGGTTTCGCGGTCATCGGTCGGCATGCCGCGGCCATAAGCGGCTTGCACAGTGAGGATCTTGTAGAGTGGCACCGACGCCACCTGCAGCAGCTCCTTTTGCGCTTCGGTGATCGGCGTATCGTCGCGGATCGCCTGCACCATACCTTCGATGAGCGCTGCCACGCGCGGGCGCAGCGCCTTGGACGTAGGAAGGTTCAGCGTCTTGAAGGTAGGGTTGAGGCATTTGTCAGGCTCGTCGCAGTCGAAGATTTTGACGGGCGCGCCCTGGGTGCCGTCGAGCAACGCGGTTACGAGCGTCGAAGACGCATCGCCTGCAAAGGGTACAAACTTGCCTGCTTCCTCGTCCTTTGGCGGAACATAAATGATCGTGCCGATGAGCGTCATCGCATATTCGGCGAGCTCGCGGTCGAATGTCCCGCCCGGTGAAAAGAAGGCCGATTTTTTGAGGATGGTCCAAGTGTAGTTTCTGGGGACGCCGCTGTTCACATCATCATATTTGCCAGCCCCCTGGGCAGTCGTGCTCGCGCGCTGGCCGCGCGTGCCGCAGCCATGTTTGGCAGCGGCATAGTCTGTAAAGATGCCTTCGCTATTGCCGATGGCTTCGCAGATCGCTTTGTCGGCGAGATCGCCCTTGGGCCAGATGCCGCCGACCAGACCTTGCGCCATCTCGCAGCTGTTGATGTTGAGATTGTTCATGAGCTGAGCTTTCTGTGAAAACTCCTGCATGATCTTCGAGCATTCGGGGCAGACAGTGTCGATCGCGAGACTGAAGGCAAAGCCGACCGCATTATTGGCAACGGCTTTGAGCATTGCCACAATCTCGCTTGCGTTGATGAAGCTGAAGCTGCCTGCAAAAATATCGATCCCGCCGCAGCCTGCACGCGCTCGCGGCAGCTGCAGATTGGCGATGCTGGTCGTCTTTTGCGGAAAGCGCGTCCAGACATTGCCGAGACTATAATAGCCCGCCGACTGGCCTTCGAAGGCGGTCGGTCCTGTCACATTGGCGGCGCCGCCGACATCGTTCAAGAACGAGTCCATCGAACTGCCGACATCGGCCTGGGCGGAGGTCAAAGGCAGCGTGAAAGCGAGGAGCGCGGCGATTGCCTGTTTAAGTCTAATAGTCATGGCCGGCTTCCTTTTGCGTGAGGAGATAGATGCGGTCCTGCAGTTCATCGGCAGACATCACGCCATAGCCGATAGGGATGGGGCGGCCCTTCAAGGCGTCCCAGAGCACGACCGCGGGCGTGACCTTTGGCTCCAACCCCATTTTGGCCCGCTGGTTGGTCTCGACGATATAATTGGGAAAATGGCGGGAAGGCCCGCCATCGGTCGAGATAGCGCGCACAGTGATACCCCAGGTTCCGGTGACCGAGCGCACAATCGGTGCCATGACCTCGCAGGCACCGCAGCTTTGTGCGAAGAAATAGAAAAGCCCGTAGCGCGCTGAGAGCCCCGCCATCACGCCGTTGCGCTCAGTAGCCCGGCTATCCTGCCATTGCCGTTTGGCGAGCGTCGAGACCGGGCGCTGGAGCGTGTAATCGAGATCGGGATCCTGCCAGATCGCGCGCTGCCAGACGTCGCTAAACAGCGACGCCCGGTCGAGCTGTTCGCGCTGGAAGCGCACATAGGCCGTCACATTGGCGGGCGTTGGCTCGAGGATCGCGCGTGCTTTCAACTCGCGCAATTCAGCCGTGATCGCCTCCATACGGGTGACGGCATCGGGGATTGGTACGGGTGCCGCTGTTTCTGACTTTGGCGTTGGCTTGGGCCTGGTGCAGTAGAACCAGTAACCGAGCTTTCGCTCCTCGCAGTAAAAGGCGTCATTTTCTGCAGGTGCGTCGGTGGCGCCGGTCTGAGCAACTGCTGATTGAGTGCTGAAGGCTGTGATTGCGAGCGCGATCATGCCGGCGCGCGCATAGCGGTCAAATCTGGGCATTGGCATAATAATCCTCGATTTTCTGCTGGATTTGGCTGGCGGCTTCGAGTTCGTCGGGAAGGCGCGCTGCCGCTGTGAATTCGGCATAGACTTCGGAGAAATCCATGGCTGAGAGATCGAGCCGGGCAAATTCGTCGATGGTGAAGCCTGCACAGCTTTCGGTCTTGGGTTTGCCCCAAGGCTTTGGCAGCTGCTTGCGACCCTGTTCCTGGAGGATGCGCGAGAGCTTCGATTCAAAGCAGCAATAGACCTTTTTCTTGGTGAGGCAGACGCCCAGGAAACTGTCCGAACAATAGGTCCCGACATAAGCGCAGAGGCCTTGCGCATCACGCTCGTGGAGGAGTAGTTCCTGCGCGCTGCACCCAAGCGATACCAAGAGACTGATACCGGGGATGAGCGGAAAACCCTTGCCCTTGCAGCAGTTGAGGACGCCGAAGACCTTGGACGAGCAAGTGTTGCGCGTGCCGCGGAACAAGGTGAGCGACGCGGGGTCAAATTCGCGGCGTGCCTGATCGAGCGCATTCAATGCGACAACGGCATCCTTGAACTCATCATTGGCCTCGCGCTCGATCGTCTCGCAACTGCCATCGATGCAATAGACATCGCCGTCACAGATGAACTGGCTGGGGGATTGGGGCTGATCGGGGACCGGACAGTCATAGACCCGCTCCCATGTCCGGCAGGGTTCATCGGTCAGACAATCCTCGCGCACCAGATTGCAGCCGGGCGTTTGCGAAAGGCTTTGGCAGTCCTCCGCTTCGGCAAAGCTCCGGCAAGTGTAGCTGCGCGCCCAGGCCCAGCAGGGCTGGGTGACGGCAACGCCGTTGATGATGCGTGTCACCGGATCGCTGTCGGTGCAGGTCTCGCTATCCTGTGTGCAATCAGGATCGGCTGCGAGCGGTGCACATTGGCTCTCATCACGCGCCGCGACGATGCTGTTCTGGGTCGTGGTAGCGCGGACCGTGCCGCCTGCCACTTGCGACGGGCAGCTCAATATCGTGACCGGTTCGCCGGGCTCGATGCAATAGCGCTGGTTGTTGGGACGGGTCTCCCATTCGAGACAGGTGCCGGGTCGCTCGCCTACATAGTCGCATTGCTGATTGTCGAAGAGCGCGCAGTCATCGACGCGGTTGAACAAATGCGTGCCAAAGGCGCTGCACCAATAGGTGTAGCGCGTGGCGGGCGTCACCGAGACATTGAGCGGAATATTGCAGCCTCTCTGCTCTTCGGCAGCGGTAAAGCCCGTATTGCAGGTAGCAAAATAGCGCGTTGACGTGCCGTTGGCCGAGGGCAGGGGAACGCAGCGGCCTTGGGTGCCGCTTACCGTCATTCCGCTGGTGTAGGTGAGCGGATCTTCGCTGATCGTCTTGCTGCGCGCGATGGTCGCATCGAGATCGACCGGTGCAAAGCGCACGCGGTTGTCGATTGACGAGCGCATCGCGCGATAGCCGTCGTGACTGCTCGTCTGGCCTGCCGCGGCACCTGCCATGCTATCTGGATCATCGAAATAGTCCGATTGCAGTGGATTACCATCAAAATTGGGAACGCGCCCGGCATCGGGATCGGTGCTCGCTGCACTTTGTGCGGCTGCCGCCTTCTCGCGGCCAAAAGCCGTGCCTTCGGCCTTGGCGGCGGCCGTCGATGTCTGTGCTGCTGCAGGGGATACCAGCTGCGGGCCTGCAAGCATGAGCATGGCTGCAAGCCATTTGGGGGCAGCGCGCGTCATGGCCTGGCCTTTCGAAGCGCTTTGAGGTGGAGGCCCGCAAGCCGGGCGCCGGGACCACCGCCTGCGACAAAAGTTTCAAGCGCATGTTCGGCGCTGACATTGCCTGTCATCCGGTCGTGCGGCGGGACGTTCGACACACAATCAAAGCCGTCGCAAAGATCGAAGTCGCTTGCGGTGACGACATAGGCAGGGACGGCGTCGATGTTGAAGGCGCGGAAGAGGCGGGGATCGAGCCCGACACTTGCTGGCAGGTCTTCATTGCCGCTCACCTTGAGCAAGGCTGAGGTGAGCGCCTTGGCGCTTCCTTGCGGGAAGCCGCGAAACACGACCACACCGCCTGCTTGTGCGACATCGGCGATCATCGCTTTGAGCGCAGGCACCGGCATCGACACGCTGGCAAAGGCAATGAACCGCGGCGCTTCGCCGATCTGTGCTTCGTCAAAATCGGCTGTGTCCGCGACAAGCCGGTCGAAATCGAAAGGGAGGCCCGGCGAGGGGCGAGGAGCGGCTTTTGCAGCGCTCGCGTACCGGCTGCCATTGGCTTCGCCTGCTTGGGCGCTGGCTTTAGCACTTTCATGCAGTTCTGCAGCGCGCGCCCGGGCGGTGTCGCTTAACGCCTTGGCATCGGGTTCGGCTTCAGCCGCGCGTGCACGAATGGCGGCCAGATCGAGCTCGGTCTCGGCGCTTTGCGCGGCAAGCCCTGCAACAGCAGCCGTGCCAATCGACAGCGTGAAGGTCGCAAGGAGGAAGGGATGTTTCATAGCGCGCAGCAATTCCGTTTGCGCCAGACCAGATAGCCCATATCCTCACCGATCGCGGGGATGACCTGGCCTGCCGAATTGAAGGTGGTCGAGGCGCCAATCGGCGCGCAGGCATAGCGGCCCTTGGTCAGCGGATTGGGGTTGGTGGGCTGGAAGCGATATTGTTGCTTCCTCATCACCGGCATCAGATATTTGCCGCACAGGCCTTTGGAGCCCATCGTTCCCCACGCCACAAGCTGGCGGTGGAGCTTGTAGGCAAAGCGCGACAGCGCGAGCTTCGACGCCTGGACATGGCCGATCGTCGCCGAGACATTGCCGTTCAGCGGATACATCGAGCCCTGACAGCCCGCGCACCAGAAGAGCTTGTCTGAAGGGAGTTTGCGTGTTGCCATCACACAATCAGCGGCGCAGGCGGCGAGCGCCAAGGGGTTGGCAAACAGCACCGCTTCGGGGTTGATGATCGCGGTGAGTTCGGAATCCTGCCAGAGCGGATCAATCTCGGTGATGTAGAGAATATCGACCGAGGCGGCTTCGAGGCAGAGAAAATCTGCGACCAGCTCCATCCAGTAGATGAGCGGATAGGCATACCAGTGGATATGCCATTGCGAGTTATACTGCGTTGCACCGCCCACCGCTGACGGCCCGGCGATCGTCTTGAAGCCGATGTCGAAACCGGGATCGAGCTTCAATCCACCCAGATTGACAAAACACCAGGGCTTCATCGAGACGTCGGCAAGGCGCACCGGCTCCCAGAAGCCCATGGCAATGCCGGGGCGGATCCCGCACAGGCATAGAGGCGAGTCCGTATTATCGGGATCGGGGCGGTTCGATGGCCAGATTTTGAGGCTCCCCACCGAAATCGGAAACAGGCACGACCAGCAAATATCGGTAATCGGGTTGACGAACTTGCCGGTGCAGCGCCCGGGACCCGCATCGGCTGACGCAGGCGTTGCTGCCGCACCGAATGCAAGAATCAATGCCAGAAATGTACTGTAAAGCCTTGATTTAATGTTCATGATGGCTTCTCCATGGCCTTGGCGAGCGGCACTTCGCGCAAATGGAGGATGCGTCCCTGCTGCTCGACAATCGCCGGAACCGCGCGGATGCCGAAGCGTTTGACCAAAGTCCCGCCCTGGTCGAAATAGAAGCGCCGCTGGCGCGCGCGCATCAGATCGAGCGGCGCGCCTTTAACAAGGATCAGCTTGGCATCCGCCTGCTTGTAACGTGCAATTGCCCAGGCGAGCTGACCTGCATCGTCGCCGTCGATGAAAATGAGTTTCTGTCGCAAGCCTACGGTATCGAGCGGGTTGACGCGCGTGCCGGCAGATATGATCAACCGGCCCTTGTCGTCGCTGATATCGGCTTCGACCGTGATCGACGGATCGAACGTCCATTGCCTTGGGCTGCTCGCTGTCCCGAGACCCGCAACCGGCTCGGGTCTGTTGACCCGCGCGATTGTCCGCCGCTTGAGGTCGGTGTTCAACCGTGCGGTTTCGCCGCTGGCTTCAAGGCGCTGCAATTTGGCGCGGATTTGCTCGAGCAGATCGGGTTCGACGATCGGAAAGACCGTGCCTTGCTGGCCATAATCTTTCGCGGCAGCGGGCGCTGTCGCACATAACAGCCCGAGAAGGGCGACCAAATATTTCACAGGATCGCCCTCCCGACGCCAAGGACGCGC
Source organism: Sphingorhabdus lacus (assembly GCF_009768975.1). Lineage (NCBI taxonomy): Bacteria > Pseudomonadati > Pseudomonadota > Alphaproteobacteria > Sphingomonadales > Sphingorhabdaceae > Sphingorhabdus > Sphingorhabdus lacus. The sequence goes on along the minus strand of NZ_CP035733.1, from coordinate 1,932,864 downwards.
GGGCGGCAGATCCAGCCAATTGCTCCATAGCGGCTGTCAAAGCCGTCGACATGGTCGGTGCCGACATAATAGCAGCCTCTGGGGATCGTCCCTGTCGGCCCTAAAGCCAGCTTCTCGCCGTTGCGGCTCTGGACCTTGGCTTTGGCGACAGGCTTGCCGTTGATGAAATAGGTTCGTGCCTTTTCGCTGATGTGGTCGCCTGCAACGCCGAGCACCTTCTTGGCAAAGGGCTTGGGTTCCTCGCCAAAATGCGCATCGAGCAGCGCCGAGGGCGGAGGATCGAACACGATGATCTCGCCGCGCGTTGGCATCACTCCGCGCTCGAGCCATATCGCCCAATAGGGAAGGCTCGGGGAGACATTGATCATTAGCGCATGGTCGCGGGCAAAGGCCGACAGGCTTGAAAGACCCATCGCCGCAGCTGCCAGCCCGCCCCAAAGCGCGAGCCTTTTGGGAATGCGCGACACAAGGTTTTTGCTATTTTTGGTCATCGACCTTGCTCTCGAGACGGCGCGCGACATCGGCGCGGACGGTTTCGGTGAAGTCGGGGGCCGAACCTGCAATCACCGCTTCAGCGACCAGCACGGTGCGTCCTTCTATACGCAAGGTTGCAACCGAAGCTTCGACGGCTTTCAGATAGCGTTCGACCCGAGCTTTCATGATTTCGGGTGGGTTGCCGCTCCGGGCTTCGGCCTCGACAAAGGCGCCCATCATGCCCGCAAGCTCGACGGTCACAACTTCGCGTTTCTTGACCTCGACGAGCGCGGTGGTTGCCCAGCTCGCCCAAAGCCCTGCCAATAGGATGCCGCCAAAATTGGCGAGCGTGGTCAGCGAATAGCCCGCAAAGCGGCGTTCGGGCTTTGGCGCATCAGATGTTGCCAGTATGTTCTCCATCACTTTTTTCCTTCATCGAGCGCGCGCATAAGTTCGGAGACAAAGCGCGGCGTGCGCCAAAGCGCGATCAGGACTACGGCTGCGAAAAATCCCGTTTGCAATTCACCCGAAAAGGCGAGTTGGCGCGCGGTCTCGGCGCCCAGATAGCGGTTGGCGATGTTATCGAGCTGGAGGAAAAGCAGGTCCATGTTCCAGCCAGAAATCAGAAGGAAGAAGAAGAGCGGCAGACCCAGCGTCATCAGGAAGGTGGTTACGGCAAAGCCGCTGCTTCGGATCATGATATAGCAGCTGTCTGAGAGGAAACGCCGCCAGGGAAAAGCGCTCTCTCTTGAAACATGTTTACCGGCATCGGCCGCCCGGTCCATGGGTGTTGTGAAATCAAATGTCATTGTATCAATTCCTTATTCGGTTAGTTTCAGAAGTTCTGTGGAAAGGCGATGCGCTCGATCGCGTCCGCCAACTGCATCCCGCGCGCAAGTTCGGCATCGATTTTGGCGAAGGTGTCGGGCGAGCTTGAAAAGAGCGTTGCTGAATAGTCATCGAGCACCAGCCGTCCGATGCTCTCGACCTCGGGGCCCTTGATGAAGACCTCGCTATAGTCTGAGCCCGAGCGTTTGAGGCTGCGAATGAGCGTCTCGGTGCGGTCGTCCATGTCGAGGCGGCTTGCGCGCTTGAAGTCGGCAATGGTTTCGGGCTTTTGCTGGAGGATGAGCATCCAGTCGCTGTTCTCGAGCGCTGCTGTTGCTCCATCGGATTTGTAATAGTCGTTCAATGATTGCGTCGCGGTTGCGAGCGCCCCGCCATATTTGCGGCAGGTGCGCGCATAGGTCTCGACAAATTCGCCCATCGACCCGCCCTTGAGCATCGACCAGGCCTCGTCGATCAGTAGCAGTTTCCTGACCGAGCGCGGGCTCCGGGTCATCGCCTGGCTGGTCATAAACATGATTGCCGAAAGCACGACGCTTCTGAGATCCTCGCGGGTGGCCAAATCGGACATTTCAAAGACGGTAAAGTCGGCGTCGAAGTTCAGACTCGCTTGGCCCGCAAAGAAAGCGCCATAGCTGCCGCCTGCCATATAGGGTGCAATCGACACTGCGAGATTTTCGGCAATCGGATTGGCGGTCGCCACTAGTGCGCGCGCAATGGCATTGATCGAGCCGCGCGTCCCGTCCTCGGTCCAGACCTTCATCACCGCTGAATCGACAAAGCCGCGTTCGGCATCGCTCAAGGCTTCGCTGTGCCGCGCCATCTGGCCGATGATGGCCTTGACCATCCCGAAACAGTCGAGCCGGTAATCCTCGTCCTCGCTCGCCCGCTCGGCGTCGATCATCGAAAAGGGATTCAAGCAAAAGCCCGAGGCAAGCGTGAACTCGACAAAGCGGCCACCCTGAAGCTTCACCGAATGTTCAAAGCTCCGGCCATCGTCGATCACGACAACCTGCGCGCCAGCGCCGCGAAGTGCTGCACACATTTCCTGCAAGAGCACCGACTTGCCCGACCCCGATTTGCCGCAGATTGCGACATTATGGTTGCCGGCTTCGTTTTCGAAGGGCGACCAGAAAAAGGGCTGGCCGCGCCTGCCGACGAACAGCAAATGCGGCAAGGGTCCGCCCAGATATTCGCCCTGCAGCGGTGCGATGTTGGCGGCCGTTGTCGAGAGCAGCGTTTTCATGCGTTTCAGCCTTTCCATGTCTTTCGCCAGCCCGTCGGCAAGTGTGAGCGGCATGGCTGCGAGCAGTCCCTGGATTTGCAGGAAGCGCTCGTCGATCAGGTCCCAGCCTGCCGCCTTGTAGATCGACTTGATCGCGCGCTCGTTGCGGTCGCCGGCACCCAATGGCGAATAGGCCGTGACCCCGTAAAAGACCTTGGCGAGCTTTCGGCCTTCCTGCAGCTCGGCCTGGACATGTTGCCATTCGGCGGATTGCTCGGCGATTTTGGGCAAGAAACGCGCACTTTTTGTGCCTGCAAGACTTGTCGTGCGCATGAACTTGTATCCAGCGCGCGCAGAGGCTGCTTCCTGCGAGGGATAGGAAAGGCATAGCATTGTGGCGGTCGGGCAGGGGAAGCGGAGCTTGTCGGTGAAAAGGTCGCCGATCAGCCGCGAACATTCCCACGGTGCCCAGCGCTGGGGCATGTTCCGCACCCCATAATGGCGGATGTCGAAACAATCGGGATAGACGGTACCGATTTCGGGAACGCCCTCATTTTCTTCGCCGGTGGCGCGAAAGCGCTCGGTTCGCAGCAGCATCCGGTCTTCCTCGACCAGAAGTTCGATGTCGCGGCGCACGACCTGCGCTGATATCGGATCGAGCGGATTATAGGGGCAAGCATCATCCTGCGGCGCGGTCGTTGGCGAGGTCAGATCGTCGATCAGCGCAATCAGCCCCTGGGGTTCGATCTCGCGGACGCCAAGGTTCAGCGAGCGCAGCATCGCCATCAGCCCGTCGCGGGTCTGGACCAGTTCTTCATCGCTGATCTGGGCGTTCGTCGGCACACCAAGCGATACGAACAGCTGGTGGTGGCGGGTATGAAAGGGCGCATCGCCGCTCCCTGAATTCCAAACGAGGCCGTAAAGCCGCTTCGCCCTGTGCCTCGCGATCGCTTCATAGACGCCGCCCTGGGCATAGCGCGGCGCAAACCAGGGTGCGACGATTCCGCTGATCCGGGGGCTTGCATGATGCAATATCTGCAAACAGGCACCCGGCGGCAGCCCCTCGGAAAAGAACTGCCCCAATATCTCGCCGGTCCGTTCATCAGCGCCAATGAGCGGGGTGACCCCGAGGACAAAGCCTTTCGAGCGCGCATTGAGGTAGAGCCTGCTCCGCGGATCAAAGACGCGGTAGGGAAGCCAGTCGGAGAGCATGTCGAGCAGCAGCCCGCCGCGCGGGGCTTCGACCGCTTCGGCATCGCCCAGCAAGCCTTCCAATAGGCGCGATTTCAACGAAGCAAAGCCGAGCGCCATCATTCAGGCTCCTTTGCGGACCTGGCAGCGTCGATCGCTTCGGCGCTCGGATAGACGGGTGCTTCTTTGCTATCAGGGTGTCGAGGGGTCCGGACATGCGGGAGGGGGGCTGACATGTCGAACCCCTCGACCGCCGGTGCGCTGGCACCGGCAACAGCCTCGCGCGCCGTGGAGGGGAGAGCCAGCGGCGAGGCTATGGAAAAGGGATCTTCGGAAAAGCTGGTATCTGGCGAGGCCTGTTGACGTTCAACGCTCGCCGGGGTGGCAACAGACGGCAATGCCTGCGCAGCCTTTAGGGCGCGCGCGACCGAGCGAGCATAGGCGCTTGTGCCATCCTCTGCTTTGCGACGGAGCCGCGCGGCCCAGTCAGTCCGGTCGATGACTGCCCAGGCAACCGCTTCTTCATGAAGGATGCCCGCTTCATCGACGTGGGCTGGAAAGACGATACGTACCGTGCGTTCGCGGCTGCGCGTCCGGTCACCTTGCGCGACAGCCGCGCGGGGCAAGCTCGTCTGCGCATTACTATCGCTGCCAAGCGTTGCCATTGCCGCAGCATCGATCCGGCTTGCAGGCTGGCAGTGCTCGATATTGTTCTTGTCCTTGGCGCGGCATTCAAAATCGCCCGCGATGTTGGTGGCAAAGGTTGCACAGCCGCTGGTCGCTAAAAGGAGTGGTGCGGCAAGGATCAAAAGGGGGAGGGGGCGCATCGGGGTCATCCGTTGGTTGGAGCGGCGTTGCTCATGAGAAAGGCCTTGAGCTCGGGACCTGCGCGGTAGCCTTCGAGCACCGCGCCATCGGACGGACGCACGACCACGGGCGTACCGCCAAAGCCGTGCGCCTTGGCAAAGGCCTCATTGGCATCGAGCCCCTTGGTGTTACAGGCTTTGGTAGCTGTGAGGGGCTGGCCGGCATAGGCTTTGCGCAGAGCCGTTGCAGGCTCGACGGCACAGAGCACGGCTTCGGCAAGCGTGCGGCTTTCCTTTGCGAGAATCGAAATCGGCCGCTCTTCGACGCGTGCGCCGATTGCGATCAGTTCGGCCTCCAATTTCTTGCAATAGCTGCAGTTGAAATCCGAAAAGACGATCGCCTTGGGGCCGTTTGCAGGCCCCCAATGGATCGCACCTTTGGGATCGAGCCCCGAAAGCGAGACCTTGGCAGGTGTCGCACGGGACGGCGCTGCGCTGTCATCACTTGCATCCGGACGGCGGGCGGCACCTGCCGCCAATAGATCGGGATTGAGGGCAAGCAGCCTGGCCGCGGTCAGGTCCTGGCGGGCTTCCATGTCATAGATGCGGCCAATGACCAGATATTTGGCTTTATGGTCGACATAGAAGAGCGTGGTCTTCGAGGCGACCTCGCACAGCCCCGCCAGACCCTTGCAGTCAATTGCATCGATCGGCGTTTTGGGGAGCCGCAGCTTCAATGCTTCGCGCACCTGGGCGATATCGGGGCTTGCGATTGCGGCTCCGCCATAACGGGCAGCGCTCCAGCCTGTGGCAGCGGACAGGGCTACCAAAGCGAGCCCGAGCCCGCCTGCCTTCAGCCAGAAGCGGCGTGGTTGTGTGTCTTCGGTCATTGTCTGTTCCTCACATAGACGCCGTCGAGAAAGACGATGTCGACACTGATCCCGGTCGGCATTTCGACGACGGGCTGATATTGTTCGGCGCGTTCGATGAGATATTTGCTCACCGTATCGGCAGCATCGCCGGCACCCTGGCCGAGCCCGCCGCCCAATATGTCACCGGGCGAAAGCTTCGAGCGGCTGCCATCGGCATTGGCGGTCACACCTGAAAAGACGCTATTGGCATTGGCCGAAAAGCCACGTCCGAAGCCGCCGATGATCCCGGCGAGCAGTGCCTGGGAGACCAGACTGCCTTCGCGGCTAACGACGCGGCCGCGTACGCCCGATTTGCCGGCAAAGCTGATAAAACCCTTGACCTCGGAGACCGCGACACGCCCGCCGGGCTGGTCGCAGGTCATCTTGGCAAGCTTCACATAGACCTTTTCCGACGAGAGATCGCCGCGCGCCGATCCATTGACCACGCAGCCGGTGAGCCTTGTCGTCAGCACCCGGCCATTTTGCATGACCGAACGGGCAGGGCCGGTAATCCGTAGCACCACCGGCAGCGGATCGGTCTGGCTCGAGACGCCCGCCGAGGCATCGACGCCGACGATCACCGTTGCAGGCGCATAGCTGTTGGGCGGCAGATAGTCCGGGCTATCCTCGACCAGCAGCGGCGGCAGGTCGGGACGCGATGCCTTCAGGCCGCCTGCCGCCTTGTCACTACCGAAGCTCAAGAGCTTGACCTCGCCCGGCGGCAGCATGCCGCCTGCATCTGGTCTGGATAGGGTTTGGGTGCCAGCGACGTTGCCGGCACGGCCACGCGCGTCATAGCCGCCAGCTTGCGGGCCATATGCCGGAACGGGCGGGGGAGGGGGTGCAGCTGCCTGTGCGGCAAGCTGGCCCTTCAATGCGGCGTTTTCGGCTGAGACCGCATCGATCGCCGCTTGTCCGTCGACCCGCATCGCCTGGTTCTCGGCTTTGAGCGCCGCCATCTGCGCTTCGACATCTTCGCGCGGGAGTGCCGCGTCTTTCATCGCCTTTTGCTCGCGGGCAATCGCATCGAGCCGGTTGCCATAGCTTGCGACAAATTCCTTGTGCGAGAGATTGCGGTTCACCAGACCGGTCGTGTCGATTTCCTGCGCCGCTGCCGTTTGGTCACTCCCTGCCTCGCTGTCGCTACCGAAGATGAACCAGCTGGCACCGCCCAATAGGAGCGCGCCGACGGTGCCCAGGAGCATTTGCTGGCGTTTCGCCGTGCGCGCGTTGAGCGCTGCAAGCGACAGCGATGGCGGGTGCGAAGTTGTTTGCGTTTGCGGTTGAGCTTGGGATTGCGGATTTGCGCTGGGGGTTGCGGGTTCAGTCATGACCATATTCTCCATTTGCGCCGACAATGAAGGCGGTGGTGGAAGCACCCGCAGCAAGGCTTGGCTCGTTCAAGCTGATCGCAAGCGTGTCCTTGGGCGCGAGATCGCGTTCGGCGAGCGGCAATGGTTTCTTGCCGCGATTGGTGAGGCGAAGGACCTTTCCGAAAAGTGCAGCACCCCGATATTCAGCGATCAGCTGGATTTCGAGATTTCCCACGCGCGCTGCAGGGCTTGCCGACTGGCGGATTTCAAAGCCGTCGATTGTCTGATCGGTCGCCATCGCCTGGATGAGGCGGACAGCACTTTGGTTTTGCGGGGTCTGCTGTTCCCAATTCGCAGCATCGCTCTTGGCAAGCGCCGGATTGCTGATGAACAGCTGCTGGGCTTCGATTGTCTCGGCCTTGCAGGCAAATTTGTAGACGAAGCCCTTCTTGGTCGTAGCAAAAAAGCTGATCGAGCCTGCCGCATAGGTTTCGGGGACCGAGATATAGATATCGCCGCGCACCGGCTCGTTGGTCACCGCAAAATCATTATAGGGTGTGCCGCTCGAGATTTTCGAAACACTCGCAAACTGGTCGCCGATGAGCGCGATGCGGGTGAGTTCCTGCTTCGACACCACGCATTCGATGCGCGCATTGTCGGCGGCTTGTTTGTATTGGTCAGCAAAGGCAGCGCCCGGCATCAGGCAGGCCACAATTGCACAGATGCAAAGGACGGGATTATTCCGCATCGTCATTCTCCTCTGGATTTTCGGGCGTGTTGATCTGGGTGAAGCCAGCGAGCCCCAAACGCAGGCCCTGATAGCTCCAGTCGAAACGGAAACGGCGTTCGTCGCTCGCAATGACCTGCGCGCCGACAAGCGTTTTCAAGGTGCCATGCACTTCCGACGTCAGCTTGTTCGGATCGACGATAAGCCCCTTGATGACAAAGGCTTGGGTGACATCCGAACCGCGCTGTTCTTCGACGATACGCACCAGCTCGGCCTTGAGACTGCCATGATGGGCAGGCGAGGCGAGCTCCAATATCTGCGCCATCCAGTAATCGAGCCCTTCGGGGCTGCGGTTGAGGAGCATCAGCGAGGCATCGCGGGTTACCAGTTCGAGATAGTCGGCACTCACCCCGCTTTTTGAAATACTCAACGGCTTGGCGATCGTCGGCACCAGCACGACCTCGCGGTCGCGGGTGGCAGCAAGTCCGCCGGTCACAACCAGCGCCAGACCAAGCGCGACGCTGGTCAGCGCGAGCAGGTTCCTCTGGCGAAGGAGCGACTGGCTGCGCTCGTGCGAAATATGGGTCAGCATGGTTTTCCCTCACCCGGCCAGAAGCCGGCAATGGGAGGGCGGCGTTGCGACCAGACCGGTAAACCCTGAAGGCAGATACCAATAAGCGGCATGGAGGACCCATGAACTGGCACGCCCTGCTTTTGCCTTCCGCAAGGTGAACCAGGCTCCGGCTGACACGATAATGCCGATGAAGATATGCTGGCTTAGGATTCCCCAGGTGAAGGGGATGATGATCCCGGCAAACTCGTCGAGCGTCCAGAAGCCGATAAGCTCCGGATCGTCGAGCCGCTTGGGAACAAGATATCTGTCTGTCATGGTGCCACCCTCCTTTTTGGTGTGCCGATCAGATCACAGCAGTGATGGTCGAGGTGACAATCGGCACGCCGGTGCCAACACCGATGCCAACGGCAACGGGCACAGCGATCTGGCTCAGTGTGAAGCGGCCAGAGGCAAGGCCGATGAGACCGCCTGCAAGGCTCAGCACGGTGATGATCTTGCCGCCCGAGCCTTCGAGAAAGTCGGTGAACTTGGTGAGCGCTGGGGTGAAGGTGGTGTCGGCACCGGCATAAGCAGCCGTTGCCGCAAGGGCTGCGATCGCGATCGGCAGCGCTAGACCGGTCATTTTGCCGAGCCGGGGTTTGAGGGACATTGTGGTCATTGATGCATTCTCCATCGAGAGGGTGGGCAGCGATATTGTTCGCTGTCTGTTCTTAATGATGCGCTAGGAGAGGGATAGGAAAGTGGAATGTGCTCCGAGCGTTCTATGGGGAGCGCGTTTTGCGAAAGCGCGGCAAGCACCGACTGCGAAAGCGCCAAAAGCCGTCAATCATGCGCCGACATGCGGCCGGAGAATCGGCCACCAGCGAGCGGAAAATGCGCCACAGAGGCGAATCGTCTCAAAATAGGAAATCCTATATGTTCTGCTAATGTTCTTTTCTGTTTCCTACAGGCACGATGTCCACATATTGAATCGAATCAATAGCGATGAACAACGAAAGGACATCCATCGATGCATATGGAAATAGCCGAGCGCCCCAGAGTTGATCCGGTACTGGCGCGCACATTGGCAAAGGCAATTGATGGGTCATCCAAGGCTCGGCGCACGATCGCACGTGAGACCGGACTTCATAAAGATGCTCTGCTGGGTGTTATTCGCGGGACGCGACCGGTGACGACTGAGGAAGCGCTACGGCTGCTCAGCGCTTCTGGCGTTCCTCCCAAAGGCGTATTGGCGCTTGCGCTTGCAGGACATGAAGATCTGGCGTCCGAATGGATGCATCAGGATATGGGGCAGTTCTGGGATGAGCTGTTCACTGCGCTGCCAGCGACAATTGCCGAGGCTTTGGGCGAAGATCTGCAAGAGATCAGGCCTCGCTGGGCCGTTGGGACCTCGCGGCTTGTTGCCAAATTGCTTGCTGATCATATTCGCGATGTCGTGAATCGTGATCTGTCCATTCGATAGAAGGAAATCGATATGCGATCCGAAACGTATCTTGTTCCGCAACCTTCTACAGATGTACCGATCGACGTCGTGCAGGCTAAGTCGCGTCTTATCCGGCTGCCAGAAGTGATCAAGCGTGTTGGGTTGAGCCGTTCAGCTATTTACAAACGAATGAGCGAAGGCAAATTTCCCCGATCCCGTTCACTTGGCCCTAAATGCGCCGTTTGGGTAGAGGTTGAAATTGATGCATGGATTACCCAGGTTACTGAAACAGTCTACAACTCTGACTAAAGGCTGATTTTCAAGAAGCCTACATGCGCTGCGGGATTTGTCAGAAGCGCAGTGGGAACCAGTCTGGCTGCTGCTGATGGAGCGAAGTAGCTGAGCGCATACCACTGGTGATAATCGGCTCTTCCTGTTTGGTTTGCTCCAAGTGCTGCAGACCGGGGGCGTCTGGCGCGACATGCACGAGCGACATAGCTTTCGCAAAGAACCGAATGAAGCCCTCCGCCGAGGGTCGAGACTATGTTCCTTCATAAAGTCCTCACTGAATAACCTCAGTTCAGGCTGTTGGACATATCGGCGTCAAGCATCGGTACTTCATTGATCGCTTGCAGCTTTGCGAACCCCTCGATCACTCGATCGTCAATTTCCATCCTTTTCTGATATCGGCAGGGCTGTCGTGTGTTTAATCCGGTCAAGGACTACACTTGTCCTGACGCCTGCGACATCGCCATGGCCGAGCAGTTCGTTGTTCATCAGTTTCGAGTATGCCCGCAAATCAGGGACGACAATTCGCAGAAGGTAATCGAGATCTCCCGTGGTCGAGGCGCAAGATAAGACTTCGTCCAGCATGGTCATACGGTCATGGAACTTTTTGACGACATCCGGCGCGTAAGAACTAAGCGATACCATTACATAGGCTTCCACTTGCAAACCCAACTTTTGCTCGTCCAGCAGAGCGACATGGCCGGCAATGATACCCTCATTCTGCAAGCGTAGAATTCGCCGGGATACCTGCGAGGGCGAAAGGTGAACACGCTCGCCCAGTTCAGCGTGTGAAAGGGACGAATCGCTTTGGAGGTGCTTCAGAATTCTCCGATCAATCCGGTCCATGCGTCAATCTATCACTATAAATCATAATTGCGCGAATATCGTGCATAGTAAAAGCTGTCACCCCTGATTTTCGCGCACACCACGCGCTCTGTCCTTGGTAATCAGTCACTATGCCTTCCCGGCAAGCGCAACATCACTAGCAAAGGCTGGACCCGTGATTGAACCGACACACCGACAGGACCTTTTTGAGAATCCGCTTGGACTCGATGGGTTCGAGTTCATTGAGTTTTCCGCTCCGCAGAAGGGCGTGCTTGAGCCCGTTTTTGAATCCATGGGCTTCACAAGCATTGCCCAACACCGGTCAAAAGACGTCGCATTGTGGCGACAGGGTGGAATCAATCTTATCGCCAACTATGAACCTAGAAGCCCCGCGGCCTACTTCGCAGCCGAACACGGCCCCTCCTGCTGCGGGATGGGCTGGCGTGTTCGCGATGCGGCAAAGGCCTATGCGGCGGCAATTGAACGTGGTGCTGAACCGGTTGCCATCCATGCAGGGCCGATGGAATTGAAGCTGCCGGCGATCCGCGGAATCGGTGGCTCGATCATCTATCTGGTGGACCGCTACGAAGGCCATGAAAGCGGCAGCGATCTCTCGATCTACGATATCGACTTCGTCTACGAACCCGGGGCAAACCTTCATCCGGTTGGTGCTGGCTTCCACACCATCGATCACCTGACCCACAATGTGTACGGCGGGCGCATGGCTCACTGGGGGGATTTCTACGAGCGCGTCTTCGGCTTCCGCGAAATCCGCTATTTCGACATCAAGGGTGAATACACAGGCCTGACCAGCCGCGCAATGACTGCGCCAGACGGCAAGATCCGTATTCCACTCAATGAAGAAGGTCAGGCGGGCGGCGGTCAGATCGAGGAGTATCTTCGTCAGTACAATGGCGAAGGCATCCAGCATATCGCCTTTGCCAGCGATGATCTGATCGCATCGTGGGATGAACTCAAGGCTTGCGGAACGCCGTTCATGACCGCGCCGCCGGCGACCTACTACGAGATGCTCGACGAGCGGCTGCCCGGCCACGGCGAGCCGGTGGCCGAACTGCAGAAGCGCGGCATCCTGCTGGACGGATCGACCGCGGAAGGCGATCCACGGCTGCTGCTGCAGATCTTCTCCGAAACAATGATCGGCCCGGTTTTCTTCGAATTCATCCAGCGCAAGAAGGATGAGGGCTTTGGTGAGGGTAACTTCACTGCCCTGTTCGAGAGCATGGAGCGCGATCAGCTGCGCCGCGGTGCGCTTCAGATGGAAGGAGCCGAGTGATGACGACCTCGGCACCCAGCCTGAAGCGCATCCACCATGTTGCCTATCGCTGCAAGGATGCGAAAGAAACCGTCGAGTGGTACAGCCGCGTCCTAGGCATGGAATACACCACCGCTTTCGCGGAGGACAAAGTGCCCTCGACTGGTGAAGACGATCCGTACATGCATATCTTCCTCGATGCGGGAGGCGGCAATGTACTGGCGTTTTTCGAGTTGCCCAACCAGCCGGAATTGGACCGCGACCGGAATACTCCTGCCTGGGTTCAGCATCTTGCATTCGAGGTGGCTGATCTGGACGCGCTACTGGCAGCCAAGGCCCATGTCGAAGCTCAGGGCATCGAGGTGCTCGGCCCAACATACCACGGGATCTTCAAGTCGATCTACTTCTTCGACCCCAACGGACACAGGCTCGAATTGGCCTGTAATATAGGCACACCGGAGCAATATGCGGAGCTGCGTGAGCTCGCTCCGGTTATGCTGGAAGAATGGAGCCGGACGAAGCGAGCACCGCGTCATGCGGCTTGGCTGCACACGGAGCCCGCTGAATGAGCCATATCGATCATACGCATGATCGCGAGGCGAGCAGCTGGATAGATGGAGCTGACGAGCACCCCGACTTCCCGGTACAGAACCTACCGCTTGGAATCTTCTCTCTTGGTGATGGGCAGCGACGTGTCGGAACCGCTATCGGGGACTCAATTCTTGATCTGTCCGGTCTTTCGCGTGACAGGCTCCTTCCTGACAGCGTTCGCCCAGCACTGGAAACGGGCACGCTAAATGCGCTGTTCGCACTATCCTCCGCGGAGAGACAGGAACTTCGCCATGGGGTGTTTGCGAGCCTGACGGATCGAACGAGCCGAGTGGCTTTGTTGCCGCACCTTTATCCGTCGCAGCATTGTACAATGCACCTGCCGTTCACGGTCGGCGACTATACCGACTTCTACGTCGGCATTCATCATGCCACCAATATCGGCAGGCAGTTCCGGCCTGACAATCCGCTGCTACCAAACTACAAGTACGTACCGATCGGCTATCATGGCAGGGCATCTTCAATTCGCCTCTCGGGGACTCCGGTCATTCGTCCGAAAGGGCAGCACAAGCCGTCTTACTCTGACTTGCCCGGTTACGGCCCGACCTACCGTTTGGACTACGAGCTGGAACTTGGAGTCTGGATCGCAGGAGAAAACGCGCTGGGCGAGCCGGTTCCGATCAGCAAGGCGGGCTCGCGCGTTGGCGGCCTATGCTTGCTCAACGACTGGTCGGCGCGCGACCTGCAGGCATGGGAGTATCAACCGCTCGGCCCGTTCCTGGCCAAGAACTTCCTCACCAGCGTTTCGCCCTGGGTAGTCACCGCAGAGGCCCTGGCACCGTTTCGCATAGCTCAACCTGCCCGGCCCGAAGATGATCCAGCGCCGCTGCCCTATCTTTTCGATGCAACTGATCAGGCCGAGGGCGCATTTGCGCTCACGCTCGAGACCTGGATCGCGACACGAAAAATGCGTGAAGCGGGAATGCCGCCGCATCGGCTGGGGACCGGTCCTGCCACATCAATGTACTGGACGGTTGCACAGATGGTAACTCACCACACGGCCAATGGCTGCAACCTGATGCCCGGCGATCTGCTTGGTACAGGCACGATTTCGACTCCGGATCCGTCGGGCCTGGGTAGCCTCATGGAGCTGTCCCAAGGGGGCAAGGCGCCTGTGACCTTACCGGATGGCGAAGAACGAAGCTTCCTCGAAGATGGTGATGAGCTGATCCTGTCTGCCCGTGCGGTGCGCGACGGCTTCCGCTCGATCGGCTTCGGCTTGTGTAGCGGAGTGGTGGAAGCGGCCCGAACATGATCCGATTGCACGACTACTGGCGCTCGGGTGCGGCTTATCGTGTGCGCATCGCCCTGAACCTCAAAGGCGTACCATACGAAGCGCTTAGCCATGACCTGCGCACTGGCGCGCAGCGCTACCCGTCCTTCCTGGCGGTAAACCCGCAGGGACTGGTTCCTACGCTAGAGATGAACAGTGCCTGCCTAACCCAGTCACTGGCAATTATCGAATGGCTAGAGGAGAGATACCCGGAGGTTCCGCTCTTGCCTTCAGATGCCGAAAGTCGGGCTATCGTGCGAGGCATGGCGCAGGTCATCTGCTGCGACATCCATCCGCTGAACAACCTTCGGGTCCTCAATGCCTTGCGCAACGATTTCGGTGCCGATGAGGCGGCGGTCAACGACTGGATCGCGCACTGGATCCGAGGCGGCTTCGAGGCGCTCGAGGCTTTAATTGAGAAGCATGGCGGCCAGTTCGCGTTCGGTGACACAGTAGGCTTGGTGGATTGCTGCCTCGTCCCGCAAGTTTACTCTGCCGATCGCTTCGAAGTCTCATTGGAGACCTTTCCCGCCATTAAAGCGGTAACGAAGAATGCAAGGGCGATAGCGGCTTTTGCAGATGCGGCCCCTGAGCAGCAGGCCGGGTCGGGCTGAATTCCGCCACCAATCCCTATGAGAGCCTGACCATAGAAACCAGGTCATAGCCGGCCAAGATCGTACGGTATGGCGCAAAGTACCGGCCGAACGTGGAGAAAAATTATGCATCAAAGTCAGTTCAGATCACTAGCCCAACAAACGCCTGATGCCTTGCTCGGCCTTATCCGCCTGTTTCAGGAGGACCACCGGCCGCACAAGATCGACCTTGGTGTGGGGATCTTCCGAGATGATCAGGGTCTTACGCCGGTATTGGGTGCCGTCAAGGCGGCTGAACGTATTCTGGTCGAGCAGCAGGATAGCAAGTCCTACCTAGGCCCGGTTGGTGATTCCGGCTTCGTCGATCTGACGGCACGTCTCGCGCTAGGCGATGATCTCGCGACTTCGCCATTCCTAGTCCGCTTGCAAACCCCGGGGGGCAATGGCGCGCTCCGCCTTGCATTCGAGTTGCTCGCAGAAGCCTCGAAGGATGCAGTAGTTTGGGTTGGCAGCCCGACTTGGGTGAACCATTTTCCCCTGATCGCTTCGGCAGGCCTTGAGAGCCGCTCCCATCGTTTCTACGACCCGGCGACTTTGCGGATTGATTTCGATGGCATGATGGCCGACCTCGGGTCTGCCAAGTCAGGGGACGTCATCCTATTGCATGGATGCTGCCACAATCCTTCTGGCGCGACTTTCAGTAGTTCAGAATGGACGGAATTACTCGCGCTGTGTCAGCGACAGGGCCTGCTTCCCCTCATTGATTTTGCCTATCATGGGCTTGGGGATGGTCTTGAGGCTGATGCAGCACCCGTGAGGATGTTTGTCGAGAACTTGCCTGAAGCTATTGTCGCCTACAGTTGTGACAAAAACTTCGGCATGTATCGGGACCGTGTTGGATCCCTATTCGTGAAGGCCACAACGCACGCTGAAACTGATGCTGTGCGCTCGCAGCTTTTCGGAACCGCGCGCGCTATGTGGTCCATGCCGCCGGACCATGGTGCGGCGACATGCCGAATCATCCTTTCCAGTCCCGAACTTCGATCCGTTTGGCAGGAGGAACTGGCGTCGATGCGGGAAAGGATAAACGGGCTCCGAAAGGCTGTTGCGAATTCACTGCCGCAACTGTCTGCGGTCGCCAATCAACGCGGGCTTTTTTCGCTGCTGCCCGTCTCAAAAGATGCGGTGCAGTTGCTCCGGGAGGAAAGGGCGATCTACATGGCGCCGGACGGTCGCATCAACATCGCGGGATTAAGTGAGGCGAATATGCCTCATTTTGTGCAATCGATCTCTGGATACTTAAGTTGAAAGGCGTCCAGCCTGGACCTGTCGCTGGCATGTTTGAATCAGGTTTAAGCGGAATTTTTCCTCAGCTTGGTCGTATCGAGCCCAAGCCAAAAATCCGAGAGTTTATCCAGAACGGAGGAGCTATGCTTGGTCTATAAAGTTTTGGAAATACCATATGCTTGCGAAAGTCCGAACTTCTATGATTGCACTCAATGGCTTTCCATTCTATCATGTCGACAAAGTGTCGGCAAAAAATGTAACTGTCGCTGTTGGACAAGGAGTTTAGGGCAATGAAAGAGCATGATTCGATACCTCTTCCCGATCGGATGGATTATCCTCATCCGGAGATGATCGAGCGTGCGGAAGCGTTTTACGAGGAAATGCGGAAGCGCCATACGGTAAGGGAATTTTCCGACCGTCCGGTACCTCGCGAAGTGATCGAGTACGCCGTGAAGGCTGCCGGTACTGCCCCTAGCGGGGCCAATCACCAACCTTGGTACTTCTCCATCATCGGATCGGCGGAACTGAAGAAAGAGCTGCGGGAACGCGCAGAAGCGGAAGAGCGCACATTCTACAGTGGCAAGGCAGGCGAGGAGTGGCTCGACGCGCTTACGCCACTTGGAACTGATGACCAGAAGCCATACCTTGAGACCGCTCCCTGGATCATTGCCATCTTCGGGCAACGCAAGGGGGGCATTCGCAAGGGCATCGAGCGCCAGAACTACTACGTTCCGGAGTCGGTCGGGATTGCGATGGGCTTTTTGATCTCAGCCTTGCACCATTCCGGTGTAGCGACGCTGACCCATACTCCCAAGCCAATGACCTTCTTGAATGATATGTGCGGTCGTCCAGCTTCCGAAAAACCCTATCTTCTGCTGGTGTGTGGATATCCGGCCGACGGCGCGACGGTTCCCGTCCATGCCAAAGTCAAAAAGCCTTTCGAAGAGATTGCGGATTATCGCTAGTGCCAGCGGGGTTGGGCGAACAAGGATAGCAGCTCGCCCAACCCCTAACCTGTCCCAGTAGGTGCTCATTTGGATGGTTGCGCCCTTGGTTCAAGAACCTCCAAGCTCAGCGCCGACGGATACGAAGAACCCCGCAGGATCGTTATTCGAGCCGAACGGGGGGATGCGTTGTCGGTGGCGATATCGTTGCCGGTGCCTGGATTGACGCTGATAAACGGGTAGGCGCTGCTGAAGACGGATAAACGCAAGCGATGGCCGACGCGCAGCGTATGCCCCTTCTCGCCCAGATTAACTTCGAGCTTCACGGTTTCGCCTGGCTTCAAGAGCGCAAGACGACCAGAACCGCCACGATAGCGGGCGCGTAGAACGCCGGCCCATCCGGAATCAAGACGAATGGCAGCACCATCGGGTGCTACATCCTCAAGCAAAGCAACCATGTCGAAGTCCGGCACGTCAGCCCGGACATAGATCGAAAGCCTCGCGTTTCCGAGAAGAGTGAGAGGAGTCTTGAGCGGCGGTGTAGCGTATGTAAGAACGTCGGTGCGCGCCAGTTGGTGAGAGATGTCAACCGGCCCGATTAAACCCCCAGCTATGGCCCTGTGGCCATTCGCCGGAAGGTCACTGCGAACGGGGTTTGCGGGATCGTGTGTGTACTCGTCGAGCGCGTTTTGGCTTGGAGCGGCCTCAAGGAGGCCCTGACTGGAGATTGCATTGGCTCGCCCCGATCCGCCGAGAAACAATTTTCTGGACTTCACAAGGGGACTGGGAAGGCGCTCCGTCTCGATCCAACGGTTCTGGCCCGGAACGAACATCTGAGCGGACGGCCAGGCTGGACGGCTCGCTGTTCCCTTTAAACACCAGTCGAAGAATTCCCGGGCCATCCGCTGGCCGGGCTTGTGGCCCCTGGATTCGACTGCAAGTGCGCCGATCCTGTCGATTGGCTGCCCGGTGTCACGGGAATAGCCGCCTTCTGACGCTCCGGAATGGTCCCAAGGGCCGACGATGATCCATTGGTCATCTGAAGATGCCGCAAGTCCGCGCATCGCTCGATAATTAGCAATGCTGCCTGGCAATGTTGTGTCGTACCAGCCAGTGAAAGTTAGCGCCGGTACATTGATGCGGCGGTAATCTTCGAGACTGAGATGAACGTCGGCCCACATGTTGTCTGAAGTCTGGTGTTCGAGAAACTGACGGTAGACCGGGACTTCGACGCCGTGGGCCGCAAGGTCAGCCGTCAGGAGGGGGCGATGCGAGAGTAGCTTGTCATAGTCCACTGGACCAGCTTTGCCCGCATGGGCAGGAGTTACGCGCAGCGTCCAGCCCAATGCCCAGCCTTGCATGAAGGCGCCGCCAAGGAAAGGGGGGCCGTCAAATCCACTCTGGAAGTTTGCATTGGGGCTAATGCAGGCAAGCCCCCGGGGCCTGCCAATTGCGGTCTGGATTGGGTATGTGCCACTGTAGGAACTGCCGCGCATACCGACTTTCCCGCTCGACCAGGGCTGGCCCGCAACCCATTCGACGATCTGAGGCCCGTCATGCCGGGCATCTGCCATAAAAGTGTGCGTTCCTCCGCTAGCCCCGGTGCCGCGGGCATCAACCACCATAAACGCGTAACCATGCCCTGTCCAAAAAGCGTGTTCACCCGAAAAACTGAAGGTGCTGCGCCGTCCGTAAGGCGTTACTTCAAGAATGACGGGATGCGGCCCTGCGCTGTCAGGCAAGTAGAGGTCGGCTGCAAGAGTAGTCCCATCATTGAGAGGTATCGAGACACTCTGCGCACCTTCGCCAATCTGACTTTCGCGGGCTGGAGCATCAGGATGGCGCGGCAATTCGGCAGAAGCCGGTCCAACGAAAGCGATTGCGGCAGCTATCGAACTAACTATGAAACGCATCATCCAAGCTCCTTTTCGTGAATGCTGCTTAATGCGAGCCGAGAACCGTGTTCGGTCTTGCGGAAACATCAAAGCAAATATGGCATGTTGCTGACTTCATTCGGAAGTTGCCCTTCGATGCAAACCTTCGTCGCGGTTTGGCTCAACGATTTTCCTGAAGTGTGTCAGGGACAGCGAAAACAGTAGGGCAGCCAAGGGCCCCAGAACTATTCCGACCAGCCCGAGCGAATAGCCCAGCTGCCCACTTTGGGTGAACAATCGCTCATTCAACGCGGCCGTTATAATTGGTCCAAGAGAGTAGCCGACAAGGTTCGTCGTAATGAAATAGATGGCCGCCATCCGGCCTCGCAATTCACCTGGTGTCGCTTGCTGGATCGCGAGCAGCGATATGGTCGGAAGCATGGAAACGAAGAGTACGGCTAGGCTCAAGGGCAGCAGCACAGTATTACTGGACCAAGGGGCTGCCATGCTGGCAAGCGACAAGGCGATCAGGATTGCACCAAGTCGCAGGACGCGAGCTGCCGCATCCGAAACGCCCTTCTGCTGCATCCGGCGCACGATGAAGCCCCCGGCAAGGATGCCCAACGGACCCAGGAGCAAAAACTGGATGCCTGTGAGGAGCCCCACATTGGCAGGCTGCCAGCCATATCCCCTGATCAGGTAGGAGGGCAGCCAGTTCATGAAGGCAAATGACATGATGGCCACAAGGCAGACTGCCGAAAAGTGAGACAGGATCCACTTGCGGGCTGAGAAAAGGAAATTTGCCAACCCTGCCTTGCCATCAAGGGCATAGGTTTCAAGGCGGCGCGGCGGCTCACGCGCCGACAGAGCCAGCAAAACGCCAAGAATGCCGGGCAGGCCACATGCAACAAAGGCAAACCGCCAGCCCTCTATGGGTGGCAGGCTGGCGATCTGGAGCGGTCCTATGATTTCGGAGAGGGATAGCAGCAGACCCCCGCCAACCAGAGCCAGGCCAGTTCCAAACATGGCGGCGGTTCCGTAAACGCTGGTTGCTACTGCCCGTCTCTCGGGGCGAAAATAGTCGGCGATAAGTGAAATTGAAGCCGGGCTCGCCACAGCCTCGCCCATCCCCACCACAGCCCGCGCGACAATCAAAGCTTCATAACTGTCTGCAAGACCGCAGGCGATCGTTCCTGCAGTCCAGAGGGCAATGCCAGCAGCGAGCAGCCGGAGACGATGCATTCGATCCACCATCCAGCCCAATGGGAAGCCGAACAGCGTATAGAATACCATGAAAGCTGGCCCCTGCAGGACTCCAATCTGGATATCGGTGAGAGCGAGTTCGGTTCTTATCGGGTCTACAAGCAGGTTCAGAATCTGCCTGTCGAGGATCGCAACTACGGAAATAAACATGAGAACGGCTACGCCGAACCACGCCGATATCTCCGACCCGGAAGAGCCTGATGATGATGGTTGCAATATCCTCTCCTAGGTCTTTCCGTTCTGGTCAGGTTTCGTGGTAGGCTTGGTCCGGCAATGGACAGCCTAGAAACTAGCCTGCGCTCGTCGATTTCATCAAAACGATGCCGGTCAGTATCAATATTGCGGCAACGACCCGGGTGGCAGTCGCACTCTCACCAAGGTAGAAGATGCCTACGATGAAAGCCCCGATTGCGCCGATCCCTGTCCAGACCGTGTAGGCTGTGCCCAAGGGCAGAGTCCTCATTGCGAGGCCAAGGAGTACGAAACTCCCCGTCGATGCTACGAGCGTTACGACGCTGGCACCTGGACGACTGAAGCCAGCAGACAATTTCATGGCAGTCGCCCAGACTATCTCCAGAAGACCAGCAAACAGCAGATATACCCAAGCCACAATACACTCCAACAATGAGCCGGGCGATCACTCGAACACGCAGCCGGGATTTAGAATTCCTTTAGGATCCAACGCGTTCTTAAGAGAGCGCATCATAGCTATTTCTTCGGTTGAACATGTGCGGAGGAGCCAGTCCCGCTTTTCGTAACCAATCCCGTGTTCGGCGGAAATTGTACCCCCGAACGTTTCGAGAGCTCCATATACATCTTCGTCACAGTCTTCCCTGAGAGCTTCCTTAAGGCCCGGCTTTACAAAGAAATGAAGATTGCCATCTGCGATGTGGCCCATCGTATAGCAGATGCTGTTAGGCCATCGGCGCGTCAGATTGGTCTCGACGAGTTTCACGTAGGCCGGCATGTCACCAATTGGAACGCCAACGTCGTAGCCAAAAGAGGGCTTATCGCTGAGGAATGGCTCGAGAGTTTCGCGCAGGTCCCAAATACCGCGTCGTTCCTGTTCTGATTTGGCTATGACCGCATCTGTGATGATGTTCTCGTTGAATGCAAATTCCAGAGTGTCGGTGATAACGGTTTCGTTCAGTTTCGAGTCCGCCCCTTCGGTTTCGATAATTACATAGAAGGCATGCCGATCAACAAACGGGCTGCGACGATTGAAAAAACGCAATTGCTCTTCCAGGTAAGACTGCCACATTACTTCGTAGGCCGAGAGCATTGTACCGAACTTCAATTTCGCGAGCTGCAGCAGTTGGGTTACCTGATCAAATCCGCGGAGACCGATTAATGCAGTTTGGCGATGTGGTTGCTGGGGAAACAGCCGCAACACGGCGCGTGTAACGACTCCCAATGTGCCTTCTGTGCCAATGAAGAGCTGCTTGAGGTCAAACCCGGCATTGTTCTTAAGCAATTTGTTCATTGACGAGACAATGGTGCCATCCGGTAGGACCGCTTCAAGCCCCAGAACCAGACCTCGCATGGATCCGTAGCGCAAGACATTGATGCCGCCTGCATTGGTCGAGATGTTTCCGCCTATGGTGCAGGAACCCCGAGCACCCAAGTCGAGAGGAAAAAGCATGAGGTGGCTAGCCGCCTCTTCCTGAACGGTCTGAAGAGAAGTCCCGGCTTGGACGACACAACTGGCATTTATCGGATCAATGTTCTCTATCTGATTCATGCGTTCGAGCGAAATGGCAATCCGGTCGCCTGTCGGCTCAGCTCCTGCAACCGGTCCAGTGCCGCCGCCTACTACAACTACCTGTTGCGAAGCCTCATGGCATAGGCGCAGTACAGTACTCACTTCGGACGTCGTCTTTGGACGCGCCATTGCCAATGCCGACATTGGCTGCGAATTCCACAAACTAGTGGCCCGAGATCTGAGTGCTTCACCCGTCAGGAAACCGCAAGGGCCAAGCACAGATGATAAAGCTTGCAGCAATCCGTTGGCGTTGCCTCCACCCATGTGTTCAACCTCGTCCCGAAATAAATGTTGCCGACTCATTGTCGACAAGAGTAGAGCAGCTCGAGGCCGATGCAAAGGGGCTTATTAAATGTGCGCGCCCGCTTGAAAGTCGGCGGAACTCAAATGTGAGAACAATGGGGAGCGGGCCGAGTGGAAACCAGCCAAGTGAGCGGTAGTGCAGGGCAACCCAACGGACAGCTAGTCGGTGCGCAGCCAGCCAAGCTCTTTGTCGGATATGGGGCTGTCGCAGCGCCTTATGAAATGTTACGAGCGCCTGCTCTTGCGATCCTTCCCGGGCTGTATGCCAAGGAGTTTGGTTTCGCATTGGCATCAATCTCCATCGCAATGCTTTTTCTGCGACTAACCGATGGTGCCACCGATCTCGCTGTCGGTATACTTTCAGACAAGACAAGAACGGCATGGGGGCGTCGTAAGCCCTGGCTATTCGCGAGCATCTTCCTCGCCATCCCGGCGGCCTACGGACTCTATGTTCCGGGTGATGACCCGACGATTTGGTCATTCACGATTTGCTACTTTTTCTTTTTCCTCGCTTGGACGATGTTCGAGATTCCATACACGGCCTGGTCTGCAGAGTTGGCTGACAAGTATGAAGAACGGTCGCGACTGGCAGTCTGGCGAGGTCTTGGGCAGAACACCGGCCTCATCTTGTTGAGCCTCGTGCCACTGCTCCCATTTCTTCCTTCAACGGAAATGAATTTTGCCGCGCTCCATGCCATGTTCTGGTTGATCGCAATCGCTTATCCGCTCGGGATACTCTACGCCATCTTCTGGTTACCGAACGGCCAGGCAGTGGCTCAAGCCGAACATTCGGGCTTTCGCGAGACGATTGCAGCCATTCGGGTGAACCGCCCGTTCCAGTTGTTCCTCACAGTCGCGTTCCTTTCCGACTTTGCGGTGGGGTGCATGACTGCACTCTTTTTCCTGTTTTTCGACACCTATCTCGGCGTTGGCGAATCCTTCACAGCCATTTTCTTGACTGCAATCGTGGTTTCGACATTGTCTCTCAAATTGTGGCAGCATCTGCTGAAACGGACTTCGAAGACGCGTGTCCTGCTCGTGGGTCTGGTGGGTGGCGCTATCGCCGGAGCGACAATTGCTTTGCTCCAACCTGGACCGAACGCTTTGGCATTCTTCATCGGCTTTATGGCTTTGTTCTATACTCTTGGTGTTGCCCGTGATGTGGCGCTCTACGCCATTTTCGGCGACATTGTTGACTATGATTCCTGGAAGTCGAATGGAAACCGGGCAGGAATTTACTCATCTGCCTGGATGGTCCTGCGCAAAATTGCCTATGCTGCAGCGCCTGCATTCGCCTTTCTTGTTGCCGGGCTGTTCGGCTTTGACCCTTCGGCCGGATCTCAATCAGAAATGGCGATCTTCGGACTCAAGGCAGCCAACGGCTACCTCCCTGCCTTGTTCCTGACCGCAGCGGCACTGCTGGCCGCCATGTTCCCAATCACCAGGGCTCGGCACCGGATTATCCGCCGCAGACTAGAGCAAAGATCCCTTCGAAACAGCGGATGATCGGTGTGAGATTTGCCCCCCTATGGCGCGCGGAATTTCGCGCTACTCAGCGGCTTGCCTTGCCGCTGATCCTCACAAATCTCTCCTTGACGCTAATTGGAGCGACGGATGTCGTGATGATTGGCTGGCTTGGGGCCAACGAGCTCGCCGCCGCGTCCCTCGGCTCAAGTCTGATCATGACCACAGTCATATTCTGCATGGGCCTCATCACCGCAACAGCGCCAATGATGGCAAGCGAGCGGGGCCGGAAAGCGCATAGCGTCCGGGATCTTCGCCGCACATTCCGGCAAGGGCTCTGGGTGTCCGTGGTAATCTCCAGCCTTGTATGGCTCGTACTTTGGCAAACGGCTCCTATTCTTAGGATGCTCGGTCAAAATGAGGATCTGGCATCTCTCGCAGGCACTTATGTCCGAGCTTGCATGTGGTCGATACTGCCCTATCTATGGGTGCTGTTGATCAGGAACTTCCTCTCCGTAATGGAGCGCCCCGGCTGGTCTCTTGTGGTCGGCATTGCTGGTGTATTCGTCAATGCAGGTTGCAACTATGCTCTGATGTTCGGTGGTTTTGGCCTGCCGGCAATGGGACTGGTCGGGGCTGGAATTGGCAGTGTGCTGGCCAATCTTTTCATGCTGCTGGCCATGATGGCTATCCTCAGAATGCACCCGCGGTTTCGGCGATATTCGCTGTTTGGCCGATGGTGGCGAAGCGATTGGGCTCGTTTTCGCACGCTCTGGAAATTTGGTGTTCCGATTGGCGTGGCGATGGCGCTTGAGGATGCGATATTCATTGTCGCGGTGATGATGATGGGCTGGTTCGGTCCAAATACTTTGGCGGCCCATGCGATTGCGCTCCAAATTGGCAGCATCGCTTTCATGGTGCCTCTAGGCTTGGCCCAAGCTGCCACGGTACGTATTGGCATCGGGTTCGGAAGGCAGGACCATGGCTTGATCAGACGAGCCGGCTGGACTGCCTTCTTCCTGACGATTGCTTTTATGGTCGGCATGGCGTTGCTCATAGCAACGCAGCGGGACCTATTGGTATCGCTGTTCATGAGTGCCGAGCATCCAGCCCATTCGGAGATCGCGGAACTTGCAGTTTCCTTTCTCGGGATCGCAGCGCTAATCCAGATTGCCGATGGCGTGCAAGTCGTCTGCACCGGGATGCTGCGTGGCTTGCACGATACGCGATGGCCGATGATTTTCGCCTTCTCGGGCTACTCCGTGTGGGGAATCGGATTTGGAGCCTGGTTGGCCTTTGCGCGCGGCTGGGAAGGATTGGGTATCTGGGTCGGGCTGGGCAGTGGGATCTCTGTCGTCGCCCTGCTGGTGCTTGGGCGCTGGCTACTCCGGTACAGGCTTGGTCTGCTTCCTGCATCGTCTGGCCACAATTGACGGTTGAACAAACTGCCAAATTGACCGATCGCTCTGTGATGATGGGTCTTTCTCCAGAGGTGATCGATCGGACGGGTGTCAGCTCAATGACAAGCGATTGGAAGGACGCTCGGTCAGGCGCTCCCGCATTCTGACTGCAATTGTATCAAAATCACGCCTCCCTGCGGCTTCCGCAGCGTCAGCGTCGCGTACTTCTATTGCTTCCACTATGGACCAATGCGCGTTGATCCAGTGACTTTCGAGGTCGTGATCGTCAAGTTCAGAGACATCAAGAAGATAGGAGCCTAAGATGCGTTGCCCCTGATCAAGCAACTGCCGCATCCAGTTCGCGTAGAATGCGTTTCCAGACGCGTCAGCAATCTCCAAGTGAAACTCTCGATTCAGTCGGACCATGAGCGCCATGTTGCGCTCGCGCGTCGCCACGCTGTGCTGGTCATGGATTTGCTTGATGCGATGAAGCTGGGCCTGCGTCCGATTTGTCGCAGCTAGCCTTGCCGTCAGGCGGTAGAGCAGCTCTGTGGCATCCAGAAAGCTGGGAATGGCAATCATGTCGAACGGAGCTACGATCGAACTGCGATTGCGCAGGGTCTTAACTAAGCCTTCTGCAGCAAGCCTGATCAAAGCCTCGCGGATCGGGGAGCGTGACAATCCGAATCGTTCAGCGAGATCCGTTTCGTCGAGGAGCGTGCTGGGCTCCATTTTCAGAGTTAGAATCTCTGTCCTAAGCGTCTCGTAAACCGTATCTGCGCCTGAACCGCGAACTGGCTTGCGTCCGGGCTTGGTCGCGCTCCCTTTGGCGTTACGACCAGACCGTTCTGATTGAGCCATCGTGAATCTCCTAAGCAGACAACTGTTAAAGTTGTTGTCGGCGAGGCCCTACATGAACTGACGGAAGGTCGCTACAAATAATCCGGCTACATTTCGAGTCCGTAGAACGCATGGCCGGGCACAAGCCGGCAAACAAAACAGGCCGGACCTTGTTGAAGGTCCGGCCTGCCGATCCGCCTTAGTAGCGGTAGCTAAGACCCAAGCTCCATGTTCGGAACTGGCCCGGAGGTGCGAAATTTCGGCCATCGTAGAAGGCGAAATAGCGCTGATTGGTCAAGTTCCTGCCGCTAGCCTGCAGCGACCAGTCTCCGATGTCATATTTGACTAGGACGTTGACGAGACCGGTAGACTGAAGAATGAAACGGTTGTCGGCCTTATCGAAGGCCTTGCTACGATACTGGTATTCAACCCTCGCGCTGGCTTCGCCTGGGCCAACCGCGATTTTGTCTAACGTCAGTGCGGCAGTTCCTTGGAACTTTGGAGCACGGGGCAGGGTATTACCGGAATAGTCGACCGGTTGAGCCGTTGTGTCATCCAATGTGAAGTACTCATCAAACTTCGTGTGCAAATAACCGGCGCTGAGATCAAGACGCAGATTGTCACTCAGACGGAAGTTGCTCAGCGATGCCTCAAATCCCCAGATGGTCGCCTTGCCGGCGTTGAGAACCGTATAGAACGGAACCCCGGCAGGGTCGGGATTGCCATCTGGAAGAAGCGGAATGCCGCCAACCCGAACCTGCATGTCACGATAATCGTAGTAGTAGCCAGCGAAGTTTAGGTAACCATTGTTGCCGGGCAACGTCGACTTCGCACCGACTTCATAAGCGTAGAGGGTTTCCGGTTTGACCGTGGCAGGTTGCGGCGTTCCATCAACTGCAAAACCTGTCGTGTTGTAGCCTGACTGAAAGCCCTTGGAGACTGAGGCATAGATCATCGTTCCGCCAGCAGTGGTATAGTCCAGACCGACTCGACCAGTAACCTCGCTCTGCGTGCTCCTTAAATCAAAAGATTGAGAGTCTGCAGGGCCGTTGCCTGTGAACCGATTACGGACTCGGTCGCGGTTGTAACGAAGGCCTACGTTTGCCCGGAGCTGTTCGGTGAGGTTATAGTTGAGGTCCCCGAAGACGGCAAAGGTCTTAACTGTGTTGTCGGTAGCACTGTCAAGCAATCCATTGACGACCGGGACAATATCAACTCGACGCGTCTCGCCATCCTTAGAGTCCATGAAAAGGCCGCCAATCACCCAGTTTGCCTTGTCGCCTTCGTATGCGATTTGCAATTCTTGGCTGAACTGTTCAGCATATTGCGGGAAAGAGATTACAACTTGGACCGGTTGCTGCAGTGGGTTCACGTCCAGCAGAGACCGTGGCTCGTTATAATCCGTATATCCTGTAACCGAACGCCATGAGTATCCGCCGCCCAATTCGCCGGACAGCGTGAGACCTACAAGATAATGATCACGCTCACCGACAGGTTTGGTTGGGTTGTCATAGTATCCCTTGTTCCACCCATAAAGCGGTTTGCCAGCTGAGGTCAGGGCGATGAGTTCGCCAACGCCGCCCGTTTCATTGGTGTATTGCGCGAACAAGTCGACGTCTACCGGTCCCGCTTTGCCCGTAAGAGTAAGGCGCCCACCAGTGAACTCGTTACCATCTATCCGCTTGTTGTTCGCTACGTTGATGATGCGACCGTCAGCACGGGTAAGCGTGCCCGCTAAGCGAAGCGCCCACTCACCACCGAGTGGTGCATCGAGGCCCGCATAGGCACGTACCGTATTCTCGCTTCCATATTCGAGCTTTGCACCGAAGTCGAATTCCTGACCTGGTCGACGCGTGATGATGTTGACTGCACCACCTGTGGCGTTGCGGCCGTAAAGGGTGCCTTGAGGCCCCTTTAGCACTTCAATCTGACCGACATCGAAGATCCAGCCAAGCGACGACGCCGTTGAAGGCATATAAATGCCATTCACGTGCGCGGCAACGGCCGCGCCGTTTCCGGGCACCTGCGCGCCAACGCCGCGCATGGTAATCGTAGCCCGCGTTTCGTAGTTCTCCATGAAGAAGCCCGGAACTTCGAATTGCAGGTCCTTGAAGGTGACTTTGCCGAATTCCTCGAGATCGCTGCCACCCAGAACCTGAACAGTCTGCGGCACCGATTGGATATCTTCCTCACGCTTGCGCGCGGTTACGATAATCTCAGAGCCGCCGGCCTCTTCGGCATTGGTTGCCTCTTCTGCGAATGCGGTCTGAGGAGCGAACGCCAGAGCAGCCGCCACTGCTGCCCAAGACGACAAAGTCGTCAGGCGACGCCGCAAAGCTTCGCGGCCTTTGATGCACAAATTGTTCACTTCACGCTTAGACATGTATCATCCCCTCACCTTGGCTGTGGAGCCCGCATTAAAGGCGCCTTGGTCGACATTATGTCGACAATATGTATACCAAGATTTTCCATGATGCAAGTCATTCAAGATTTGATCACTTGACACCGCATTCCCAACGATTTTCATAGTCATTGTGCGAACCACTTACAGCGAACGCTCCTCTGGTCGGACAGAGGTCATGACCAATGCACTGCCGACAAGTACCATACCCGGAACATCGACTGGCGACAGCAACTCACCAAAGACCCAAGAACCAGCCAAGACTGCGGCTCCGCCCCCTCGCTGAGATCCCGTCATGCTTCAACCTGAGAAGGAAACAGACTTTAGCCGAGTCATGGCGCGCATACCGTCCAGCCCACCTTCGATGCCCAAGCCGGACTGGCCATGCGGTTCGAAAGCCCCGGCCGTTGCGTCGAGCGCCGTTGCTCCGGGACTGCCTGCGATAGTCACAGATCCGGCCTTGACGGCTCGCGCCAAGCGGAGCGAGCGTCCAAGATCACGCGTCCAGACGTTCGCCGCGAGGCCATAGGTGGTGCTGTTGGCGATCTTGATCGCCTCGATTTCGTCGTCAAATGCAAAGACTGACAACACCGGACCAAAGATTTCCTCTTGGGCAATCCGCATGTCGCTGCGGACATCAGTGAATACGGTCGGCAACCAGTAACAAGCCTCGTTGCCTTCAGCGGGCCCACCGGGCAACACTGCAACTGCGCCTTGATCCTGACCGGCTGCAAAATAACGCCGTACTCTGTCGTGCTGTTCCCGACTGGCGAGCGGCCCAAAGCTTGTGGTCTCGTCAAGTGGGTTGCCAGCTTCAATCTGACTTGCAAGAGTGACAACGCGTTCGACCAGCGCATCGTGAATAGAACGCTCCACGAGCAGTCGTGAGCCTGCCACACAGACCTGCCCCGAATTGAACGTGATGCTTCCAACGACTGCTTCAGCAACAGCGTCGAGATATTCCATGTCGGCGAACACAATCTGCGGCGACTTACCGCCGCACTCAAGAATGAGGCGCTTCATGTTCGACTGGCCGGATAACTCGATAAGTCGCTTGCCGGTTGCCGTGGATCCAGTAAATGTCAGGAGATCTACATCCATGTGAGAGGCAAGAGCAGCACCGGCACCAGAACCCAGGCCCGGGACGATGTTCAGCACCCCGTCGGGAATGCCCGCCGCCGCCGCAAGCTTACCCAGCTGCAAACAGCTAAGGGAGGCAACTTCGGACGGCTTGAGGACGACCGAGTTGCCTACGGCGAGCGCGGGGGCGATCTTGGTGATCCCGATGTAGGCTGGGAAGTTCCAGGGCGTGATCGCGCCGACAACGCCAACCGGCTCGCGCAGATTGAGTAGCAGCGTCGAAGGATCATTAGGGATGACCTGGTCGATCAACTTGTCCGCCGCTTCGGCCGCGACCCGCACGGCGTCAGCAGCGGCCCGCATGTCTGGCGCTGAAGCGCTGATCGGCATGCCCATTTCAAGCGTATCGAGCAGCGCCAATTCGTCCGCATTGCGTTCAATGGCGTCAGCAAAATTCATTAGAATGCGAGCGCGCGCGCGTGGGGACAGATTGGCCCAGGTGCCCTGTTCAAACGCGGCACGTGCGGCGGAAACGGCGCTGTCGATCTCCGCGGCACCACAAGCCGGCAAGTCGGCTATACGGCTTCCGTTCGCCGGATTGAAAGTTGCGAAGTGCTCCGTCGTACTAGCCTCAATCTGGCGACCATTGATCCAAGGCCTAACATCAAAGCTTATGGTCTGAGCCTTTACCGCCCAGTTTGCTGGCGCGTGTTCGAAGGAATTCATAAATTCATCTCCATCATCGGATAGGCGTGATTCTTCCAGGTACGCGGAGCAGTTCGGCCGCACGCTCCCCGATCATGACGGTTGGGGCGTGAAGGTTTCCGGAAGTTACCAGAGGAATGACCGAGGCATCCGCAACCGTCAGACGATCGACACCTCTTACACGCAGCTGTGAGTCGACAACCGCAGACGGGTCGTCGCCCATCCGGCATGTGCCGCAAGCATGATAACAGATACCGGCATTTTCACGGATATAGGCTTCGAGAGCGGCATCGTCTGAAAGATCGAAATCCGGCGAAACTCGCTTGATCACACGATCCGAAAAAGGCTTGGTTCGAGCAATGCGGTCAACAAGGCGCACTCCTCGCATCAGGCGGATCACGTCGTCACGGTCACCCAGAAGGTTGGATTCGATCAGCGGTGCTACGCGGGAGTCAGGCGACCTGAGCGCGATCCGACCGCGTGAACGAGGGTGACACAGCGAAGGCGATAGAGAGTAGGTGTTGACTCTGGAGTTGAACGTGAAGTTATCTTCAAGATAGCCCCAAGGTCCAGAAAAGAGCAGCAAATCGGGTGCCGGCTCCTGTAGGCTGCTGCGCGCATAGGCCAGGATATGACTGGCACAGGAAGTTGCCTGGCCTCGCCTGGCCAAGGCAAACTGCAGACCCGAAAGCACCAACTGGTGCCATTGCATGGCCGAACTGTAGGTCCGGTCTCGGACCTCGTACTCAATGTAGAGTTCTGGGTGGTCATGGAGATTGCCACCAACTGACGGGCTGTCAGCTACTACAGTTATGCCATGCGTTTGAAGTTGCTGCGCTGGCCCGATACCAGAAAGCATCAACAGGTGTGGAGAGCCGAAGGCGCCTGCACTCAACACAATCTCTCGGCGCGCTTTAACCTCGAAACGCTTGTTGTGCACTGACAACTGCACGCCGCTTGCGTGACCTTGGTCAAAGGTTACCTTTTCGACCTGGGTGTGAGTAAGGACCCGGAGATTGGGTCGCCGCCATGCCGGGCGCAGATAAGCAGTGGCACTATCCTGACGCAGTCCGCGAAGCTGATTGGTCTGCGCGATACCGATGGCTTCACCTTGTGCTAGATTGATGTCTCTGACCGACTGGATTCCGACAGCGCTTGCCGATGCGATCAAATCCCCGGTGCTGCGATGAGGTGATCGAAGGATTTCGACATGTACGGGGCCGGACTGCCCTCGGCCTTGGAGTCCCGGACAGCGTTCAGCCCGCCGGAAAAACGGCTCAACATCCCGCCACGACCAACCCAAAGCGCCCATCTCAGCCCAGAGGTCAAAGTCGCGGGGCAGGCCAATGGCATAGATGACCCCATTGATCGAACTGCTGCCGCCAAGGATGCGCCCCCTGCGCCATATCTCGGTTCGGTCGAAACGGCTTGGATCGCTCTCGGCTTGGTACAGCCAAGCATAGCGCTCCCAATCCTTCACGAATGACTGGCCTCCCGGAATTCGGAACTTCCAGTTGCGTTCTGAGCCTCCGGACTCGACCAATAGCACGGAGACCTTCGGATCCTCACTCAATCGCGAAGCAATTACGCAGCCCGCTGAGCCTGCTCCGACGATAATATAGTCGTACTCAGCGCCACTTGGCAGGGGCTCGACGGTATTCATCATCTCAGCGACTGTCGGCTCGCCGGTAGGTTCCGTCATGGATGACCGTCCAGGTTGCACCCTTGTCTGTTGAAAGTTCCCAGTACTGCCTGTTCCCGCCATCGGGCAGCGGCGAGAAGCTCATGCGGTGGAGGCCTACCATACTGTCCAAGTCATTCTCACCAGTCAGGATAAGGGTATCGCCCTGAAACTTGCCCGAGAGGTACATTGTCGCACCATCGTCTGTAACATAGATTAGACGCCAGAGCTGATCCGACTTGTCAAAGAACATGTGCGCCCGGCCAAAGCCGCTGATCGCTCCTCGCCAATGCTCTACCAGCAAACAGCCGCCAAGTACCGATTCAACTTTACTCTCGCCAGCCGGCTCGCCTCCAATGCCGGTAACTTTGAACTCTCCGATCTTGAAATCGAGTTGACGGTATACTGGATCTGTGCACCCTGTGCCGGGAGGACCTGCCTGCACCTCTGCACGGCTAACGCAACCGCTGACGGCGACCAGGGCAGCAGTGAGCCAGATGCCTCTCCTAATATGTTCCATCATCACACTTAACTCCCTACAAAACATAGGCACTAGCTGGATAAATTCTTGTCGACACATTCAATACACATTGTATGTTAAGGCCGCAACTGTTTGATACGAGAGACGTGATGACCATAATTAGCGATAATGCCCCAGGCAGCCGGGGGCGCGCAGATTACTCCGTCCGATTCGTGCGTGTTCCAATGCGCGATGGAGTCGAGCTTGGCGCCATTCTTTACCTGCCGATAGACCGATCCGACCGGCTGCCGACGGTGATGGAAATGACCCCCTATCTGGCAGACAATCTGCATCGTGAAGCCATATCGTTCACACGGGAAGGCATGGCATTTCTCGCGGTTGATTGCAGAGGTCGGGGGGGGTCGAATGCCGAGTTCCAGCAGTGGGTCAATGACGGACCGGATGGATATGACACGATCGAATGGATTGCCGCCCAGTCGTGGAGCGACGGCCAGGTTGGCCTGACAGGTGGGTCATACACTGGCTGGAACCAGTGGATGATCGCGGGCACTCTGCCCGCATCCTTGAAAACCATAGTCCCTTCCGCGGCGTTTATGCCAGGGTATGACATTCCTCGTGGAGGCATTGGTTCGCCTTACATATACAGGTGGCGACTGACCCTCAAGGGACACTCAATCTCCTGGAACATGGCCGCTGATGTGCTTCTGTTCAACCGAATCCAAGGCGACCTCTACGCACGCAACCGCTCATATCTTGAAGTACAGGATGAGCTGGGCTTCCATGCCACCGGGTGGGAAGACGATCTCCTCAGCACGACTTGGGGTCCCATTTGGGAAGCCCGGCGTCCCGCGCAAGACGCGCTTTCAAAACTCGATATTCCCGTTCTCTCACTCACGGGCCTTTATGACACTTGCCTGATCGGCACTCTCGAGCACCACAGGCGCCTTCAGCAGCATGGCAGTGACAAGGCCCGGGAGAACAACTATCTGGTCATCGGTCCCTGGGATCATCGCGGCATGGATGGATGCGACCAGGTATACGGACTGAAGTTCGGACCGGCTGCCGCATTGGATGTTCCGAAGCTGAAGTTCGACTGGTATCGGTGGGTCTTCGGCCATGGGGAAAAGCCTGCATTCTTGGACGCCCCGATCAAATATTACCTGACTGGCAACGAGGAATGGCGCAATGCCGAATCGCTGGACAGCCTTTGCTCCAAGAGCAGGCCGCTGTACCTTGCTTCTGACGGCAAAGCTGATGACATTTTCCGCTCCGGATGGCTAGCGGACGAGATCGGGAACACCCCGCCCGACAGCTTCGTCAGTGATCCGAACGACCTTCGCCCGCTCGAAACTGAATCCACTCTCAGTAATTCGCCGGAACTTGCGTCAGGCGGCGGTGCAGTTTTTCCCCGAGCTTACAACAGCCTCTTCTTCATTCTGGGGGGAGAGGATCCGACCAATGCCGTCTTCTGCCACAATACCTACGGCCAAGGTGTGATTTATCACACGCCGCCGATGGACGCGCCTGCCGAAGTAATAGGCGAACCAGCACTGGACCTGTGGGTCACCTGCGATGCGCCTGACGCAGATCTGGCCGTGCTCCTCTACGAGGTACTCGAAGACGGGTCCGTCATCTTTCTCTCTTCGAGCCAGTTGCGTTTGCGCCATCGTGACGGTGGCGACGAGACGATGCCCCTGAACACGCCTGTTCTTCTTAAGTTTCCGCGCTTCCGATTTGTTGCCCGGCGAATTGCGCGAAACTCTCGCCTGCGTCTTGTCGTGCGCGCGACAGCCTGTTCCTTCATGCAGAAGAACTTGAACTCGGCCACGCCGGTTCCGGATCAGCAGCCTGGCGAGGAACGCGTAGCCAATATCCAGGTGCTTCACGATCTAGAACATCCCTCGCTCTTTAGACTTCCCACCAGCCCGGAGTTTGCACGATGATTTCGAAAAAAGCACCTCTGGTCATCGCTGTTGCCACCATGCTGACAGTATCGGCGGTCGCCTATGCAACGGATGAGGGCAACGGCACAAAACAGCCTGCCACACAGGTTATCACCCTCGGCACAGGAGGAGGACCAGCCTATCGCGACAAGAGGGCGATGTCATCGAATGCCTTGGTGGTCGGCAAGGATGTCTATCTTGTCGACACCGGGGATGGGCTTATGCATCGCTATGCGTCTGCCGGGCTGGACGTCGGACAGGTAAAGGCCGTCTTTATCACCCATCATCATTTCGACCACAATGCCGACCTTGGAGCCCTGCTGACGTTTCGCTGGCTGGCCAACGACCTGCTTGGAGAGTCAAGCCAGCCACTACCGGTGATTGGCCCGCCGTTGACTGTCGGGTTCGTTCAGCACCTTGCAGCGGCATTCCGTCCAACCGAACTTGCGCCGATCACAATTGGCGGGACAGAGCCTGGACCAATTGCGCTGACGGTTAGGGCTCAGGATCTTCCCGGTGACCTGCTCGAGCCGAAAGTCATTTACCGAGATGACAAGGTCACGGTCACTGCCGTCCTCAACAATCATTACCACTTTCAGGAAGGCAGCGCAGCCGCTCGCAACGCCCGTTCTTATGCATTTCGCTTCGACACCACTGATCGTTCAATTGTCTTTACAGGCGATACCGGCCCATCGCCTCGTGTCGAAGCCTTGGCAAAAGGGGCCGATATCCTTGTCGCCGAAGTCATCGACCTGCCGAGGATCGAACAGCAGTGGCGCTCACGCGGTGACTCTGATCAGGCCCAAGTCGATGCCTTGATGGCCCATCTCCGGCAGGATCATCTAACGCCAGAAGATGTGGGTAAGATGGCATCGTCAGCAAAAGTGGGAATGGTCGTACTGAACCACCTTGTACCTGGCTGGGATGACGAGACCGATCCAGAGGCCTACGCACGTGGCGTGCGCCGTTACTTCACTGGTCGTGTCGTGGTCGCGAATGATCTCGACCGCTTTTGATCCGGCACTCTGCGGGATTGGCAGCTTTCGGCGATTATCCAGGATGCGTCTTGCCACTCATCCCCACAACTCCGCCTTGGGCAAACCAATCCGAAAGTTGGCTGTTTCAAGGCTGGGCTGATGGTCTTCGCTAAGCCAATGGCTGCCCAGATCCACCAGCACGGCGCTTGGCGCAAGAAGAGTGGCAGGCGCTTGGGCAAGAGACGATCCGCCGTTGCAGCCAATCATCGTCTTGTAGCCCAGCGCCACCGCCTGTCGCTGAAGCGCCAAGGCTTCAGTGAGACCACCGGTCTTGTCGAGCTTGATGTTTATCATATCGTACAGACCAGTCAGCTGTGGAAGCGAGGAGCGGTCGAGGCAGCTTTCATCCGCACAAAGTGGGACGAGCCTTGGCAGAGAAGACAATCCATCCTCCAAGGCTGCCGGGACCGGTTGTTCTATGGACGAAACGTCAAGTCGACGGGCGACGGGGAGGATGTCGGCCAGCTGCTTTATGGACCAGCCCTCGTTTGCGTCGACAGTCAGTTGATGACCTGGAACTGCGGACCTGACGGCTTCAAGTCGCTCGCAATCAAGGCCATCCGCACTTCCCAGCTTCAGCTTCAGTCCGGGCGCATCAGCTGCTTCGCGTGCAAACGCAGCCATTCTCTCGGGTGTATCCAGTGCGATGGTTTCAAATACAGCGAAGCTGTCTTCGGTAGCGAGTTCGAGTTCGAGAACATCCCAGATTCGGCGTCCGTCCCTCTTGGCTTTGAGATCCCACAGGGCGCAGTCAATGGCATTGCGCCAAGCCGATCGGGGCAGGATGGCGTTCAAGACAAGCGGATCAAGATGGGACCATGTAGCGTGATCGAGCGACAACACCGAATTCTCCGCGGACCGCGTTATCTCTTCATCAAACTCGTGAGGTTCGCACTCCCCCCGCCCCTTGAAGCCGTCGACTTCAATTGTGACCTCAAGGACGAGATTGTCCGTAAACACATGACGAGAAATCGCGAACGGACGTTTGAGCGGCCACCGGCGGATTTCAGTTTTGATAATGGGGACACTCAAAGCAACTTCCTTTCCAGAATGATTTTTGACCTCCGGGTTTCCGGAGCAAATAGGAGAACCCATCATGTCATCCGCGCAGAATCCTCAATTTCCAATCGGCGCATTAGCAAATCTACTCAAAGGAGAGATCGCTGTCGTAACGGGAGCGGGCAGAGGTAATGGTGCTGCCATTGCCAAAGGTATGGCGCTTGCAGGGGCGCGGGTCTGTATAGTCGATATCGACCGTGAGGCGGCCGACCGGATAGCGCGCGAAATCGATCCAGCGGGCGAGGGTGCAATCGCGATAGGCTGGAACATCGTCGACCCAGCCCAGGGTGAAGAAGCAGCCGATCGCATTCGACGGTCCTTTGGCGCAGCGACCATCCTCGTCAACAACGCCGGGGTCGAGGCTGGCGGCAGGATCGGCGATGATGATTTCGAAGCCTCATGGTCCAGGGTCATGAACGTCAACCTGAACGGTACCCTGCGGGCGGTCGCAGCTCTGCTGCCTGATCTGCGTACAAATCGCGGGAGCATCGTAAATGTCGCCTCCATCCAATCGTTTGTTTCCTACCAGGCAGGCACCAGCGCCTACGCTACTTCCAAGGGCGCTTTGGCCCAGTTGACGCGATCCCTTGCCGCAGATCTTGCGCAAGACGGAATCCGCGTGAATGCAGTCGCTCCTGGTTTCTTCGAAACAGCGATGACCGAGGGCACACGTAGCGATCCTGAGCGCATGTCCCGCTTTCTGGCGCGCACCCCGCTGCAGCGCATGGGGCATCCCAACGAACTGGTCGGACCGGTGGTCTTTCTCAGCTCGAAGCTCTCTACTTATGTGACTGGGACGATTCTGCCAGTGGATGGAGGACTCCTATCCTGCTGAAATGTGATCACCGGTGCTTGCCCGCCTCCCAATCTGTATGAGCCAGGTTTCGCGTGGCCGACTCCATTGGCAGATCTTCCAGGGCGGTGCCCATCGAGTCGTTCCATCGATTCAGGAAACCAAACAATGCGATGACCCCCATTAGTTCCACAACCTCGCCCTCGCTCCAGTGCTTGACCAGTTCGTCACCGAGTTCAGGCGTCACCGAGTTCGGCACCGTAGAAGCAGCATGCGCAAACGACAGGGCGACTTTCTCCGCTTCGGAAAAGTGCGGACTGTCCTCGTAGTTCCAAGCATCTGTCATGCGGGGCGCGGTGGAACCGAACCGCTCTGATGCGAGGATCGTATGGGCTTGGCAGTACCTGCAGCCGGATGCGAAACTGGTTATGTAACCGATCAGTCTCTTGAACTCGGGCGTCAATGCGCCATCGCACTTCATCACTGCAGCGTTCAGCTCGGTGAATGCACGCGCAATTGCAGGACGGCGGGCCATGGTGCGGACGCTGTTCGGGATTACACCCAGCGGACCTTTAAAAAACTGGCACTCCTCTAGCAGCGCCGGCTCGAACTCCTCGTCCGTTAGTGGTTTCAATACGGACATGATATTCTCTTCTGAATTACGTAAAAATGACATGGCCAAGCATCTCGGCGAAGCGGCGATGATGTGAGACATCCCAGTGGATGCCATCCACCGTTTCCAGTTCACCGACATGGGCCGCGTCGAGGAAGCGCCATCCATTGAGGCGCGCTTGTTCGGCAAGAACGGGCGCAAGCTGGCGAGAGCGCGTCAATGCCTCTTCCGTAATGCCAAGTTCGACAACCCGGTGACCCAGAGGAATCGGACTGACCAAGGTGACCACTGGCAATTTACCACCAACCCATCTGTGGCTCTCCAGAGCCGCCAGTACGGTCGCCGCAATCTTCGGCGCAATGATTTCTGGTTGAGACAATGAAGGATATGCAAGATCATTGGTCCCGAGCATCACGACCAGTTCGTCGACAGGCCAGTTGGCAAGGATGACTCCGCGGATATGGTCAAT
Source organism: Sphingorhabdus lacus (assembly GCF_009768975.1). NCBI lineage: Bacteria > Pseudomonadati > Pseudomonadota > Alphaproteobacteria > Sphingomonadales > Sphingorhabdaceae > Sphingorhabdus > Sphingorhabdus lacus. The sequence goes on along the minus strand of NZ_CP035733.1, from coordinate 1,895,114 downwards.
CGCCGCCCGCGAGGTTCCGTCGTCAAATCTCGCGACGCCACTCTCCAACCCACCTACCAGACCGCAGATGCCGTGTTCAACAACGCGAAAGCGGCCAAGCCCAGCCCGTTGGAGAACCATGGGCCAGCGGACGGAGGGGTCGTAGCGCGAATACCGTGTGAGCCCTTCGTCACGTTGCGGGACATACCCCCAGGTGTTGGAGTCGCCGAAAGCCAAGAGAGTCGGCACTTTTGCGCCTGCCTGTCGGCTCGCCTTGCTTCGTTCTTGCGCCTGCGCTTCAGCAGATTCTGTCATCATCGCAGCGCCTCCCGCGATTGCCGCGACAGACGAAAGGAAGTGGCGGCGGGAAGGATGCGAGCGCGGTTGCTTTGCCACAAGCAGGGCGACTTCGTTTATCTCTTCAGGTTTATAATTTCTGGAGTGATCAGGCTGTAACATCAGCTCGCCAGTCATCGCCTACAACCACTCTGGCATAATCGGCCATTTCATCGACATAGACTCGCATTGGTCCCTCGCTGACGCCGCGATCCAGCTCCTTTAGGGGAACGAGTCTTGTAATCTCTTTGCCGCTCGCCCGCTCGGCAACTAGTGCCACAGGGACAAGCTCCAGCTTTGCAACTCGTACGGCTGGTTTTCCGCGATACAAGCCCTTGGCAAAGCCAATGCGGGCGACAAGGCTCAAAGCCATTGCGGGGTGGGACATCAAGGTGGAAAGATTGCCAAGGCTGTACAAGATCGGAACCGCTCGATCCGGATCGTTTGCGGGGCGGTAGATTTCCACAGGCTGAGGGACGTGCGGGTGATGCCCGATCACGAGATCGGCACCCAAGTCCGCAAAGCGATGCGCCCAGCCGACCTGTTGCGGATGGGGGTAGAGTTCGAATTCGAGCCCCCAATGAAGGGCAACAATAACAATCTCGCAGCCATCCTCGCGACAAGCCCGGATCTGCCTTTCGATGAGGCTGATGTCCGGCTGTGACTCAAGATGGAAGGGTGTCATGTTCACGATCCACGGCTTGTCTTCCGGGAAAGGCTTGAAGTTGACACTGAAAGTGTGAGCCACCCAACCGATCCGCAGACCTGCGACTTCGGTAACGCGGGGTTTGTTAGCGTCGCCCTTGGTTCGATTGACGCCTACTTGAGCGATCCCATCCTTATCCAATCTCGCCAGAGTGGTCAGAATACCTTCTTCGCCACAATCAAGAATGTGGTTGTTGGCCAAGTGAACAATATCGAAGCGACGGCCTTTGTGGGAAATGACCGTCTCATATTGCATCGGTGTGAGATTGATCTTGGGCGTGCTTTCCTCTGTGAATTCAGTCGGCCCAACTTCGTCAGTGGTAAGAGTCGATTCAAGATTGGCGTATGAAACATCCGCTCCAAAGATCAGATCATCAACAGACTCGAACAGCCTGTCCTTGGCCCCGTCGAGTCCCGGTGTACACATCAGGTCGCCGGAGGCGCTCATAGTGATTTCGGCTTCAACCGCGAAATCCTCAGGAAGCATCTCGAAGCGGGTCTTCTTGTAGGGTTCAAGTAAAGCCTCGATATCGATCTCCGGCCGTCGCATGCCCTTGGTGACCGGATTGATCGACTTGTAGAGCCAGTGCGCAAGAGATTCGGGGTTCCGAGGGTCAAGCTTTACATCGACCGGCGTGTCCCATCTTCCGTCCGCGGCATTACGCAGCTGTCCCTCGATAGCATCGGCGAGTTCGCCCGAAAACTTCATGATTGGTCGGGCATCGCGTGGCATGCTGACAGGACGAAGCTTTCCGGAGGTGATATCACTCACGATAGACTTCCCTTTATCTTGAGGACCAAATCCATGAACCGCGTGGTAACGGCGAGCTTCCAGTCTGGCTCATCTATGAAGAAGGCATCCTTGAGCGACTGTTTGATCCTGGACGCCTGCTCGCTTGCAGCATCCCCCCGTGCGACAAGCCATGTCTCGGCTCGCAAGGCCTCGAGTGTTTCCGGTATGGGGTAGGTTCCATACTCAAGAGCAATCATCACCAGCCTTTCGGTGCCGACCTCCTCGTGCGCGGCATGAAGCAATGAGCCGCCCACTTGCGCAGACACAGCCTCGCCCCCTCCGGTCCACGTCACTTCCTCTCCGAATAGCGCCTTGGCCTTCATATATTCAGCTTCGGATGTGACACAGATGGCTTCTCCGACTCCTCTTGGTCCGAGCCCTGTATGAATATCGATGCCGATCACCTGCTCGGCGTTTACGCAGTGTTTCCGAAGCAGCTTGCGCCATATCAGGTTGGACCAGGCGGGCGCCTTGCCACCATAGAACAACCCGTCCGGGTGATTGTATTGACCTCCGGTCATTGCAACCTGAAAGGCTCGCAGCCCGCGGTCCGCAATATAAGCGTCTATCGATGCGTCTGCCTCGGTTCGTGCAGGACCGCTCCAATCCCGCGGCACAAGCCAGTCGTGGATTTCGTCGTACCCAGGATTCAAATGTGGGACTGAGTGGTCGACGAAGTTCCGGTTGAGGTCGATGTTGTCTTCGTTGGTCCTGCGAAGCCATGCGAAGCCATAAGGATTCACTGCGTGGACCAATACTACTGCAGTATCGCCCGGTAATCCGTGCAACAAACCGGAGGCAAGCAGCTCAGCCTGACAACCGGATCCGCAAAAGCCCTCGACCCCGTGGGTTCCTGAACTGATCAGGATAACCCGCTTGGCATCCATAGCCCCCAAACGGGCAATATCGCACGCCAAGTTTTCGCCATTTGGCCCTTTCTTCGTCGGATGCGCATGACTTTCAAGCGAGAAGTCAGCGCAGCTCACAAGCTCGCGGAAGCGCTCCCGGGCATCTGCATAGTCAGTGGGGAAAAGCATGCGCCAGATATCTCCGTCCCGGTCCCTCAAATATTGCCGACATAGTGTATACAAAAAGTGCGACCATATCTAGATGAATCTTCCCCGCTAGCTCGGCGAGAGAGTCGTGTCTGCAGATGCCAAAAGAGTTCATGTCGCCTTGGGGCAAGCCGGCAGAGCTCCATCGTCGGTGTGTGCTTCGTCGCTTTCCAACGAAGAAGGCAGAGCGTCTCCCTCGGCATTGCCGCGAACCGCGGTCAGATCTGCACGCGCCTTTGCGTAAAGCGCCTGGCCCGCGTCACGATCGACAGGGATCACCTGATCAAGCGTTGTGCCCCCGGCCGGTTGTAGCTCGGGCGGGAAGATCGCCAGCTTTTGCAGTTTGGCGAGCTTTTCCTCACGCCCTAGACTCAGGTCACGCGCGTTCGTACCAGCACGGGGATGCAGTGCGATGCCGTCGACCACCTCAAGATCGAACCACCATTTCTTCACCGGATTGCGCGCACCATTGCCTTGCAGGTCATCCTCCAGTGCAATTGCTTGCGCCAATTCCGGGTAGTCGATGGACCGCCAAATCATCTCCTGGGCCATCGCCGTGTCCTCACGGTTCCACGGGCAGGTCTTCATGCACCGGCCGCATGCCGAACCCTTTTGCTGGGTGATGCGGTACTTTGCGCACTTTTCAACGTCGGCTTTCCATATCTCATAGCCATTGAACAGGATCTTCGGACCGAATGTGATCGCATTGCACGGACACTCACGCGCGCACTTCCGACAGCTTTCACAGAAGGACTGCAGATTGAAGTCGATCGGCTTATCGACTGCCATCGGAAGGTCAGTGGTTAAGACCACGGATTTGGAGCGTGGACCGATGAAGGGGTTGATCAATGTATCGCCGATCCTGCTCACTTCCCCCAATCCGGACATTAAAATAACCGGGTTGTGAATGACATCCGAATCTGCATTTGTATGCGAACGTGCGGGATAGCCCAGTGTTCGACAATGCGCAGCCATGATCCCGGCAATCTCGGCGCCCCGCATGTAAGCACGCATGGACTGGGAGGCGGAGATCCAGTCATCACCGGACGCCCCCTCCATGGTCTCGTAACCTTGGTCAATCAGCATGCAAACTGCGTACTTGTGATAAGCCTCTATAGGCTGGCCATCCACCGCATCATGCGAATAGTACATCCAAGGCTCCGCTTCGCAGATACCAACAAAGTCGGCCCCAAGGTAGTATCCCAACGCTTTAATGGAATCTGCGTTCCATTGAGAGTCAGAAAGCTCCTCGGCTTTGGCTTCAGTCGCAATCGGCCTTCTGGTACCCTGCAGCGGCACCATGCCCCTGATGAGCGGTGCCATGCCCAACGCATAAGGATGCTTCATCGGAAATCTGGACATTTCCTCCTTGGCTTTCGCACCAAGGTCACCAGCCGCGGCCCGATAGAAGAAATCGCCGCGTTTAGGCACGCGCTGGATGCGGTCGCGCATAACCAGCGTAGTGGGCTCATTGACCCTTGCGATCCGCTCCATGGGATATCGTCCGAGGTGCAGCGGTCGCTTGTCCTGCTCACTTGACCACCAAGCAGGTCGGGTGCCAACTTTTCCCAGTTGGAGGGATGGATCATCGGGCTCGAGTGACCCGTTGCTGGCCAGTGGCAGATCTTCGGCTAATTCATAATCGCAGGTTACCGCGCCAATTCTGAATCCCCGGTGTAAGAATGGAGCGACCAGTTGCCCCAGTTCGGCACGTGCCAGCCCCGCCCGGATCGAGAGTGCTTCAAGGCAGACAGAAGTTGCGCCATGCACATGGCCCATGGCATCGAAGCCCATCCATCGCACATAACCCGCCAGCACAGCCGCGATTTCCGCAGCACGCATGTCCGTGCGGATTGCATTGCTTCCGGCGATCCAAGGTTCGCCCGGATCCCCTGGCCATGGCTCTCGGCCGAATTCAACGAGATAGACCAGCGCATGAGTGTGATTGGGTGGAATGCCCGCACCGACCTCTGGGGTGATGCGGCAAACACCAACAAGTGAGGCATCAAGAAAATAGGCTGAAGCCTTGAGATTGTTCGCTCTCTCCAAAGGGTCGGCACTGATGGGTGCCAGCTCGGACGCGATGGGACCGCGAAGGAGGCTGCGGAACAGATCCAGATACTCACTGATCGCCGGCAGTGCCGAAGTGCTAGGCGCAATTCGCGAATCAGATGGCTGCCGCACCTCCAGATCGGCAGAAACCGATATTGGCTCTTCCGTCCGACGAAGATGCTCCAAGGGATAGGGGCCCAAGTGAACTGGGCGGTCTTTGTGGCTGTAGAGGCGCAAGTTTCAAGCCCTTCGCATTGGCGAATCTGTGAATTCGCAGTCTTATCCGGCCATTCCCGATGCCAGATAGCCGCCGTCGACATAGACTGTCTGACCATTGACCCAGGTTGCCCTAGTCAAAAACAAGGCAACCTCGGCAATCTCGTGCGGTGCGGCAAGACGGCGACCTGGTGTTCTACGGATGATGTCCGCCATCACCTGGCCTTCGCTGCGGCTAGATACCATTTCGCGTGACGTCACGTCCACAGGCCCCGGGCCCACAGCGTTGACGCGGACACCATCTGGCCCCAGCTCAACTGCCAACGCTTGCACCAGGGCTGCTTGTGCCGCCTTTGTTACACAATAGAACGACTCGTTAAGCCAGGCTTGAGCCGCTGCAATCGAAGTGATCACAACAATAGCACCCGCCCCGGCAGCCCGCATCCGACGGCCCGCCGCCTGAGCGACCAGGGCGGTGCCAAGAACGTTCACGTTCAAAAGCTCGGTAATCGCCGCAGGGTTGGCATCGAGAACACTATGCCGACGACTTATGGAAGCCGCAGCGACCATCCAGTCAGGAGCGGCGCCCCCAAAAGCCTCGTCCAACAGTGCGAAAGCCTTTTCGACGCTCGCTGGATCGCTTTGATCACATTGGATGAAATTCGCACCCGGATCCGCCCCGCGGTCTAGAACAAAGACCTCATCGCCGGCCTGCCGAGCTGCTTCCACGATTGCCTGACCGATGCCGCCGGCACCGCCCACTACGATGCCCTTACGCGCCAAGCGCCTTCTCCCGCCTGATGCTGCACACCCTTTGTGGGAGAAGTTCCCGAAAGACGAATGCCGTCAAGCTCCAAAGCATCAACGCAGCCTCGTCTCATCGACGACCAAGCGCGAGAAGCGGCTGGTATGAGCCAACGTATCGGCACGGGTAGCGCTAGAAGGATTGCTGTAGGCTGCTTCGAACGCGGCGCGATCGGCAAACCACTGCTCTGCTATGCCATCCCATTCACAGTCATCGCTGGTTGCGCCCGGTGCACTGTCATCATCGTCTGCTCGGATGTTGACGACATAACCGGAGAGATGAGCCTGTTGGCTGTTGAGCACATCTTGAGCGTGACCCAGCCACCATTCGCGAAACTCTGCCAGCGGCAAGCCTTCTGCCCGCTTTAGAAACCATACGACTTTAATCATTGACCACCTCTTTGCGCCGCAATCGGCACCTGAATCCACTAGTTGCCGACCATTTTAGCCACCACAGCACCATGTATACATGTTGCATACAGGAAGGCAATCTGCAATTGTCGCCGAAACAATCTGCAAAAGGCAGGGATTTGGTCATAGATTGTAGTCATTGTTGTTCTGTCGGCGCGCGACGTATCTACAGGCGCCGATGCTCGGCAACGCGCTACCTACCCGTTGCCAAAGGCAGAAAAGGCCGTTTAACAATGAATACTCAAGACGCTGGGATGGCAGGACGACGACACGGAACAAGCCGGTTCGCGAACGCAGGGCAATGCTCGCGGGGATGAAGCCTGCCCCGTGCGCCGGAAGTTACGTTTTCAGTTCCTCTACAGACCAGACGGTTATCGCTGCCGCAAAGGAAAGGGCTCTTGCTGTTTTTCACGAACAGGAAGGAGTCTCATTCGTGCTTGCAAAGGACCATGCGGTAGAGCTTGGATTCGACGCCTCGATGCCGTTGTCTTGCATTGTCCTCGGTGTCTATTCCGCCCTGGACGGTGTTGGCCTTACCGCAGGTGTTGCAATCGCACTGGCGGAACAAGGCATACCGTGCAACATGATCGCAGCTTACCATCACGACAATGTTTTCGTCCCTGAAGAAATGAAGGAACTAGCCTTGTCGGTCCTCGAAGCACTGCAGGAAGCTTCACGTTCGAGTGAGGACTAAGAACCAGGTCCCAACGAACACCCGGATCGTGTAGCCTATGAACTGTCTTGTTTTTCGCGTGGGCCTTGAGAGCAAATAATGCAGCGATGCTGCGCCGCCGAGCATTATGCATACTCTTTGTCGACAAATATTGCGTGCCGATGACAATGAGGATATCTCAGCTGCATTCGTCTAATTCTCCGGACGCCATGTGACACATTGGAGCTATGTTTGATTGTGACTTTCTATGATGGACAGCTGGTCCGCAACAGCGGCCGAATCGACCTCGGACAAGGCTATGACCTCTACTATGAGGAAAGCGGCAATCCGAATGGATCGCCCGTGCTTTACCTGCACGGCGGACCGGGCGGAGGCATGGAAGCCTCGGCGCGACGCTTCCACGACCCCGCAGCCTTCAATCTCATCATGTATGATCAGAGGGGTGCCGGGTTGTCGCGGCCGACCGGAGGCGTCGAACGCAATAATACGGCACTGCTGATCGAAGATATTGAACGCCTGCGCGAACACCTCGGGATCCGGCAATGGATCGTTTCAGGTGGCTCATGGGGATCTACGCTAGGGCTTGCCTATGCCCAGGCCCACCCTTCTCGGTGCAAGGCACTTGTGCTGCGAGGTATCTTCCTTGGCACGCGCGACGAGATGCATTGGGTCAACCAAGGTATGCGCAAGTTGTTTCCTCTCGAGTGGCTCGAATGTGTCGAGGGTATGAGCGAGGCAGAACAGGATCACCTTCACTCGACTATCCGGGCTCGTTTGTCCGGACAAGACCGAGAAGTGGCGGTCCGGGCCGCCATCGCACTTGCAAAGTTCGAGTGGATAGCGGCAACGGTAAACCCGGACCTGAAGGAGATCGAGGCTGAGCTGACTCCCGAATTCTCGCTCCAGTACTCGCAGATCGTCTGCCACTATGTCATGAATGATTTCTTCATCGATCCGGACCAACTGATCCGGAAGATAGGCAAGATCCATGGAATCCCCGGATACATCGTCCAGGGGACGTGCGATTGGGTCTGCCCGCCATGGTCGGCAGTCAGGCTCCATCGCGCTTGGCCCGGCTCCAAGCTTGAGCTCCTCAAAGGCGCTGGCCATTCATCGGCTGAGCCAGCCGTCGCAAACGCAATACTGGCCATAATGGAGGACCTGAAGGGGCGTGGGCAGTGAATAAGATCGACCGGGTAAGAGAGGCTTTGGCAGGTCGACCTGTCGATCGCGTCCCTGCAAGCTTCTGGACACATTTCGAGCCCGAAGCTGCAAACGGCAAGGAAATGGCGCGGGCCCATATTGAGTTCTATCGATCAACAAACCCAGATTTCCTCAAGGTGATGAACGATAACCCGTTCGAGCTTGTCGGTATAGAGCGCGTTTCCACTCCGTCCGACTGGCTACGCCTGAAACCCAACTCCCGAAAGTCACGAGTTCGACAGGACTATCTGGATGGTCTAAAGGAAATCCTAGACGCCGTAGGGCAGGAGTGCATGGTCATCGTGACCATGTTCAATCCATTCGCGACGGCGAACGACAACATGTCTGGCACTTTGGACTTCAGCGATGCGGGTTTCCAGGCGATCACAAACCATCTTCGCGAAGACTCCCGTTCGACATGTGCAGGGCTTCGGACAATAGCGGAAAGCTTGACCGAGTTCACATCCGACTGCATTGAGCTGGGGGCATCCGGGCTGTTCCTTTCTGCCAACGGTGGTGAGCGCGACAGGTTCAATGCAAGTCAATTCAGCGAATACATTGCGCCGGACGATTGCCAGATACTGCAGGCCGCAATTGATGCGGGGTCCGAATTCAATCTCCTGCATATCTGCGGAAGCAGTTTGAGACTTGAGTCATATGCAAAATACCCCGCGCATGCGGTGAACTGGGCAACTCAGGCGAGCAATCCTAGCTTGAAACAAGGTCGCGAGCTCTTCTCGCAGACCTTGGTCGGAGGTCTAGATCAAGCTGGAGCAATAACTTCGGGTTCATTCGATAATATCGCTTACGAAGTCAGCGTAGCCATCGCCGAAGCTGGCCGTCTCAACTTCATTCTTGGCGCGGGCTGCGCATTGGAGAGCCATGTTCCAGCCGCCAACCTTATTGCCGCCCGTCAGGCGGTCTTGCACGCAGGGTGACGTCCCCGGGACGGCTGACTTTCATCAACGATTTGCCGGCCAGTCGAGAATGCAATCTTCGGTCACTACCATGCGTGACATTGCACTCACATGCTCCATTACATCCGCGCGAGTTTCAGGCGCTGAAGGCAACGAGAAGGCTTGCCTGGCATCTTCCATGGAATCGAACCACTCCTCGGCCACACCATCCCAACCCGGCTCAACGCCAGTGCCGCCCGGTAGTTCATCCGGCGCAGCTACGTTTACGACGTAGCGTGAAATGAGGTGCCCTTGTTTTGCCGCAATCATTGGCGCGTGACCCTGCAGCCACCAGCGTCGAAACTCCTCCATCGACAAATGATCTGCCTTCCGCAGCAACCACATCACCTTCACCATCAGAAGCCTCCTCGAATCCACTACCCGCAACAGGCTCAATCACGTTGACATGTTGTCGACATGCTGCATACAATAGATCTAGACACTCGTGACCTTCAAGTCAATTCGCGTGCGATGGGGGATCTGGAATTTCGGTATGCAGGATGAGATTTTCGAGTGTGACGTCCTGGTTATCGGATCGGGTGCCGCGGGAATGGCGACAGCGGTAACCGCTTCAGTGCTCGGGCTTGATGTCATCCTGACAGAACATGCACCTTATCTCGGTGGAGCCAGCGCGATCTCTGGAGGCGAGATATGGGTCCCGCTCAGCCGTCAGGCAGGCAAAGCACCGAATGATAGCGAAGAAGAAGCCATCCAATATCTTAGAGATGTGATTGGACAAAGCTTCGATCATTCGAGAGGCACAGCTTATGTCAGAAATGCCGCCGCAGCTCTGGCGTTCCTCGAAGACAACAGCCACCTCGAATACGAGCTTCTCGAGACTGTGGTCGACTACTTCACCGACGTCAAAGGCTCGACTCATGGGCTTCGGTCTCTGGGCGCAGTGCCTTTCGATGGTCGTAAGTTAGGCAAGTACTTCAAGACGATACGCTCACCACTTCCCGCATCCATGATCTTTGGCGGAATGTCGTTGGGACGTCTGGATATTCCCCATTTCTCACGGTTCACCCGATCGCTGCCTTCCTTGATCCATGTGTGCAAAATGCTTGCAAATCATCTCCGCGACCGATTGCTCGGCTATCATCGCGGTACCCGCATGGTCATGGGCAACGCCCTCGTCGGGAGGTTGGCTCTCACGCTCGTTGAGCGAAAGGTTACACTTTGGACGAACACGTCAACTATCGAACTGACAAGAAATGATACCAGAGTGACTGGAGCGCTGGTCGCACACCCGAGCGGTTGCAGATTGATACGCGCCCGTCGTGCGGTCGTACTGGCGACCGGCAGTTTCTCAGGTAGCCGGCAAAAGCAATTGGAGTTTTTACCGCATGTCAGAGCTGGTCAGCAGCATCGGTCTCACTTGCCGACCACAAATGACGGGTCTGGACTTGATCTTGTCCGGAAGATGGGCGGAAAGATTGACACAGGCCTTCGGCAACCCGCAGCCTTCACGCCAGTTTCCGTGGTTCCCAGACCCAATGGTTCGGAATGGCTGACTCCTCACTTTGGCGACAGGGCAAAGCCAGGAGTCATCGTTGTAAATACCAGCGGCGAGCGCATTGCCAATGAAGCGATCAACTATCACGATTTTATCGCCGAAATGCTTCGAGACAGCTCAGGCAGAGCCAGTGCTGAGTTCTACCTAGTTACGAGCCACAAACACTTGCGCTGCTATGGTTTGGGACGGGTCCCGGCTGCCCCCGGCCGTATCACTCCGTTCCTTCGCAATGGCTATCTCCTGAAGGGCGAGACGCTGGCTGAACTTGCCGACAAACTGAATATCGATGCGCGTGGCTTGATTGCAACCGTCGAGGCTCATGATGCACACGCGCATTTCGGAAGCGATCCGGTGTTCAAAAAAGGAGGAACAGCATTTGAACGAGCGGCGGGCGACCCAGCGATCAAGCCAAACCCATGCGTCGCCCCTCTCGGTACAGGGCCATTCTATGCCATCCGGATCATCCCTGGCGACATCGGTACGTTTGCGGGGGTGAGCGTAGATGAAATGGGCCGAGTTCTAACTGAGGACGGCACCGTGATACAAGGTTTGTTCGCCGTCGGCACTGTTGCATCGAGCATAATGGGGGGAACATACCCCGCAGCAGGTGCGATGTTAGGTCCGGCGCTCACTTTCGGCTGTTTGGCCGCCAAGACAATTTATGAAGAACAAGAGGGTGAGAGAGCGGACGAGAAACAGCAGAATTTCGAACGGCTGGGCGGTACCCACTTGTCATAAAGCGAAGAAAGGGGAGGAGGCATTGCCCACTGTTAGCCGCCAAATGCAGTTATGCAGTCGCTGCAAACGCATAGCTTGCAATGGTTTGTGACCGACAAGGAATGGCGATGAGAAATTTATTCCCCCCGATTGTGCTTGGAATCCTCGTACCTGCACCAAAAAGCGACAGCAAAAGCCCCACACGAAAGTGTTCCGAAAAACTCCTAAAAAAAAATGCGCGTACTAAAGGCGTGATCGTTCTTCCCGGTATCCAATACCGCATCATAAAAAGTGGCGCTCGTTCAGGCGTCTCGCCAAAATCCGGCGACAAGGTTCTACTTAATTATGAGGGCAAGTTGCCGTCGGGAACGGTCTTCGATTCTTCGTATCAGCGAGGTCGACCAACAAGCTTTTTAGTGCGGGAAGTCATCCCTGGTTGGCAAGTTGTGCTCAAATTGATGCGACCCGGTGACGTTTGGGAGGTCGTTATCCCCTCGGAAATGGCATATGGAAGTGACGTTTCCGGTCCAATCCCGCCGGACAGCGCGCTGATTTTCAAAATTGCGTTGATAGAGATCGAAGTCGACCTTAGCCTGACTTCTGTATAATTCGCGGTCCGCATAAAATCGTGATTTTAGTAAAATACCCAAATTTTCAGTCGACTTAGATCGAATTCCAAGCATTGCTGTCGGGCATGGACCGCAGGCCCTGATATTGCGCACCGCCCCGACTGGCTTAATAAGAGGAGCTGTGGTTGATGGGAGCAGCATAGTGCTGCTGGATATGGCGAAGCACTCACGACAAAGATGTCAACCAGCAAAGCCAAAGCCAGCAACGCATCAAATCCCAAGTCAACCCAGACGTGATCCCCAGCTTTCCAATGAATGTTCGAGGCGCGTCTGACCGTTGCGCTATCCATTTGCGCATCGCCGCGAGCATGCGGACATGCTCTTCGATGCCTTGTTCGCCAAAGCCAACGTAGAGAAAAGCAACATAGACGCTAGACGCACGATAGCATTGAAGCTGCGGCAGAAAACTATCGTCCAGAGGACGCGGCGGCATGCAGGCATGATTGTTCCAAACCAGCGCACATGCGATCAACTGCACCGCGCGGGCTGAGAGCTCATCGCGCGGAGGACATATGACGCCGGACTAAGTAGATAGGGGATTGCGCACTGCAATATCCATTCAATAGCGTCTCGGCGTAGTCGATTATTGGTTTGCCTTCGGACGTCATGCGCGGGCAGCGCGGGCGATTATGGTGCTAACAGTATTTCGTTATGCGCCGCACCTGCTGGCATCATTGGATAACAATTCTCGACTTCCGCAACATGACAATCAACCAGAACGGGATCCGGTGTCGCGCATTGCTTCGAATATTTCCTGCATGGTCGGGGCGCGCGACGCTTCAGCCCTGAAGTTGTTGCAAACCGTGTGCGCTTGAGTAAGGAATTCGGCGTCGCGCTGCAAACCACGCTCCAGACAGCGCGCGTTTACGAATATGATTCTGGGTTGATCCCAGCCTCTGGAGTAAATTTTTCGGATACTCTGGATCCAATTATTCGAATGGCCATGCGCAAAGATTCGGCCTTCATAGAATCCTAGCGCGCCAATGCCGTGCTCATGGCAAGTACCTAAAATGTCTTCAAATATTCATTAGAAATCTGTCAAGCGCTTCATGCTGAAAGAGTGACCCTTTTGCCGGGTCTGACATGTCGGCAAGCGCAATAACTGGAGACTTAAGCTCGCATCGCGAGTACCGAGCCCTCGTGGAATATGGCGTGACGACACCAGTTGACGTTCTAAATGCAGCAATTGTTCGGTCTGCCGAGTACCAATGAGAGGTGACGACTGCTGGAACGATCGAAGAAGGCAAGCTCGTCGATCTGGTGCTGCTCGACGCTGACCCGATGGCCGATATCAACATCACTACCACGATCGACACCGCCATTTGTGTTACCGACAACAGAGTCGTTACGGATTAGTCAGCAGTCGACATTGTCCTCGAAGTTGGGCTCGTGACGTCTGAACTGGTAAAACGGCGATGATCGTCGGCGGCGATCGCGATGAGCTTTGAAGTTCGTCATCTTCGGGCGGCCGAGGTCACGGCCGGTACACTGAGCTTCTCGCAAGCCGCGAAAATACTTTGCGTCAAGCAGTCCGCGCTCAGTCGTCGAGTTCAAGCACTCGAACAGATGCTTGGCGTTCAATTATTCGAGCGAACCAAACGCGGAACGTTCGCAACCGAATTTGACCAAGCCTTCCTGACCGTTCCGAAGCGGATTCTCACCGATATTGACAACCTCCTGACCGCAGCCAAAAATGAGAGCTATGGTAAGCAGGGTTGGCTTGCCATTGGTTTTAGCTCTTCGCTGATGACTGGCAATCTGCGGTTTGCGATCTGCGATTATATTGCGCGCTATCTCGAAGTGCGGTTCGATGGGATCGAAGGCGGCACGGAAAAACCGTTCTCGGGCCAGCAGGCGCGGATGGTCGATGCGGCGATCACGCCCGCGCTGATTGTAGGACCCGGAATTACACGGCACAATCTGTGGACCGATCCACTGTTGGTTGCAGCGCCGCAAGATCATCGCCTGTACTTCGTTCATTTTAACTGTGTGAGTATGCAACTCCCACTCCAACTCTAAGTCCGAGCCATCGCTATCGATTTGAGAATTTGGCTGAAGATCGAGACTATCAATGCGCCGATATGGCACTTATTTCTGTTAGCCTTAAGAACGTACCGTTGGGCGTGGTTTGCGATATTTTTCCTAGATGGGCCACTCATACGGTATACTAAAGAGCGAAAGAAGGCCAAAAATGCTGAATTGTCTTGTGAAATACGATAGTATGGTATACCAGAATGATGTGAGCGTTAAACACGCAACGTCCAACTGGGAAAAAACCAAATGTGCCCCGCCATCTCTGCGGCAAATGCTAACTTTAGAGTTCACTCGGCGGGGGATGCTGTGATGAACGATTCAGAAATCAATGGTGGAAGGGGTGCGGCAACCAATTCCGAACTGCCCAAGGCAGTAGACGTAGCTTACCGGACACTGCGGGAGTGGATATTGCAAGGCCAGCTCGTAGCGGGCCAAAGCCTGCCGGAAGCCGAGCTTGCTGTAAAAATTGGTGTTAGTCGTACTCCAGTAAGAGAAGCTATCGGACGACTTAGCGCTGAGGGCCTAGTTGTCATGGAGCGCTACCGCAAGCATGTTGTAGCCGAATTTAACGAAGCCGACCGTGTGGAAATCATGGAATTGAAAGCAGTAATCGAAGGGCGCGCGGCTGCTCGGGCTGCGACACGGCTTTCTGACTCGCAGGTTTCCTACCTCCGAGACCTTTCAGATCGCATGGAGAGAGCAGTACGTGAGCAAGGCGACGCGGCTCATCCGCTATTCGACGAACTTAACCGTGAATTTCACGCGCTGATCTGGAGGGCCGCCGATAGCCCGCGCGGAGAGCGTATTTTAGAAACGGCCTTGAGCTCGCCATTCAATGTGTTGGGGAGGCTTGATGCAACGCTCGCTCAGTCGATGGAGCGCGCTTGCTGGTATCATCATGAAATAGTTAGCGCATTTGAATCGCGAGATCCCGAAAGGGCGCGAACGCAAATGGTTGCGCATGAACTTTCGCTAATAACAACCCATTTCCCGGAGCGATGATGACCGAACGAAAACTCGAAGGCCTAAAAGTAATTTTGACCGGTGGATCAAAGGGAATTGGCGTCCATTATGCCGGGGCTCTGATAGACGCTGGGGCGCAGGTAGCAATACTGGATGTTGCAGACGGTGCGGAATTGGCATCGCAACTCAATGCGTCACAGCAGCGCGACGCAGCGCGCGCGTTTCACGTCGACGTAAGCGACGAAGCGCAGGTTAAGACGGTTGTCGACGATGTGATATCCTGGATTGGTGATGTAGATGTACTGATAAACAACGCAGCCGTTTTTGCGACTCTAGGCGATGCAAAGGTGACAGACATCGAATCCGCGCTTTGGGATAAGGTCATGGCAGTAAACGTGCGCGGACCGTTCCTCATGGTAAAGCATGTCGCGCCACTCATGATTGCCAAAGGTCGGGGTAAGATTGTCAATATCTCGTCAGGAAGTGCCTATAAAGGCCTTCCATTTATGTCGCACTATGTGACCTCTAAAGGGGCGATGCTTGGTTTCACGAGAGCACTGGCCCGAGAGCTTGGCGCGCATAACATTAACGTGAACACACTAGCTCCAGGTTTGATTCTTTCGGACTCAATTAGTGCCAATCAGGAGCATCTCGATACCAATAGAGACCGAGTAGTCGCTAGTAGAGCGTTGAAACGTGACGGTTTTCCTGAAGATCTTCTTGGAGGTCTGATCTTTCTTTGTTCGTCGGAAAGCGATTTCATGACCGGCCAAACTTTGCTGATTGATGGCGGATCGGTGAATATATGATAGCCGGATTAGAAGGAAGGGTCGCAGTTGTTACCGGAGGTGCTGCCGGGATTGGGCGAGCCATCGCCGACAAATTTTTGGAATCGGGCGCGACTGTTTTGACAGCAGATGTAGCTGGCGCAGCTGACATTCTTTGCGATGTAGCGAACGAACCTCAGGTCGAAGCAATGATCTCGACAGTGATTGGCCGTTACGGCCGTCTAGATATCGCAGTAAACAATGCGGGCATTTTGGGGCCGTTTGGCAAGCTGCTCGAGCAGGTTGAAGAAGCCGAGTGGGACAAAGCGATTGGCGTGAACCTGAAGGGCGTCTTTCTTTGCATGAAGCATGAACTCGCCGCGATGTCCGGGCAACGCCGTGGAGTCATTATCAATCTTTCTTCGGTGATGGGTTTTTTAGCAGCCCCGAAAAATCCAGCCTATTCCGCTGCAAAACATGGCGTACTTGGACTGACAAAGTCCGCTGCAGTTCAATATGCCGGCAAGGGTATACGCATCAATGCGATATGCCCTGGCTTTGTTGAAACGGATATGGGGACCACAATTGGAGCGGACAATTCACTTAGTGATTTTCCGAAACCGTTCATACCCATGGGCCGAAAAGCCAACCCGGTTGAAATAGCGGAAATCGCGGCCTGGTTGGCATCGGACAGCTCTTCCTATCTCACCGGAGAGGCGATTGGTGCCGACGGCGGTTGGCGCATAATATGAGGAAAAAATGAAATTCGATCTGGCGCAAAATTACGTCGCGGGGCAGTGGCACAATGGTCCCGAAACTCTGGAAACGATAAATCCGTCCAATGGAAAACCAGCCAGCGTTTATGAGGTCGGAGATGTCGACATTGCAGATGCAGCCGTTTTAGCCGCGCGGCGAGCGTTCGAAAAAGGTGGTTGGGCCAACAATCCTAGAAGGCGCTCTGCAGTTCTGCTGTCGATGGCTGATGCAATCGAAAAAATCAGGGCTCCATTGGTCGCGTTGGCAGTGGCGGAATGCGGCAAGCGGACACCAGAAATCCAGGGAGAGGTTAATGCAGCAGTCTCCGAATTGCGATACTATGCGGGAGTCGCGAGGACAATTTTCGGGCGCACGCAAGAGGTTGGCGAAGGTCAGCTCTCGATTTTCAGCAGAGAACCGATCGGAGTTGCAGCGATAATCGTTCCTTGGAACGCGCCCATTACTTTACTTATTCGTAGTCTGGGGCCTGCTTTGGCTGCGGGTTGCGCAGTCGTCGTCAAGCCTGCGCCTCAAACCTCCGCAACAAACGCGATGATGATCAAAGCGCTGGTCTCAGTTCCTGAGTTGCCAAACGGTGTTTTAAACTCTGTAAACGAGCGCGGAAATGAAGTTGGCCAGGCATTGGTTGCGCATCGCGAAGTCGACGCGATCAGCTTTACCGGATCGAGACATACAGCTGGGCGAATTTTCGAGGCATCGGCTCCGACATTGAAGCGTCTCAATCTAGAACTGGGAGGCAAAGCGCCCGCGATCGTGTTTGCCGATGCAGACATTGAGCGGGCTTTACCTGAAATCGTCCAAGGCGCGACTGCCGCCGCCGGTCAAATGTGTACCGCTGTGACGCGGGTACTTGTCGAAGAGTCGGCTTACAACCAATTTGCAGATCGGCTGGCTGAGCGCCTAAGAACTCTGAAAGTTCTTCCAGCCGATCACTCGAACTCGGAAATGGGGCCAGTAATCGACCGAAGCAACCGCGATCGGTTGTGTAAAATCCTGCAAGGCGCATCGAATGTGCTGGTCGAAGGTTGCCATCCTGATGATGCACCCTCCTCGGGTTTCTATTTAAGCCCTTGTTTGATCGCGGTCGATGACATCGCTAATCCGCTTGCGCGTGAGGAGTTGTTCGGACCGATAGTAACAATCGAACGATTCCGCAGCGAGGAAGAAGCTGTTCACAGCTCTAATGCCACAGATTATGGCCTCGCTGCCAGTGTCTGGACACAAGACGGTGCCCGCGCACAAAGGATTGCAAGGTCAATCAAGGCTGGAACCGTTTGGATCAATTCCCACAACCGCCTTTTTGCTGAAGCTGAGACAGGGGGATACAAGCAAAGCGGTATCGGTCGACTGCACGGAATGATGGGTCTCGATGTTTTCATGGAGACCAAGCATATCTTTTCGGACGTGGGCTTTGTTCCAGCAACGGTCTTTTGAAGATGGCCTGCAAACCCAACATTCTCTTTATCATGGCTGATCAGCTGCGTGCTGACTATCTATCATGTTATGGCCATCCGGCATTGAAAACGCCTAATCTTGACTGGCTGGCGTCAAGAGGTGTCCGGTTCAGTCGCGCCTATGCCCAGTCGGCTGTATGTGGGCCGGCGCGGATGAGCGTATACACTGGTCGTTACGTCCTATCCCATGGCGCAAGCCTCAATGATACACCTCTGCGGCAAGACGAATGGACTATCGGAGACCATTTGCGTCCATTAGGATATCGTACCGTGTTGGTTGGAAAGACGCATATGCGCGCCGACCTGGAGGGTATGGGAAAGCGCAAAATCGATCCAGCTTCGGTTGAGGGTTCGCTTGTAGCCGAAGCAGGTTTCGAGACATATTCGCGCGAAGAGGGTATTTATCTCGATCATTGGCCTGCCGAGAAACGATTTGGCGCCGACTATAACCGTTACTTGCGTGACCGCGGTTATAGCGGCGCAAATCCTTGGCACGAATGGGTGAATTCGGTTGAGATTGATGGGGAAGTCGTTTCTGGCTGGATGCTTGAGGCATCGCCTTATCCCGCTCGTGTGCGTGAAGAGGACAGCGAAACACCCTATCTAACACACCGCGCCATTGAGTGTATTGATGCAATGGGTGATCAGCCATGGTGCATCCATCTCAGTTACATTAAGCCCCATTGGCCCTACGTTGCACCTGCACCCTATCACGCATTGTTTAATGCAAACGATGTTCTGCCCGCAGTTCGAAGTGCGGACGAACGAATTACACAAAACCCTGTGTTTGCCGGTTTCCAGCGGCGCCGGGTCAGCCGTAGTTTTTCGGACGAGAAAGTCAGAGTTCCGGTTGTTGCTGCATATATGGGTTTGGTTAAACAGCTTGATGACCAATTGGGAGTTCTGTTCGCTGCCTTGAAGGCCCGAGGGCTCTTCGAAAACACTTTGATAGTGTTTACATCGGATCATGGCGATTATCTTGGAGACCATTGGCTTGGTGAAAAAGAGTTTCTCCACGAGCCGGCTATTCGTGTTCCGTTGATTATCGTCGATCCTCGCGAACAATCGGATGCTTCTCGTGGATCGGTAAGTCACGCACTTGTCGAGTCAATTGATCTTTTGCCGACATTTGTCGAACTAGGCGAAGGTGATCCTGCGCATCCTCGTCTCGAAGGCATATCTCTGCTGCCGTTACTGAGCGGCGGCACGATCGAGCGCCGCTACAGTTTTTGCGAATATGATTATGCAACGATGCGGTTTCGCAGGGAACTTGGACAGCCTATCGACAAGACAGGCATAGTTGCTGTTGTAGGCGCGCGTTGGAAGATGATAGCGTGCCCGGGTTTCGAGCCGCTGTTGTTCGATCTCGAAAACGATCCTGGCGAACTTGAAAATCGTTCCCTCGATCCACAATACGCCGCGATCAGGAACGAACTCGAAGCGGCATTGATTGATTGGGCTCTAAGGCCTCGCCGCGTTACCGAAAGTGATGAAAATGTTGAGCGACGGACTGACACCCAGGTGACGCGAGGGATCAAGCTGGGTATCCGCAACGCCAATGAACTCGCGGTCGCTCTGGCTGAAGAGGCCGGGCAGTGAAGGAGATATTCTCATATGTTGGGGGACAATTTTTGCCTGGACCCCGTACTTTTTCTAAGCGCTCACCCGTTGACAACAGCCTTGTCGCTTTAGTTCATGAAGCTGACGAACACGTCGTCAATTTGGCCGTTTCCGCTGCCCGCGAAGCACGACAGGACTGGGAGGAATGGGACCGCATTGATCGCGCGGATCTGCTTGATCGGCTGGCTAGTGCAATCTTAGAACGTGCGGATGATCTTGCACTGGCTGAGGTCGCAGATATTGGTCGCTCGAAGTCAGAGGTTCTCGCCGCGCATGTGGCGCGAACTGTCGAAACCTTTCGACTCTATGCGACGCTTTTGCGAACAGAGAGCAATGACGCATGGCAGGGCAGGGCTTTGTCTCCCAACATTCCCCGAAATCAGGCGCCCCAAACTTTAGCCTATACAAGCCGTCGACCGCTCGGTGTAGTAGCAATAATTGCTCCATGGAACGTTCCGCTTCTTTTGTTGGCGCTCAACTTGGCTCCAGCTTTAGCTGCCGGAAACTGTGTTATAGCCAAACCATCCGAACATTCGCCGTCTTCAGCAGCCTTGCTGGCTGAGATTCTTCATGAAGCCGGGCTTCCGCTAGGTGTATTCAACGTCGTTCACGGATTTGGGGCGAACTCGACTGGAGCCATTCTTGCAGCGCATCCAGGTATCGACGGTTTCGGATTTACCGGTGAAGGCCGAAGCGCAACGGCGATCATGAAATCTGCGGCAGAAGGCCTCCGGCCTGTACTCTTCGAGCTAGGCGGCAAGAATGCAGGATTGGTTTTTGCCGACGCTGATTTGGATAAGGCTGCTCAAGCCTGTGCCACAGCTGCATTTGCGAATAGCGGCCAAGTCTGTTTGTCGATGGAACGTTTGTTTGTCGAGCGATCGGTGTTTGATGCTTTTGTATCGAAACTTGTAGAAAATGCTAACCGACATACGCTCGGTCCTCTCATTTCCCAAGACCATAGGTCGCATGTTCACGAGGCGGTTAAACGCGCCCGTCAGGCCGGCGGTCAGTGCATCATTGGCGGCGAGATACCGGAAGGAGATGGTGCCTATTATCCGGCAACGATCCTAACTGGATTGCCGGATGATGCCGAACTGTCGCGCAAAGAAACATTTGGGCCCATCGTCCATGTGGCACCTTTCGATTCAGAAGCTGAGGCGATCGCACGAGCAAACGACACCGAATTCGGGCTCGCTTCGATGGTGTGGACAAACGATCTGTCACGCGCACATCGAACAGCAGCTGCGCTGAAAGCAGGTATTAACTGGGTCAACTGCTGGCAGGTCCGAGATTTTATAACTCCGTTACAAGGACATGGACGTTCGGGGGTCGGTGTTCAGGGTGGGCGTGAATCTTTGGAATTTTATTCTCAGGTTACAACAACGGTGGTGAGCTTGTGAAACACGACAATCTAAGGCCAAGTCAGGAAAAACTGCTGGCAATGTATGAACGGATGATCCTCATTCGTGAAACCGAAGAATATCTAGGTGCACAATTTCGAGCAGGGGAGTTGCCAGCCGGTGTTCATCTTTACGTCGGTCAGGAAGCTTCGGCTGTTGGCGTTTGCGCACATCTCGGAGACGACGACTGGATCACTAGTACCCACAGGGGGCACGGGCACTTTCTTGCCAAAGGAGGTGACCCATACGCCATGATCGCGGAAATTCACGCTAAGGCTGATGGTGTCTGCGGTGGTTTTGGCGGTACTATGCATGTTGCTGACATTTCGCGCGGGATTTTGGGAGCAAACGGAATCGTTGGCGGTGGACTTGCAATCGCCACCGGTGCTGCATTTGCAGCGAAGCTGGAGCGCAAAGGTAAGGTAGCCGTGTGCTTCTTTGGCGACGGTGCCGCCAATCAGGGAACATTGATGGAGGCGATGAATGTCGCTTCTCTCTGGAAGCTGCCTTTATTGTTAGTGTGCGAACATAATGGCTGGTCAGAATTCACAAGGTCGGAAGTCGCAACCAGCGGTAACATTCTTGATCGAGCCAAGCCCTTTGGAATCCCGGCTCATGAGGTCGATGGAAACGATGTCAGCGCTGTTTGGTGTGTCGCCGGCGAAATGCTCGAGGCGATGCGGGCCGGAGGTGGACCGGGTCTCTTGGTAACGCATACCTACCGCACACGCGGGCATGTTGAAGCCGAGATCAATTTTCTCTCGCAGCCATACCGAAGTGACGAAGAAGTCGCGAGTTGGGTTGCACGTGATCCGCTGGATCGCGCCGCCGCATTGTTAATCGATATCGGATCGACGGCGGACGAGATTGTCGAAATTCGCAAGCGTGTCAGGGCGGCGGTTGACGAAGCGTCAGCGCGCGCGAGGTCAGCACCTGACCCCGATCCCAAATTGGTAAAATCAATGATGTTTTCAGAAGTGGATGCATGGTGATGGCAAAGCGAAGGCTGATCCAAGCCATAAATGAAGCCATGTTTGAGGAAATGGAACGTGATCCTCGTATCATTCTCTTTGGCGAGGATGTCGAAATTTCGATGTTCGGAGACACTAAGGGACTTAGGGATCGTTTTGGGCCGGATCGGGTGCGCGATACACCGATCTGTGAGGCTTTGCTTACGGGTATGGCTGTTGGAATGGCCGCAGCGGGCTGGCGACCGGTGCTGCACATGATGTTTTCCAACTTTATGTATACGGGCTTTGATGCGATTGCCAACCAGATGTCGAAACTGCATCTGATGACTGGCGGTCAAATGAGGCTGCCTATCACGGTGATGGCAGGTTTTGGGGGAGGCCGGTCCACCGCTGCACAACATTCGGATTGTCCATATCCGTTGTTCATGAACCTCGGCGGTATTAACGTTGCTGTCCCATCTAATGCAGGTGATGCAAAGGGGCTGTTTAAAACAGCAGTGCGCAGCAATGATCCAGCAATCTTTCTCGAACCTGGCGGTCGTGGTGGAGAACTGGGAGACGTTCCGGAAGGGGATCACATCGTCCCGTTCGGCAAAGCTGCAATCCGACGCGAAGGACATGATGTTACTATCGTCGCGATTGGTGCGATGGTGAAACTCGCCGATCAAGCTGCGAAGTCACTTGCTGCCCAAGGCATTGAGGCTGAGATTATTGATCCGCGAACGCTGGTGCCGCTTGACGAGGAATCGGTTCTCGCCTCGCTTGCAAAAACCGGAAGATTAGTCGTTGTCGACGAAGCTCGCGATCGTTGCAGTGCGGCAAGCCACATCGCCGCGGTAGCGGCTGACGAGGGATTTGCCTTGCTGAAAGCACCCGTAAAACGCGTGACCGTTCCAAATGTCTGTATGCCTTACGCACCCGTTCTCGAGCACAGCGTCTATCCGAGCGCTGATCGGATCACTTCAGCGGTTACGGCCCTTTTATCAAATTAGGAAAAAGCATGAAGATACAACTTAAGCTGCCGCGTGTTGGCATGAACATGGAAGAGGCGACAATTGTCACATGGCATAAATCGCCCGGTGAAACATTTGCCAGTGGAGACGCACTTTACGATTTTGAGACCGAAAAGGTTACACAATCCTTCGAAGCTAGTGCTGACGGGACTCTTCTCGAAATCCGGATTCCGGAGGGCGAAGAGGCTCAAGTTGGCGATATTGTTTGCGTGGTTGAGGTCGCGCAATGATTGCCGATGAGCGACTGGTTCATGTCGGTATCACTGTCTCTGACATGGACCGTGCGCTCACTTTCCTGTCAAAACTGGGCTTTGTAATTCACTCCCGCTTCGCTCCCTTTGATCCGAATGCGGTCGAAGGGATAACGCGACTTCAAGGAGCTGTCGTGCGCGAGTTGGCATATGTCGAACGCGACGGCTTTCAATTCGAGTTATTAGAATATGTTCAACCTGAGCGCTCGAAAATCGAAAGGCGAGTTTGCGATACCGGCTATTTCCATTTTGCCTTGCAAGTGGACGATATCAGCGCTGTCCAAGCCCAACTTGATGCGGATGCCCCCCCGTATACCGTTCGTCGGGGCCCTGCATCGGGTCAAAGAGCAACTTACATTTACGGACCTGATGGCCTGACAGTTGAACTGATCGAAAAGCGAAAGGACGATCATGCACATCACGATCGGCGTTAACGTAACTGTCGGGAATCGACGTGGGCGAACTTCGGGGCTTGCGCAGCGGAGTAGCGTTTGGTTGTGTATGGTCGTCGGCTTGTTACTCGCATGTGCCCAACCGGCATTTGCCCAGCCGACTTTTGAACGGGAACCCGAACTACAGGCCAATCCAAACCCGCGCGCGCCGCTTGCTGCGGTTCTGTCGTTTAAAGCTTCCGGGCCCGTCACTACAGCAGTCAAAATTGATGACGGTGTAACGCAGAGAATTGTCCATTTCTCACAACGTCATGACCCCGAAAAGGGACTTGCGATCATCGACTTACCAGCCGACCGTTCGGTGACAGTAACCGTCGAAATCTCTGACCCATCAGGCACAACCAAATCGCCCGCAATCCTGTCGATAAAGACTCCAGCTTTGCCCAAAGCCGGTCTGGAATGGCCCACGCTGACGACCAAAATTGCCGATGGCGCAGTGCTGGAACCTGGCTTGCGTTTTTTAAGTATAAGGCGGCGCGCACCGGGGCGGCAAAGCTTCCAGACAAAGTCTCAGCAGGAGTTTTCGAGGGGCTGGGGGCTGATCCTTGCTCTGGACAGTAAGGGAGAGGTGCGCTGGTATTACATCAGCGAGCGTCGTGTCGCAGGGATCAAGCCTTCACCTGACGGAACTCTGATCTTCACCACCGAGGATCAGCGGGTCGTTAAGATCGACATGCTCGGAAACATTCTTCGCCAATGGTATCCAGAAAAACGCCGGCTAGGAGCTGTACCCAGCGGTACGCAGATCTCCGGGTTGCAGACGCTACACCATGAACCTTCGCTGACGCCATGGGGCACATATATCTCTATGTCGGCCAATGGTCGCGAGATTCCCGACTATCCGACAAGCGTCACCGATCCGCAGGCCCCGCGAAAGCCATCCATGGTGATGGGCGACAAAATAGTTGAGTTCGATGCTAGTGGTAAAGTGGTTTGGGAGTGGGATGCATTCGATCATCTCGATCCCAAAATGCTGCATTATCACACCTTTCAGCCTTATTGGGCTGTGAGGGGCTATCCTGGTTATGCAGACTGGACGCATGGTAACGGAATTACGTTTGACGAGAAGCGTGACCTTGTCATTGCGTCTTTCAAGCATCTAGACGCATTGGTTGCGATCGACCGCAAGACGAAAGAGATCCGCTGGATCTTCAGCGATCCGCAAGGTTGGCCGGAAAAGTTTCACTCCCGAATTCTCAAGCCGGTTGGTCTTACGCGGTTCCCCTGGTCGCAGCATCATCCGCACGTCACCCCGTGGGGTACCATCGTCTATTTCGATAACGGGATGTTCCAGGCCCGACCATTCGACGGTCGGCGGATCGTGCCCTTCCACGAAAGCTACAGCCGCGCGGTCGAGGTTAACGTGGATCCGAAAGCTATGACCGTGACAGAGTTGTGGACTTCCGAAAAGGAACAGAAATCCGATAGCTGCATCAACTGGGCGATGGGAGATGCCCACAGATTACCAGCAACAGACAATATGCTCGTCATCCGAAGTTTCTGCCCGCCAATTACCGACCAGCTCAACGATCAGAATGAATATGATCTATCGCGGCGCTTTGTAGATGATGTGCCTTACGCCGGACGGGTAGAGGAATTCTCGCGGACGTCACCAGCGCCCCGGATGTCGCAGATCCGTTTCGACGATCCAAACGAGATCCTTCAGTGGCAGCTTTATGGCGGCTTTCACACACCTTCAATTTACTGGGAAGGCAAGGCGGGATCAGCAAATTGATTTGGCGCTCGAGAACGGACCGCAAACTTTCAGTCAAACAGAGCAAAAATTTACCAAGGACCCTATAATGACAGAGCGATGCAAAATCATGATTGTCGGCGGCGGCATTGGCGGGCTGACAGCCGCAGGGTTGCTTCTGCTCGCAGGGCATGAGGTTGAGCTGTTCGAGCAGGCGCCTGAGCTAGGCGAAGTTGGGGCGGGCATTCAAGTTAGCGCCAACGCTACACATGTGCTGCGCCAACTGGGTGTTCTGGATCGTCTGGCTGCAGTTTCTGTCCGACCGTTGAGAACCGAATTTCGCTTACACGATACGGCGGAAGTTGTTGGCCAGATTCTGTTAGGAGACACGCACGAGGATCGGTTTGGAGCGCCCTATCTTCATGTTTATCGACCTGATATCCTGCGCGTTCTGGAAGAGCGGGTTCGTGAGCTTTCGCCTTCTGCGATCCACCTCAACAAGGCGCTAGAGCGCTATGAGGAGGACGATCAGGGCGTTACTCTGCGCTTTGCCGATGGCACCACGGCACGCGGCGATCTGCTGATCGGTGCCGACGGGATCAAGTCTGTGGTCCGCTCGCAGATGCACGGCTTTGAACCTGCCAACTTCACTGGCAACGTCGCTTGGCGGGGGATGATACCGGCCGACAGGCTGCCAGCGGATTTCCAGCCTCCAATCTTCGTCAACTGGATGGGACCGGACAAGCACATGGTTGTCTACTGGGTCAACGGCGGGAGGCTGCTGAACTTCGTTGGCTGCGTAGAAAAGCCAGAATGGACCCAGGAAGGCTGGGCGATCAAGGCGCCGTGGGATGACCTGAAGACGGATTTCGCCAGCTTCCACCGCGATGTGCAGACCATGATCGATGCGGCAGACAAGGACAATTGCTTCTGCTGGGCGCTTAACAACCGGCCACGCCTGAAGTACTGGAGTACAGACCGTGTGACCCTGCTTGGGGACAGTGCGCATCCAACGTTGCCATACATGGCGCAGGGCGCGGTCATGGCTATAGAGGATGCGGCTGTGCTGATGCGCGCCCTCGACGAGTGCAATGGCCTGGGTGCGGCACTGAAGACCTACGAGCAGGCGCGCATTGACCGGACCGCGAGGATTGTTGACGAAAGCACCGAGCACGCCCGGCTCTTCCATTTCCAGACGCACGCGGAATTCCGCGAGGCCTTTGCCCGCAAGGATCCCGCAACGGACCGCGGCCTGTGGCTTTACAACTACAATCCGCTCACCGTATCGCTGGCCGTTGCTCCGGCCTGACAGGCGCAGCCACGTGCTGAACGAACAAACTAGGAGTTAATCAATGACCGACTTCACCTTTCCGCCACAGCCGCAGTCTGTCGTTCCGGTCGCAGGATCGCTTCAGTCCTTTCCGGTCCGCCGGATTTTTTGCGTGGGCCGCAACTATGGGGAACATACGCGCGAGATGGGATTCGATCCCGATCGTGAGCCGCCGTTCTTTTTTACCAAGCCGGCCGATGCCGTGGTTCATGATGGCGCAACCATTCCCTATCCGCCGCTCACCCAGAACTTCCACCACGAGGCGGAGTTGGTCGTCGCGATCGGGCTAGAAGGCCGCGACCTGCCCGTGGAAGCCTGCCAGTCGCATATCTGGGGCTATGCCGTGGGTAATGATCTGACCCGGCGTGATCAGCAGCTCCAGGCGCGCGACAAGGGGCGTCCCTGGGATTGGGGCAAGGCGTTCGACAATTCGGCCGTTATCGGTCCTATCCACCCAGTCGCCGAAATAGGGCATCCTGCCAGTGGTTCGATCCGCCTTACTGTCAATGGCATCGTCAAACAGGATGCAGATCTTGCCGAACTGATCTGGTCCGTACCAGAAATCGTCTCGTTCCTGTCGCACGCGGTCACGATCAAGCCGGGCGACCTGATAATGACCGGCACCCCCGCCGGGGTCAGTCCGCTTGTGCCTGGAGACGTCTGCGTCGTCTCGATCGATGGCCTTGGCGAGCTGACCACCAAGATCGGTCCACGCGAATGAGGCTTCGCCTGCACAATTTCTATCGCTCGTCCACTTCGACGCGTCTGCGAGCGGCGCTAAACCTCAAAGGGTTGAACTACGAATATCTTGCCTATGCCTTGCGCAAAGGCGATCACCGGAGCGCTGAATTCCTTGCGATAAATCCGGCAGGGCTGGTGCCTGTTCTCGAGCTTGGGGATGGAACGGCCCTGACCCAGTCATTGGCCATCATTGAATGGCTGGATGAGACGTACTCCGAACCACCCTTGCTGCCAGAGGACCCTGCCGCGCGCGCGCGGGTGCGGGCGCTGGCTTATATGGTAGCTTGCGAGATCCACCCGCTCAACAACCTGCGCGTTCTGAACCGACTGGGCATGCAGTTCAACGCGGGTGACGATGCGGTGGCACAATGGTTCGTCCATTGGGTAACGGCGACGTTCGATCCGCTGGAAGCCATGCTGGCCGACAGTCGGGAGACGGGCCGGTTCTGCCATGGCGATGCGCCGACGCTCGCTGATATCTGCCTGTACGCCCAGGTCTGGAACAACCGGCGCTTCTCCATTCCGCTCGAAACCTGGCCGACCATCGCGCGGATCTTCGCCGAGTTGGACGGTCTGCAGGCCTTTCGAGACGCGGCGCCGCAGAACCAGCCCGATGCCGAATGACGAGAACTTTAGGAGAACCATCATGAACGAAGCACTCGATCACACCACTGTCGTCCATGCGATGCAGCCGGATGATACGCCCGAACTGCGCGAACTGTATCGCGGGTTCGAAGAGCAGAGTCTCTTGCCCCTGTGGACCCAGCTGGGCGATCTCATGCCGATTCACCCCAAGTCCAAGGCGGTTCCGCACGTCTGGAGGTGGTCCAAGCTGCTGCCATTGGCGCAGCGTTCGGGCGAATTGGTGCCAGTCGGGCGCGGGGGCGAGCGGCGCGCGATCGGGCTCGGCAATCCAGGGCTGGCCCCGCATGCTTATGTCAGCCCGACCATGTGGGCTGCGATCCAGTACCTGGGACCACGCGAGGTAGCGCCCGAACACCGCCACAGCCAGAACGCCTTTCGCTTCGTAGTCGAAGGCGAGGGGGTCTGGACAGTCGTGAACGGCGATCCGGTCCGGATGAGCCGGGGCGACCTGCTGCTTACACCTGGCGGCAACTGGCACGGTCACCAGAACGTCACCGACCAGCCTATGGCCTGGATAGACGGGCTTGATATGCCGTTCGGCCAGCAGATGGATGTGGGCTTCTTCGAGTTCGGTCCCGATCAGTTGACCTGCCTCGACACGCCGGAATACAGCCGTGGAGAGCGCTTGTGGTGCTATCCGGGGCTGCGCCCGCTTTCGCAATTGAAGGATACTGTCAACTCGCCGATCGGCGCTTATCGCTGGCAATATACCGATGCCGCTCTGAGCCAGCAGCTTGCGCTGGAGGCGGAGGGGTACCCGGCTACGGTGGCGACCGGCCATGCCGCAATCCGCTATGTCAATCCAACGACCGGAGGAGATGTTATGCCGACGATCCGCGCCGAATTCCATCGCCTGCGCGAAGGGACGCAAACCGAAACCCGGCGCGATGTTGGCTCGACTGTTTTCCAGGTCTTCGATGGGCGCGGCGCTGTAGTCATGAACGGTGAAACCCATAGTCTCGAGAGGGGCGATATGTTCGTTGTCCCGTCGTGGATTTCATGGTCGCTGCAAGCCGAAACGCGATTTGACCTGTTCCGCTTTTCGGATGCGCCCATCATGGAGAAACTCAATTTCATGCGAACCGAGATCGAAGTCTAAACGAGAATGCATGCCAATCAATTTCTACTGGACTCTCAAGCCGTCACGATTAACATACAGAAGTGTTTGGAACGCGAAGGGAGTGGAAGTTAGCCGAAGATTTGTCGGCTCAACTCGTATTGTGAAAAACTCGGCTGACATTTTCCTCGCAACGGATGCTTGGAGAGTTTTGCAAGGTAACATTCCATTTTGGAAATTAACTTGAACGCTCTTTCTGATCATATTTGAGATACGAAACCTGGTGATGTGAGATGACTGATCAAACCTACGACTACCATGGCATTGCAGCTGATGTCTTTTCTCAGAGAAGCGCAGGAAGGTTATGCGATTTTAGCGAGATGATTTGGAATTTTCACAGGGACCGTATCGACGCGACGTTCGAAGGCGGTTGGGACAATGCAACGTTTCCGTGGGATCGCAACATGCATGGTTGGTGGAAATACCCTTTGGCATTTGCAACTTACTCGATCCCATCGGTGATCATGGTGGAACCAACTCGCTATGCGGAAGCTGTATCTTGCCTCAAAAAGTCAATACTGTTGTTCAAAGACACGCCACTTTGGCAAGATTGGGTAAAATATGGGCATGGACCTGACCCGATATGCTGCCGCAACATCATGTATAAAGCCCATCTTCAAGTTATGTACGGTTTATATCAACTAATCACTGGCTCTACAGAATTTGAACCAGAGTATAACCAGCTCACCGATATCATAATACGGGAACTGATCGAAAACAGACAAAATGAAGGTTTTGACGGGATAGTTTGCGAGGACGATCAGTATTTCCCTGTCTGCAATTCGCAGATCGTAATAGGGATGACAGTACACGATATGGTTTTCGGTACAAAATACTATGACGAATACGGGAAAAGAGTGTCGGACTTCATTGCGACCAAGATTAGCGATCCGGCTACAAAGATGATATTGTACAAGTATCATCCGTCGCATGATCAGGCTGAAGCCTATCTTTCCGGCGCATGCAACACGTGGGGC
Organism: Sphingorhabdus lacus; assembly: GCF_009768975.1. Lineage (NCBI taxonomy): Bacteria > Pseudomonadati > Pseudomonadota > Alphaproteobacteria > Sphingomonadales > Sphingorhabdaceae > Sphingorhabdus > Sphingorhabdus lacus. Next base: position 1,864,861 of record NZ_CP035733.1, on the reverse strand, counting down.
CTGACCCAACTCCACTACACTAATCCAACCGACATGCAAACCGGCTACGAAAACTTCAAACGGTTGCTCGTAGCGCAGCAATTGGACGGGGCACTCTATCTAAAAGAATGCGTGCATGCGTCCGATCCGGCAATGGGACTGGAAGAAAGTTTTGGGCTTTTATACGCTCTAGGCTTGGCGCGGGAGTATCAGGATCCTGACCTTTGGGCTGGTTTCATGAAGTATTTGGGTCAGACCTCTGGCCTAGCCTATGTGGATGGCCGAGTTCGGCTTGTAAAAGCAACGAATGGCGAGGAGCACCACGCCAACAGCTACATTCTCTGGGGCGCACTGCACGAATCATGGGATCAAGTCTTTCAATACGATTGGGCATCATTGAGAGATGAGCAAGGCGCAAGATTGTCATGAGCCACAAAGGTACGTTTAACCAAGATATGCGGCCAATGATTGCAGATGGTGGCTTCACGGACCAAATCGAAGCGCATTACCGCACGCTTTTATTTGATCTCGATCTCGCGTGCTACAATAACTGCCATGTCTGCCATGTACCTGGATCGGGGATCGCATTTTACAAAGCCATGGGCTATATGGCTCTGACTTTGCCGTCAGTGGCCTATCTTGACTCGCACAGAACAAGAGAGGTCGAGTACAATCTCAATCTCACGGTAAAAAATATAAGCAACCCGAACCTTTCTAACCCGTTGGATATGTACGATTCCGACAATGTGCGTCTCATCTTGGACGCTTTGTCATGCGAAATGTACCGTTTGGTGAGTGGAAGGAAACAGTTCGACGAAAGGTCAGACGCGCTGGTCGAGAGGATCCGGGAAATATTCGATAGAAATTATCAATCTGCACAGAAAATACTCGCTATCGAAACTGTAACTGGTCGCTTCGAGATGTTTCCCAATTTGCTCGCGATGCTGGTGTTTCAAATCCATGACGAGATTCATGGGACGAAATACTCGAGAGAAAACGACCGAATATTCGATGGTTTGAACGCGTATTTGCGAGACGAAGTGTCGGGGCTATACTTCGAATCCCTTCAGAGTGGCAGTTTTGGGTTTGACGGACAGGCTTTGGACCCGCGTTTTTTTTGGGTCGTCAAGAACATTCGGCCAAGTTCCAATGCGTTAACGCTTAACCTGATGCATTATTTCCGTCCGCAAGAGGCTGAGGCGCTTTGGCCACTTTTCAAAGCACAATTTGGTGAGAAATTGTTGGAAACAAATTTGGACGACTTGAAAGATTGTTCAGGAAAATCTTTCCTGACTCCACTTGGTTTTGCTCAAGAGGATTTTTTTACAAGTCTTTGGCTGGCAAAGGAGATGGACGATATTGAATTTTTTAACCGTCTGCAAGCAAGGCTGCTTGAAGTTTGCAATCCAAAGCGCATCGAAGCGAAAATATTCTATGATCAACTGGAATCTGATGGTCCGTTGGTTTCCTACTTCAGTCTTCTCGCCCAGTGTCACGCTGGTTGGAAGCGGCTGATCGAGAAGGACTGGTCGCAAACCTACCATAAAGATTACAATCTGGTCCGATGATTATACAGCGCGTGTGCTGTTTACCCATTCTCTATCCAAACAATGATTGACGTACCAGGTGCGATAGAAATTTTATTGCTTCAAAGTTTCAAAAAGTGAGCGAAGATCAAACTTTAGCCGGGCACGGCCGAATAAGACCAGCAAGGAACTGGCTCATCGACCAAAGGTCAATGTAACACTAAAACACTCGAGTTCATAAACCCGCTGTTTAGCGCGGTTTTGCAGTATTAAGCAGACCAAAATTAAACTGTCTTCACTCGAACCGAGAAGTCCAGGCCATGGTTTTCCGCACGAAGATACCGTTTGCTGCCGGAAAGCGAAAGTTCCAAGCCGCCATCGACATTACGGCTTTCGACGATTGACTTAAGTTGGTCGATGCGGGCATGCAACGTTGGCCCTGCATCGAAAATATCGACATAACCATCATAAACAAAGCCTTCGGCTTCGAGCATCGCTTTCGCTGGCACTGCCTCAACATGTGGCCGTCCGATTGCAGATTGAGCATTTTCGGGCAAGAGAGCGGTGTATATAGGAAACTTGGGCATCAAATCTGCGATGAACTGATTTCCTTGGGTTGCATTGTAGTGGTCTGCGGCCAGAAATTCGCTGTCAAAGAATTTCCGGCCGACCGCTTCCCAGAACGGCGAGGTGTTACCATTCAGCCATCCGCGCATTTCTGCAACGATTTCAGTCCCGAACCGTTGCCTGTGCTGCGCGATGAACAGGTAGCGGCTTCGTGCGAGAAGTTGCCCCAACCCGCCGGAACGCGCCTGTGGCGCCAGGAAGAGCCCCCCGACTTCGGAGGCATCGTCAAAATCGTTGACCAAGGTCAGGACATGAGTCGAGAAGTGTCGCCCGACGCCGCGGGAAACATGGGACACCCTACTTAGCTTGTAGCTGTAGAATGGCCATCGTACGCCAATCTTGGAGTAGATGTTGGCCGTGCCGACAATCCGGCCATTGGCGGTGTCTTCAAGGACAAACAGATAAAATTCGTCCTGCGGCACCTCGATCTCGATAGCACAGGATTGCTCGCTCCAGGCAACCTTTTCCGCCAGAGCTGACCGATCATGCGGGAAATTTGTCATACCTCCGCCTGTCAGTGCAGCCAGTTCCATTAGGGCATCCAGGTCATTCTTGCGAGCCATCCGCACCTGATGGGGCATGTCAAAGCTCCTCGTCACGAAAGCCAAGCGTTGCCAGCAATGCCTGGCGTGCTGCGCGGCAGGCGGCCCAGAGTTCGGACTTGCCCAGGTCAGAGGCGGCAATTCGATCCGGCCAGTGCGTTTCGATGACCCGTTCCAGCCTGTCACAGGCCGCTTCGTCTACCATGAACCGTTGATCGACCGACGCAATTGCCGCGTCGCTCATGGCAACCCGCAGGCGCAGGCAGGCAGGACCACCGCCATTGCGCATCGATTCGCGCACTTCGATGACCTCGATCCGCGCAATAGCGGTCTGACCAACTATGCTCTCGTTCAGCCAGGCCCAGACAGCAGCATTCTCGCGGCATTCGCTGGGTACGATCAGGGCAGTTTGACCATCCGGCAGGGTGACCAGCTGCGAATTGAACAGATAGGAACTGACTGCATCGGCCAGCGAGACCCGATCGGCGGGCGCCTCGATGATCTGGACCGAAGGCACTCGCCTGCGGATGGAGTCGCAGACCCGCTCGCGATCCTCGAAGGCCTGTGCGTGCGCAAAGAGGACATTCTCGTTGGCTACGGCGACGACGTCGTTGTGAAAGGCCCCTGCCTCGATCGCTGCAGCGCTTTGCTGGACGTGAAGCTGCCCCTCGTCGCTAAGTCCGTGGCGGCGAGCAATCGCCTCGCCGGCCAGGCGGCTCTGGCGGGCAGGGAACTTGCCGCCATTGTCGACACCATAAACAAAGATCTCAAGCCCGCGATCGCTATGGCTGGCGGCAAGCCGCATGGCATTTGCGGCTCCCTCGTCGGTCAATTTCGCGGGCAGCGCATCATGCACTGCAAACAGGCTCCGGTCACGGAAGATCAACCGGAGTTGCTGTGCGGTTTGCCTGGCTTCGATGCTGCGATGGAGCATTGACGAGAGATTGGCCACGGTAACATGGCAGCGCCCGTCGCGCGTGTCCGGTGCGGGTGAAATTGTGGCGGCATTCGCGGTCCACATGGGCGAAGCCGAAACGACATTCGCAAGCAGCGCCGGTTCGTTTGCCCAGGCGGCCGCGCAGACTTCATCGTCGCTGCCGGCAAAGCCGAGCTCGCGCAGCCAGGGCGTGAACGGGCGATCATGCGGGAGCAACAGACCTTGCACCAGCCCCAATCCAAGCATGCGCCGCATCTTGCGGACGCCCTGCAGGGCCGCCTGCCGGGGGCTGGATTCGGCACCGGCATTGCGGGCCGAAGCGACATTGCCGAACGAGAGCCCCGCGTAATTGTGGCTGGGGCCGACCAGCCCGTCGAAATTGACTTCACGCAACACTGGACGGCTCCTCTGAGGCGGTTCGCAATCCGCGAATGTCATCGCTCTGGTCGATCACGGATTCTGCCTCGAAGCTGGCAACCGGATAGGCGCAATAATCCGCCGCGTAATAGGCGCTGGGCCGGTGGTTGCCAGAAGCGCCTAAGCCGCCGAACGGCATGGTCCCTGCGGCACCCGTGGTGGGCCTGTTCCAGTTGCATACGCCGACCCGCGCGCGCCGGGAATAGCGGTTCCACAACGATCGATTAGAAGAGATCAGACCACCTGCAAGCCCGAAGGCTGTGTCGTTGGCAATCCGGATTGCCGCATCGAAATCGGGAACTCGTACCACTTGCAACACTGGGCCGAAGATTTCCTCGTCGGGTACGTGGATTCCGGTGACATCGATTATTGCTGGTTTCAGGAAGGCACGTGAGCGGCCGATAGGGGTCAGCAAAGGCAACACGACGCGTGCGCCGGATGCCACAAGGTTATCGTAGGCGGTGCGAACGCGGTCGGCGGCAGTCTCGGAGACCAGCGGTCCCATGCTCGGCTCTGTGGTGTCATCCCAATTGCCGATCGATAGGCGCCGGGCATAGTCGACGACTGCTGAAAGAAACCCATCGCCAGTACTGCTGTCTGGAATGATCAATCGCCGGGCACAGGAACAGCGTTGTCCTGTTGAGATGAATGCAGAAGCGACAACGATCGAAGCGACTGCCGATGGCTCACCATCCCACGCGATCAATGGGTTATTCCCACCCAGCTCCAGTGCCAGAATGACTTCCGGGCGGTCGACGAACTGACGCCTAAAATGTGCCCCGGTCTTGGCCGAGCCAGTGAACAGAAGCCCATCGATCCAAGCGTCCGCGAGTGCTATGCCAGTGTCGCGTCCACCTTGAACTATGTTGAAGACTCCATGAGGTAAACCCGATTGCTCCATCAGCTCGCCGATCATTTCACCGACGAGTGGACTTTCTTCCGAGGGTTTGAAGACAATCGTGTTGCCGGCCAGTAACGCGGGAACGAAATGCCCATTCGGGAGGTGCCCAGGAAAATTATAGGGTCCAAAAACGGCTATAACGCCGTGGGGTCGATGGCGCAGGATCGACCTTCCAAATGCACAACCCCTTTCGATTTCGCCAGCGCGTTCATGCAAGGCTTGAATCGAAATTTCTACCTTGTTGATCATGGCTGTTACTTCTTGTCGGGCTTCCCAAAGCGGCTTGCCCGTTTCCCTGCTTATGGCCGTCGCGAGTGGATCGGAGCGATCCGTCAGCCTCTGCCGGTATTTTAGTATGTGGTTTATGCGCTCGGTCAACGGTGTTCCGGCCCAGCCATCAAAGGCGTTACGTGCCAACGTGACAGTCGCGTTGACGTCTTCAGGTCCAGCTGTTTTGCCTTGCCACACGAGTTCGCCGGACGCCGGGCAAAAGGATGCCATGGCAGCCATGCCTCAGCCCCCCTCACAATGTATAGGATGATTTTCACACCGTATTTTACTGAAATGCGACGACAGTTTTAAGGTTGGAACACCCCTAATGGTTACGACAATGCACACTTTGAAAGTCCTTTCAGGCACCGGCTCGGAATCGTTCGCAGCTAATCATGACTATTCGGGAAACGTCATCTCGACCTGAAGCGATCAGAAATGTATCGCACAAAGAGACATTTGCGACGTTTCGGGCATATCTGCACGTCATTTGACGTCTCGAGCTCTATCGGAATTCAACGCACTAGTGCGACCGAAGTATATCAGGGGCAGGAGAGCGAAAATCGCGCAGCCCAGTGCTAAGGCTCCGATCTGCTGGTACGTACCACCATTTAGCAGTATCAACCCCGATATAGCCGGTGCTGATGCACTCCCTATGCCTTGGCCGCCGCGCGCTACGGCTGCAAGAGGAGCGCCACCCGATGCAGCGGCGAGTCCCAGAAGATAAGGTAATGTGAAGACATAAGCAGTACCGGAAACACACATGGCAATTGTAAGAATGGTCTGGTCGCCGGCGTGGGTGACCGCATAGGCACCAACTCCGGTGATCAGATAACCTAGCGCGAGCGGGGGTGTCCGCCCGAACCGAGTGCCAAGTCTGTGCGCCAATGCAGGGCCGGCTAGCGCACAGGCGGCCGAAATCGCCATCGCATAGCCCGCTTGAACTTCGGTCACGCCTATTGATTGGGCAATGCCTTCGATGAAGTAGTAATAGCCGTTCGCCAAAATCGCGAGGAGGGCCGCAACCAAGCCAAGCGTAACTGCGTGTGTGCTTATAGAGGAAGTCTTATGGTTCGTCGGCGCATCAACAATTCCGGCCCGAGGCGGGATGTTTTTAAGCATGGGAATTAGAGCAAGAACAACAACGCCTAATGCAACGAATATCCCGCGTGGACCAGCCCAATCGGGCAGGAGAGGAAGCGTGACGAAAAGTATCACTGCCAATGCAACGACAGCAACCCATATCAGCGCAAAGGTCCGGTCCGCATCCTCCGTTTCCGCAGCCACCGCAGCAATAGATGCATATAGAATACCTTCACCAATTCCGCCGATCAAACGCGACATAACCAGGAAATCTGCGCTATGGCTCAATGCCGAGCCTGCATAGCCCAACAACACTAACAAGGCGCCTGCGAAAGCAAGCTTTCGGCGGTCAAGGCGCAACAAATACGGTGCCAATCCTATCGATACCAGCGATGCACAGGCAATCTGTCCGGCAATAATGAAACCGATCCAGCCTTCAGGTATAGCATATGCCTTGACTATCCCGCCAACCACAAAAGGCATCGTATAGCCGCCAATCTCGGCGATCAGGGATCCTGCGAGCATCCCCGAAATTGTGGTGTAGCGCCTAAACAAGCCTTGCCCTCCCAAAATCCAAACACTAGTGTATGGTAACAAGCTTCGGTTCAGAGTCTAGAGAGTTGTTGCAACAGGTTATGAAAACTTACGATGCAATTGTTGTTGGGGGCGGTCACAACGGGCTGACGGCAGCTGCCTATCTTGCAAGTGGTGGGGCCGACGTTCTCGTTCTCGAACGGCGCGCTATTGTCGGAGGTGCTGCGGTGACCGAAGAGGTGATGCCTGAATGCCGCGTATCGTTTTGTTCCTACATCGCCAGCATGCTTACACCTGCTGTAGTCAAGGAGTTGGGCTTAGCCGATCATGGGCTTAAAATGGTTCCATGTGATCCAGCGCTCAACGTGCCAACTTCCAATGAGGGGCTGGTGACGCTTTGGTCCGATCCGCTCCGGACAGCAGCAAGTCTAAGGCCCTACAGTCAAAAAGATGCGGAGAATTTTGTAGTCGTTGAGCATCGGCTCAAGGCGCTAGCCCGTTATCTTCAACCCTTCTTCCTGAAGCCTCCGCCAACGCTCAGCGGAAGTTTGGTGGATCGGGTAGGAGAATTGGCGTCGATAGTCCGACAGTTCTGGGGCATTTCGCGCGATGAAGTTGCGTCGATGACCAAGTTTCTAACCGGTTCCCTTGCCGAGTTTCTCGAACGTCATTTCGAAAGCGAGGAAACGCATCGACTCTTTCTGGCGAACAATGTCTACGGAAAGCATGGTGGTCCGTACGACCCTGGTTCCACCCTCGGTTTACTTTTCCATCTGCTGGGCGGAGGTGATCAAAGCATACAGGGCTTTAGCGGACATGTGATTGGTGGAATGGGTTCGGTCAGCGACGCGCTAGCTAACGCTGCTCAGGGTTTTGGAGCTGAAATCATAACGAATGCCGAGGTGGCGCAGATCCTTATCCGGGACGGGCGCGCCTGCGGTGTCGAGCTGGTCGATGGCCGTACCTTCCAATCAAAGACGGTAGTGTCGAATGCGGATCCGAAGCGAACGTTTCTCGGTCTAGTCAGTTCTGACTGTCTCGATCCGGAATTCCGTTCGGACATTGCCGCCATCAAGATGGCCGGTCCGTCAGCTAAGGTGAACATGGTACTTTGCGAGCCGCCCGCGGTTACCGGTATGTCGCCTGACGCCACGCCGCAGGAGCGCGCGGTGTTCTCCGTCATGGGTGGCATGGCCGCTATGCAACGCTGCTATGACGCTTCGAAATTCGGTGAGGTCGCAGATGAACTCTGGATCGACTGCGTCGTTCCCAGCATGGTGGATCCGACACTGTGTCCAGCAGACCGAACTATGCTGACCTGCTTCGTCCAGTATGTGCCATATAGTTTGCGTGAGGGTGATTGGGATACACGGCGCGAAGCGCTGGGTGATCAGGTTGTGAAACAGATCGGTCAGGTTGCGCCTAATGTGCCGGCCAGCGTTATCGCACGCACGGTCATCACGCCGCTAGATCTGGAACGCACCTACGGGCTAACCGAGGGCAATATTTTCCATGGTGATCTCAATCTCGGCCAGCTGTTCTTCATGCGTCCTCATCCGGATTGGTCGGGCTATCGCACGCCTTTGGCTGGCTTGTATCTTTGTGGTGCTGGGACACACCCTGGTGGGGGTGTAACAGGTGCCCCCGGACGGAATGCAGCGCAAGTCATCCTAAAGGATTTACGCCGATGAGCCGATACTCGGCGTTCGCGCTACTAAGGAATTGGCTCAATGGAAATACGGATTGGGATCCGGTATGGCGCTCGCCTGAACCGGCCAACAATTATGATGTGATTATCATTGGGGCTGGCGGCCATGGCCTCGCAACAGCTTATCATCTAGCTAAATACTACAAGCTTGGAAGAATTGCGGTGCTCGATAAAGGGTGGCTCGGAGGAGGCAATACCGGTCGCAATACTACTATTGTGCGATCGGATTATTTCTACAAGGAAAGCGCTGATTTCTACGACCATTCCCTCCACCTCTATGCCGGCCTTTCGAAAGAACTAAATTTCAACATCATGTATTCTGCCCGGGGGATTCTCAATCTCGCGCACAGTCGCCATGAGGTCGATTTCCAACGCCGAATTGTGAACGCAATGCGCCTGAACGGGATCGATGCAGAACTTTTGGGCCGAGACGAGGTGTTCAAATTCTGCCCTATCCTGAATGCTGATCCCAATGCCAGGTTTCCAATCTATGGGGCCATGCGCCAAAAACGCGGAGGCACCGTCCGTCATGATGCAGTGGCTTGGGGCTACGCAAGGGCCGCCGATGCCTTGGGTGTCGACATCCTGCAAAACACTGAAGTCACCGGGTTCCGCAGAGACCCAAACGGTAGCCTGTTGGGTGTGGAAACGTGCAGGGGTTTCATAGGCGCGCGAAAGGTGGGGATTGCTACGGCAGGTCATTCATCGGTGGTAGCACAGATGGCCGGCTTCAGATTGCCGGTCACAAGTTATGGGCTCCAGGCCTTCGTCTCCGAACCAGTCAAGCCGGTCCTAAATACCGTGATCGGCTCCGCTGTGATCGGGAGCTATTGCAGTCAATCGGACAAGGGTGGAATCGTATGCGGGGGTGGGATCGATCCGTTCCCGTCTTTTGCCCAGCGGGGTAGTGCTGCCATTATGGAAAAGGTGCTCGCCGGCATCATTCAGCTCGTCCCTACTTTCAGCAGTCTGCGCCTTCTACGCCAATGGTCCGGAATTGTGGATTACACCGCCGACAGCTCGCCGATCATCGATCGCAGTCCGGTACAGGGGATATACCTGAACGTAGGGTGGGGCGGTGGAGGGTTCAAGGCGATTCCCGCCGGAGGCGAGGCGTTTGCTCATCTGATAGCAAAAGACGAGCCACACCCGCTCGCCAAAGCGTTCGTGTTGCAACGGTTTAGAGACGGAGCACTCATCGATGAGGCGGCGGCAGCTGGGATTGAACATTGAAATGATGCAAATTGCTTGTCCAAATTGTGGCCTGAGAAACGAACATGAATTTGTTTATGGTGGTGAGGCTCATGTCGAAAGACCTGATTTGACCTGTGAGGATCAAGCGTGGGAGCATTACCTTTTCATGCGCGCAAACACCAAAGGTGAGCATGCAGAGCGCTGGGTCCACGCACACGGGTGCGGGCTTTGGTTCAACATTATTCGACATACAGTTTCACACGAGGTGTTGGAGGTGTATGCGATGGGAGAAGTTCGACCGTGACCGGATATAGACTTCCTCAAAATGGCGACCGAATTGATCGACGAAAACCTATAGGTTTTTTGTTCAACGGCAGGAAGTACCAAGGCTTTTCCGGAGATACATTGGCCTCAGCACTGCTAGCCAATGGAGTTCAACTCGTCGGAAGAAGTTTCAAACTGCATCGTCCCCGAGGGATAATCGGAGCGGGTTGCGAAGAAACGAACGCACTGGTGCAGCTTGTACGAGGCAATTCGTCGATTCCCAATGTGCAAGCAACAATGATCGATCTTGAGGAAGGGCTCGTTGTTGACAGTGTCAACGCTTGGCCCTCTTTAAAATGGGATATCGCTAGTTTGAACAACAGACTTCGAGGTCTGTTCTCGGCTGGTTTCTACTACAAAACGTTCATTTGGCCAAATTGGCATTGGTTCGAGTGGCTGATCAGGCATGCAGCAGGACTGGGCAAGGTGCCGGCGATCCCTGACGCGCGCGATTATGCCGCGCGGTATGTGAATTGCGATTTACTGGTAATCGGTGCCGGTTTCAAAGGGCTTGCTGCAGCGAAAAACGCTTCCAAGAACGGGAAGTCAGTCATTCTCGTAGATTTGCATAGCGGAACGCCCAAGCTGCCGGATGTGTCCGTTTATGAAAAGACCACGGCATTGGGTATTTGGGATCATGGCTTGGTCCTTGCAGCCCAAGATGATCGAATACTGCTGCGCATTCGCGCCGAACGGATTGTTCTGGCAACAGGCAAACAAGAGCGTAGTATTGCTTTTGCAAACAATGACTTGCCGGGAGTGATGCTCGCTGGTGCAATCAAAACCTATCTTCTGGACTATGCGGCATCGCCGGGGAATTCAGGGATTTTTTTCGTCAACAATGATCTGGGTTGGCGAACCGCGATCGAAGTCGCCATAAGTGGCGTAAAAGTGCAAGCCATTGTCGATCCAAGAACATCTGTGTCCCCTGATCTTGTTCGTAAAGCTGCAGCGTGTGGGATTAGTCTGTTTGTTGGGTCGCATGTGCAGACAGCACATGGGCGAGGACGAGTGCAAGGCGTTACGGTTTGCCATCCCGATGGACTGAATAGAATTGCATGCGACTTTGTCGGAGTTTCGGGCGGCTGGAATCCTGTCTCTCAACTCTGGACCATGGCTGGTGGGCAAACGATTTTTGATGAACGCAGCCAAAGTTTCCAGCCTGTCGGGGTACTTCCTCACGTTGAATGGGCTGGTCCTGAGCCCGTTGCGGCCGATCCAATTTGGTATGTCCCGGGAGGAGATGATAAGTCCAAGTTTGTCGACTTCCAAACTGACGTGACCGTTGGTGACATCAAGCTTGCCGTTCACGAAAATTACCGCAGTGTTGAACATCTCAAGCGCTACACGGTGCTAGGGATGGGTGTTGATCAGGGCAAGCTGGGCTCCGTTTCAGGTGCTATGATTCTTGCCGATACTATTGGCGCCGAACAGGGCTCGCTCAATGCGAGCAAGGTTCGTCCTCCTTTCGTACCGACGGCCTTCGGCTTGCTTGGTGCAGATATGCGCGGCGAAATGTATCGTCCTCGCCGATTTCTACCCGCGCACGAATGGCATAAGCGCCAAGGAGCACTTTTTGAAGACTTCGGCTGGGAACGTCCCGCCGCCTATCTTAGAGAGAACGAGGATTTACATTCTGCCGCTCAACGCGAAGCAATGTCAGTGCGTAAAAACGTCGGATTGTTGGACGGTTCTCCATTAGGTAAAATTCTCGTGGCTGGTCCAGATGCAGGCGCCTTTTTGGATCGCGTTTATGTTGGAACGCCTTCAACACTGAAACCGGGACGCATTCGCTACGGTTTGGTTCTCAACGAAAACGGTACGATCGTCGACGATGGTGTTTATGCCCGACTTGGAAATGGGAATTTTTTGCTCAGCCCATCCAGTGCGTTCGCCCAGAAAATGATGCAATTGCTGGAGGACTTGCTCCAGTGCGAATGGCCTATGGATGTAGTCGTTCAGGACGTGACCGAGCAATTTGCAGTCTGGACTGTCGCGGGACCGAAAGCGCGAGATGTTCTAGAAGAGTTGCAACCCGATTTTGATCTTTCACGTGAAGGATTTCCTCACTTGTCCATTCGCGAGGGCATGCTGTGTGACACTGCGGTACGCATTCAACGTGTAAGTTTTTCCGGCGAGCTGAGCTATGAGATCCAGCTACCCGCGGGGCAGGCGGATCGGATGGGGGAGGTTTTACTACAAGCTGGAAAGCGCTTTGATATTGCACCATATGGCATAGAAGCGCTGGAGATATTGCGCATAGAGAAGGGTTATATTCATGTAGGTACAGATACCGACAGCGAGACGCAGCCGGCGGACATCGGTTTCGGCGGCGCTATTGCGAAGAAAACAAGCGACTTTCTAGGGCGGCGCGCTCTGATGCGCCGATCGTCAACTTCTCCCAATCGAAAGCAGCTGGTTGGTCTGACTTCACTTTGCGGCACGACCTTACCAGTCGGTGGTCATGTGCGGGCGACGAATGGTCGTAGCGAAGGCTTCGTTACTAGTAGTGCTTACAGTTCCACACTCGGTCGTGGAATTGCTTTGGCGCTGATTGAGCAAGGGCAGCGACGCCTAGGGGAAGTAATCGAGGTTGTTTCGTTGGGGGCTAAGTGGAGAGCAGAAATCAGTGAAACTGTCTCTTATGATCGCGAGGGGACGTGCATTGACATCTGATCGTCGTATCATTCAGTTAACAGTTGATACAGATCGGCACGCCGATTTGAAGCAAGCTATCGAGGCGATCTTAGATCATCCGCTTCCTGAATTTATGCAGCTCTATAGTAACGACAACGGTTACCTAGCAATCCGCAAAAGTCTTTGCGATTGGCTGCTTATTGGATCCACAGCTGACGTTTCGGCACGTTATGAGGCGCTGAATAAGCTACTTTTCGGTGCCGCTGCCATCGCCTCTGACGTATCGGACAGTTTTGAGGCATTCGAGAATGTCGATCCCGATTCTCTGGTGTCCTGGACCGGTGTGGAGTTGCAAAATGGCCAAGCCAAGCTCCTTATGATCCGCCAGACCAGTGTTGTAGCATTTTGTATCGGCGGGCGGTCCACTGTTCTGGTTCCACGCTCATATCAGACCATTCTGGAATTTTGACTGGCGGACCAGTGGTTGCAAGACATGGGCCGCCGCGTGCGGCGCTGACCCTATCCCACAATTATGGTATACCAAATCGGTGTTATCGGCTTGACAATTGTGGGTGTACGCCATAATCCACTATATAGGTATACCATAAGGGAGGAAATCATGATTTGCGTCCAAGGAAAGATTGGCAAGTTCGGTAGCTTGATGGCGGCCACGATGTTGGCGTTGCCACTCGCTTCGCCAGTTTTCGCTCAATCGGACGACAAAGAAGATGATGCGCCAGCTCTTGGCGAGATTGTTGTTACCGCCACCAAACGACCTGAGCGGTTGCAGGATGTCCCCATATCCGTGCAAGCTGTCACAGGGGATCTTCTGCGAAGCGGTGCAGTCCAGAATTTTGAAGACGTTCAGGTACCCGGATTACGCGTTTCCCGCGGGGGGATGGCAGATACGATCACCGTACGTGGTATTGGATCCGGTCAAAACCTCGGTTTTGAACAATCAGCGCCAATGTATATCGACGGTGTATACTACGGTCGAGCACGGACGCAGCGACTCGGATTTCTTGACATCGACCGGATCGAATTCCTGAAGGGACCACAGCCGACATTTCTAGGAAAAAACGCAATCGCTGGAGCAATCAACGTTACAACTCGTCGGCCCGACGAAGAGTTTGGCGGTGAGGTGGAGTTCAGTTATGAACCGGTAACGAACGAAAAAGCACTGTTTGGTGCAGTCGATATTCCGCTTGGCGACGATTGGGCAACGCGTTTCGCAGTGCGGTATCGTAAATCTGAGGGTTATCTAACTAACACGGTCACCGGTCGTAAAGAACCAGAAATCGAGGACCTTTTGGGACGCATGATTGTCACTGGACAATTGGCAGAAAGGCTCAAGCTGACGGCGATCAGCTATTTCGGGAATAATGATGATCGGGGTCGCAACAATCAGTCGATCATTTGTCAGCCCAATTTCCGCCGCGATATATCGGATGCTGTTCGCGAACCTTGCCTGTTTGATCGCTTCAAAGCGTCGAGCGGTCTGATACCCTCTGCTGCGGAATCAGCACGACCCGATCTGTATACCGATGATAATGGGGGGTCATTTTATAACAGGATGCGTTCAGTAGGGGGCACCCTGCTACTCGACTATGAGTTTGATAGCGGTGTGACCCTAAGTTCAGTTACAGGCTACTACAAATACAAGAATTATCAGTTTATAGATACTGATCAGGGTATCGCCAACTATTCGACCGCGACCTTCACCGAACGTTATAATCAGTTCAGTCAGGAAATTCGCTTAATCTCGCCTAAAGATGGCCCATTTAACTGGTTTCTTGGGGCTTACGTCGACAAGAACAACAACGACGTTGTCAGCACGTCCGACAATGATGCGCGCAACCTATTGCCGCTGGTTGTCCCACCGCCGCCCGGTTCCACCAACCGCACGCCTGCGTTTGTCAACGCGCGGATTATCGGCAGCGTTCAGGACAGTATAGAAGATGCGTCGTCATGGGCGCTGTTTGGCGAGGCAAGTTACGCGCTTGGGCCTGTGACATTGCGTGGCGGGCTGCGTTATGAAGAGGTCAAAAAAGATCTCGAATTTGCCGGATGCGAGTCTACACCATACTCAGGTTGTACCCCGCTGCCTGTTCTTCAGGCAGACCGGAAAGACAAAAAGCTTCAACCAGCTATAACGCTAGAATTTCGCCCAGCAGAAGACGTAATGCTGTATACGAGCTTCAAAAAGGGTTTTAAATCAGGTGGTTTCTCGGGCACCGATGGTGGACCGTTCAATCCGGAAATTGCGAATGCCTATGAAATCGGATTGAAGAGCCGCTTCTTCGACAAGCGTGTGCTACTCAACCTCACCGCGTTCCGTAGCGACTATAAGGACTTACAGGTTTCATCATTCGATCCTGCAACCGCGCTATTCCAAACCACGAATGCGGCATCCGCACGTACGCAAGGACTGGAAGCAGAGCTCCAGTTTGCTGTGACCCGCGACTTCAGACTTTCGACCAATGTTACGTATCTTGACGCGACATATGAGGACTTTACCACCGCTCAATGCTTTGCAGGTCAAACCGCGGCGCTCGGATGTAATACGGCAAACAATACCCAAAACTTGTCCGGAGTGACCACGCCTTATGCGCCAAAATGGTCCGGAACCATTGCTGCAGACTGGTCGCAAGATATTGGAAGCGGCCTTACACTTCGCGCCGGGAGCGATCTTTACTTTACGGGGCGTTTTGCGACCTTGACGGACATAAACCCTAACTCCTTCCAGGAAAAATTCGCAAAGCTAAATGCGAGGCTCGGACTGGCTAGCGACAGTGGCTGGGATTTGTCGCTGGCAGTCCGCAATTTGACCGACAAGCGCACAGCAGCGTTCAAAAACACTATACCGGGCGGCTTCAATTCTATCGCCGCATTCACCGAACCGCCTCGGACATTCACCATCCAGGCGCGCTATAAATTCTGACCTAATGAATTGCAGAGCCGGGCTAGCATTATCAGCCCGGCTCTGTCATTTCATGGCCATACAAGTGTGGAATGAACACCGAACGATTGCCTTCTCTAAAAAGAACTATTGCAGCAATTTGCATGCTGCTTTCGGGCATGGCGGCGCTTGTCTACCAGATAGTGTGGACGCACCAGATGTCGGTTGCAATCGGCACCGCTCAAAGCGCTGTAGCAATTATGCTAGCGAGCTTTTTGGGCGGTCTTGCTCTTGGAGGCTGGATTGCTGCCCGCTGGCTCAATTCCAGTCTTGATGCTGGCAAACGCTATGTCCTTCTTGAGCTATTCATAGCGCTTTGGGCGATTGCCCTGCCATTTGTATTTCCAGCGCTCCAAACGCTAGCGATAAGTCTGCTAGCGAGCGGATCTTTGTTGCCACCTGACGCCGGCTTGCCCCAGTTTGGTGTTTACCTGATTATAGTTATGGTGGCATTCGCACCTCCAACGATCGCAATGGGTGCGACTTTGCCAATTCTAGTTCGTGCCGTTCGCGGTGAAACAGAAGATGTTGCAGGCTTATATGCATTAAACACATTTGGGGCCGCTGCAGGGGCGGTGTTGGCTGGTTTCCTGCTCGTTCCATATATTGGTCTAACTGCCGCGAGCCAATTGGGAGCAGTGGCTAATTTGGCTGCCGCCGCTTTGGCTTGGCGCCATCTGCGTGCCAATAGTCAAAATGCTGAGTGTGGCGAAGGATCAGGTCCTCGGCCAGTTCCCAGGTTGCTGATTGCGGCAGGTCTTGCGGGTATCGCTACCTTTGCGCTCGAGGTTTTTTGGACGAGACTTCTGGCAATACCGTTTGGAGGAACTACCCAAGGTTTTGCGTTTATGCTTGGTCTGTGGCTGGCTGGCCTAGCACTTGGTGGCATCTTCGCAGCTCGGAAAACCGGTAGCGCGGCAATTGCGCTCACAGCAGGTGCAGTCCTTTCGGTGCTCGGCTATATAGCGATATTGGTAACCGGGGCAGCGGCCAAAACAGCGGTGTTGGCTCTATTCCCGGGCGCTGTAGCGTTTGGTATGGCCTACCCGCGTTTCGTTGACGCGGCCGGAGGCGATCCTGCAAGAAGTGCTGCCTTGATCTATGCCTCAAACACTGCAGGAGCAGTGGTTGGTTCCATGTTAGCCGGACACTATCTACTGGAGTCGTTTGGCTTCGGTGGCACTTTACTGGTTGCTGCGTTGCTTCTCTTTCTTGCAGCAGCTGCGGCTTCACCGAACATGAAAGCCGCTTCGGGATTTGCCGGATGCGCTCTAGCTTCTATCGGTGCGCTGCTTCTCGGCATTCCCGAACCTTATTCACTCTTGAAAAATGGTGTAGTCGATAGCGACACAAGCGGCGAACTTCTCTCCCTGAGCGTCGGTCGCGTCGCGACCGTTGAAGTTCGGGATCGTGATGATGGAATCGTCGTTCGCAGCGATGGCCTGCCAGAAGCGCTCGTGCCACGAGCGGGTATGCCGCCTTCTTTGAATGATCAGCATTGGCTGACTGTGTTGCCTGCCTTAGCACGCACAGAGGCCCGGTCGATGATGGTAATCGGCTTGGGTGGTGGCGTCAGTCTCGAGACTGTCCCTTCGTGGGTTCGCCGAATTGATGTAGTCGAAATCGAGCAACGTATAATTGAAGCTAACCGCAACATCGCGTCTCAGCGCGAAGTGAACCCACTCGCCGACTCCAGAATTACACTTGTCCATAATGATGCGCGTAACTCCATGTTGCGAACGAGAAAAAGTTACGACATCATTGTGTCGCAGCCGTCGCATCCCTGGACGGCAGGCTCGGCTAGTCTTTACACGCAGCAGTTTGTCGCGCTTGCAAAATCCCGTTTGGCAGATCGCGGAGTGTTCGTGCAATGGATGAACGCGTCCTTTGTAGATCCACATTTAATGCGATCATTTCTGGCAACGGTTGCATCAGAATTTAAGGTTGTACGGGTCTATGAACCGGTTCCGTTCAATCTTATTATCATCGCATCCGATGCTCCTATTTCACCCGAAAGCGGATTTGTTAGGGTAGGGTCGACCAGCTCTAAATTGTTCAAACGAGCCGGAATTCTGAGTGCTCAGGACTTCGCATGGTCGCTTTTGCTAGACGAGCATTCCGTGCGACAATTGATTAAAGGAGTCGAATTGATCGGCGACGACAGGAACTCGATGGCGTTCGAAACCGGGCCTGGACGTGGAATAATGACCCGCACAGCTTTGGATGCTATTACGAAAAGACCCGCTGAAGTAAGGGCCGACAGTGCCTATTCTAGTTTGCGCCTCGCGCAAGCGGGCTTGCTTCCATTTTCGCGAACTACCGAAAACAGCTTGTTGGCTGCTGCTCGACAAAAAGGTACTGCGGGTGACTATGCAGCGCTTGCTGCAATGGACGAAAATCTCGCATCTCTGATACCAACCGAACCCGGATATGCATCTGCAAATCATCTGCGCGCGGCTTGGCGGCTGGAAAGAATTGGCTCTTTGAGGCCCGACTTGCGAGGGGACATGTCCCGCGAAGCATTGGATATTGTCGATGCTGCCCTTAGCGTCGAAACTACCACTGATCTTCTCATTCAGCGAGCGACTTTGGCTCAACTGATTGGTGATGATGCGATGCTCGCAGAAACGGCACTCGTCTTTGCTCATGTTGTGCGCCAAGGCTCGTCTAGTGAAATTGAAACGCGCAGATCGCAAGCGCTGATCGCTGCACTCCAAAGGCTGCCTTCCACGGTAATCCAAAGGCGGGCATTATCCGCCCTAGCAGGCACTTACTGATACCGAGCTAGAAACGCCAAACTGCCCATGGCCATCTTGTGTCGATACCAAAGGTCACGTAACTTTCGCCTACTTCGCGTTTTTAGTCGAATATGATCGTTCGAGCGCCATTTAGGATGACACGCTTTTCGATATGCCAGCGAACCGCTCGTGAAAGTACGCTAGCTTCGACCTCTTGACCAATTTGGACGAGTTGTTCAGCCGTTCGAGAATGGCTGACCCTTCGTGTATCCTGTTCGATAATCGGGCCTTCATCCAAATCGGTAGTAACATAGTGCGCCGTCGCCCCTATCAATTTTACTCCGCGTGCATGAGCTTGATGATAAGGTTTTGCACCCTTGAAACTTGGGAGAAAGCTGTGATGAATGTTTATGCATCGCTCAGATAAAGCTGCACAAAGACCAGGTGATAGGACCTGCATGTACCTCGCCAAAACGACCAAATCGATATCGTAGTCGTTCGCTAGTTTCAGCAGAACTTCCTCCTGTTCTAATTTGTTTTGCGGTGTGATCGGCAAGTGATGATAAGGAATGCCATTCCATTCGGTAAACGAACGCATGTCGTCATGGTTGGAGACAACTGCAGGGATGTCGACAGCCAACTGCCCCGCGCGCCAACGATGCAGCAGATCGTGCAAGCAGTGACCAAACTTTGAGACCATTATCAAAATTTTGGGTCGCTTGGCGGTATGTGTAAATGCAGCGGTCATACCAAATTGCGACGAAATCGACTTAAAGGACGATTCAATTTGGGCCAAATTCAGGGACGTGTCGCATATTGGAGCGAACACAATACGCATAAAGAAATCGTCCGCATCCTGATGCTGGTGCGATTCGATAATGGTGAAGTTTCGCTCCGCCAGAAAACTTGTGACAGACGCCACCAATCCAGGTCTATCAGCGCAGCGAATAGTGAGAATAATATTGTTCTTCATTTTGTGTTCCCGGCACAAGGTTTTAGGCGGCGTTTCGTTGCCTAGGCAAACCATACACAACTGTATGGTAATAGCAATCGTTGAACTTCGATGAAACGCAGCCTATTGGCGAACACCACCCTCGTTGGACGAATCGCATTTGGGTTCTAAGCCAAACTGAAGGGGATAGCTGGCTGGGGGAGGCGCACATTTGCAGTGCTACGACTATTGGGGGTCTCAAATCCAAGTTTCGCCGTTTCGGTGGGCTGCGGGCGCTTCATGGCATCGTCTCAGCTGATGTTTTGCGGGGCGCAGATTGATGGGGCGTGAAGCTGTTAAGAAAAATAATATGCCGAGCAACGGCAGGCCACAACGGCCATCCTCAGGAAAGACATATCGTAAATCTTCGCGATTGAGTCGCGAAGACTGGATAAGCGCGGCCCGAACCATGTTGGTAGAAAGCGGAATCGATGGAGTGAAGGTCGATTTGCTTGCAAAGCGTATCAACGTGACACGCGGGAGTTTTTATTGGCATTTTGAGGATCGTGACTCTCTTTTGGATGCGCTCCTTCATTTGTGGGAAGCATCCAACACCGAACCAATGCTGGCAGCGATCAAAGCAGCCGGAGCTAGGGGAGAAAGAAGTGATTTTGACAAGACTGTCGGTCGCTTGTGGATCGATGAAACCGACTTTGATCCCGCCTTCGACTCCGCCATTCGTGACTGGGCACGAACAGATTCTTTGGTCGCAGAAGCGGTTCATCGAATTGATGATATAAGAGTTGCTGCCTTCGCTGAGATGTTCAAGTCATATGGTTTTGATGAGGACGAAGCGGAAGTTCGCGGACGGATAACCTATTATCACCAAGTAGGCTATTACACGCTCGGTATTCGTGAAAGCAGTGCTGAAAGAGAGAGGTTGGGAACCATTTACGACAAGGTTTTACTCTATTGATTTATTACATCGTGCCCCAGCCTCTCGCCGAGATATTTGCGAATATCGAGGCTATCATCTTCCATTGGAGCGTACCAGCCGTGTTCAATTCGTCCGACACTCATTCCTTGCTGAACACGCTCGCAAACGGCCCAATCCTGCCGGTTTGTTATATCCCAAAAGTCTATCGCGTCTGACCCATCGAATTCGGGACTCGCGATTTCGTCAGGGGCAAAAAGAAAGCGACATTCGACGATCGTCTTGTCCGCAGAAATGGGCCAAAGTATGAATGCGGCACCATGTTCGGCGCTCATGGACAGCATCATGTTTGGATAAACAAGTTCGCCCTTGTGCCGCACAAGTTCATATTCGTCGAGACCTGCGAAAGGTTTTCGCGTGGTTGTTCCACTAAATGTATAAGTCCATGCTCCTTCGCGATGCGGGACACCATTTTCCCAGTCAAGTTCGAGTCCGCCCTTCTTACGGAAAACCGGCACAATTTCGCAAAGTTCGGGGTGAACACCGCTGCAATGGTAGCATTCGTTATAATTTTCGGCGATGACTTTCCAGTTAGCAGCTACCTCATATTTGATAGAATGAGCTGTCTGCAGCGTCTCCAGCGGATAATTGCCAAGCCGTTTTGGAGCTAGGCCAATGTCGGACACTCCGAGCGTTCGCGGTAGTTCGTCCCCTTCATCCGGCCGCAGTTTCAGAAATATAAAGCCGCCCCACGTTGCTATGCCAACAGCTATCAAACTAAAATCAGACGCGTTGAAATCGTCGGATTTTGTAAGATGCGGTGCATTGATCAATGTACCATCCAACCCATAAGTCCATTGGTGATAGGGACAGCGAATGAAGCCGCGATCAATCCCGCCGTTAAGTGTAACGCCCCATTTGGAGTCCTCACCACACATTTTTGCGCCGCGGTGCCGACAGATATTCTGATGCGCGCGCAAGCTGCCATCCGACAGCCGAGATACAATGATGCTTTCACCTAGAACGGGAATAACGATTGCGGTGCCAGGAGTAGCTACGTCCTCTTCGCGAGCTGCGCAGAACCATTCTTGATGGAAAAGACCCTGGCGCTCGCGTTCAAAAAATTCCGAATCTGTATAGCACCGAAACGGTAAGGACGCCTTCATTGCGGACGATACAAACTGGCTCATCATTACCTCTCACGAATCCAAGCTGAACACTCTTCATATTCCATATTGCCACTGGGTCAACAATTCAATACAGTTCTGTATGGTTTTGATTCGAGAGCGGTGCGCCGTCTGGATTAATGAGGAGGGGTTCGATGAAGCTGAAACTGTCAATTTTGCTGCAAACGGCAAGCATAATGGCATTGATAAATCCGCAACTGGTGCAAGCGCAGGAATCCAGCGACAATGACGCCAATCAAGCAGGTGAAATCGTCGTTACGGCCACTCGGCGTGAGGAGACTGTGTTTGAAATCCCATATAATATCAGCGCTGTATCGGGAGAGTCGCTTGAAAAAGCCAATGTCACTGATCTTGCTGGATTGCGGAACAGCACACCCGGGCTAATTGCGGTTGATTATGGGCCGCGTGCCAACGGCTCGAACAACAATTTCATCATCCGCGGGGTGTCCACTGATGCCATCGGGGGAGGCGGAACCTCGTTTCCCAAGTTGGGAAGTTCGGCAACATCAACCTATATTGACGACATCCCCGTCTTCGCGAACCTGAAGTTAAGTGACATTGCGCGCGTCGAAGTGCTGCGCGGACCGCAGGGCACATTATTCGGTGCAGGATCGGTAGGCGGAACCATCCGTTTGATCCGAAATCGCCCTGACGTCGGCAGCTTTGATTATGAAGTTAATGCGGCTGCGTCGACAACGCGGCATGCCGGCAAAGCAGGATATGATGCCGATGCCATGCTTAACATTCCGGTTGGATCCACGCTGGCCTTGCGCTTGAACGGAGGGTACGAATATCAGGCTGGGGTTATAAATGCCACCAATGCTTATGTTTATGATAAAGACATAAGGTTCAATCCGGATGCACAAGTCGTGCTGGCCAATCCGGCCGATCCGCTCAACAGTCCTGCTGTGACCCGTGCAATTGATGATATCGACTGGGCAAAAATCTGGTTTGGCCGCGCGGCGCTTCGCTGGCAACCATCCGACTCCGTGGATATCGAGGCTAGCTATTTGCATCAGAATACCAAGGCGAACGCCTTTCCTTTCCGCACGGGCGATTCCGGTTATGAAAACCGCCAGCTAATCCCGGTGAGCCCTATCGATACAGATACCGATCTTGCATCACTTACTGGCACAGTCGATTTCGGTTTTGCGACACTGACTTCCGCGACATCCTATTCCCGCAGCCGTTCCGACGACCTGTTCGATAATTCCCAGATCGCCAACGCGTTTATCCAGTATTATGGAAATTACCCACGCGCTTCGACCACAAACTATGACACAGTCAAGGATCGTTCATTTGTGCAGGAGTTGCGCCTGGTTTCGAAAGATAGTGACACCTTCGAATATGTGATTGGCGGATATTACCAGAACCGTAAACAGAGCACATTCGCTTTCTCTACCGTGCCAGGACTTGCTGCCTATTCGACATTGCCAGGAAGTGGTGTTTTCCTTGATACCTATGCCAATGACGTGGTCCTTTACTTCGGAGGGGTTCGGCCTGGCTCGCTGAATCCACCCGACACTTCTTTCACTTTTGATCGTCGAGTACGTTTTGAGGAACTGGCGGGTTTCGGTGAATTTTCTTGGCATGCGACACCAGCCCTTTCATTTACGGGCGGGATTCGTGTATTTAATCAGAAATTCCGGCAGAGCACAGTTCAGACTTTTCCCACATTGGGGTTTTTTGGCGGTGATGGTGCGTCCAGCGATCCCAACTATCTGGCAAACGGTACGTCACAAGGTTCAGGTTCGCGATCGGACACCAAGATTATTGTTAAAGGAAATGCGTCTTACGAATTTGGCGAGCAGTTGGCATATTTTACCTTTAGCCAGGGCTTCCGCTCGGGCGGCGCCAACGCCTATCCCATCGGGCCTCGGTCTTGTCCTGCATGTGATCCAGGTACCTTCCTTAACTATGGTCCAGATAGCGCTAATAACTATGAACTCGGTATCAAAGGGCAGCTGTTAGATCGTGCTGTTAGCTATTCGCTCGCTGCTTTTCGCATTGACTGGAGCGATATCCAGATCGAAATTGGATCGCGGGCCGGTACTCCCACTGTGGTCAACGGTAGCCGTGCCAGATCGCAAGGAATAGAATTCGAGGCTCAGTTGCGCCCGAGCTCGATGGTCACTGCATCGATTTCCTACGCCTATACCGATGCCAAGACAACCGAAGCCATTGGTCCAATTGCCTTTGGTGGGCGCAATTTTACGGCTCCTGTTGGCACCCGACTGCCAGGATCTGCCCGGCATCAAGTCGGGGCGGCCATTGATGTTGCAATTCCGTTGGGCAGTGATCGAGTTCGGACGATAGATATTCACGCTGATGTGAACCTTCGCGGCGATGTGTTGTCAAGCCTCGACCCCAATTCGCCGGGATTTGCCAAACTCGATGGTTTTGCTATGACGAACATGTCGATCGCTTATGACTGGAATTCCGCGATACGCATGCAAATATTTGCAACGAACCTTTTTGACGTTGATGGAATCTCTGCCAAAACCGCGGGAAATAATCTCACGCCGCCAAACATCCGGGCATTGTATCGAGGCGATTATATCGCACGACCTCGTACGGTGGGAATTCGCTTGACGTTACGAAAGTGAGCGCGGAGCGGGCCGTACTGGAGCAGGCGCGCAGCGCCCTAGCCCACGAACGGCCCGATCTGGCCATCGCCTACCTCACGCAATCGTTCGAGATCCTGGCAGCAGACGCGCGGGTAGCAGCGACTGCAGGTGATTTGGCATCGGCTGCTGGCGGTTATAATCTGGCGAATAGCTTTTATGATCAGGCGCTGAGCCATGAACCCGGTTTAATCGGCGTGCGTTTCAATCGCGCGGCGACGGCTCGCTTTCTTGGTGAGCTGGAAGCTGCCGAAAAGGACTATGATGCTGTCATAGCGGTGGACCCTGCAGATAGCGAAGCGTGGTTGAATCGAAGTCATCTCAGACGCCAAACAAGCGTTCGCAATCACGTTGCGCAGATCGAGACAGCACTCGCCGGTGAACACTCGGCTTGGCAGCATCGGATGCGGCTGCTTTATGCGCTTGCGAAAGAGCGGGAAGACCTTGGTCATGTTGCCCAGGCCTTTGCTGCCTTGGACGCAGCCACCAAGTTGCGGCGATGCCATCTGGATTATGACATTGACGATGATCTCGCGGCGCTAGCGGCCATTCGCAGCACCTTTACTAGTTGCGCCTTGGCGTCGATGGGCGAGGGCTTTTCCGGTGCTGCGCCGATCTTTGTACTTGGCCTGCCACGCTCGGGGACGACCCTGATAGAGCGCATTCTTGAAGCTCATCCCCAAGTCGTATCTGGTGGAGAGATGTCGGCCTTCGCGCGCGCGCTGGAGCATTGCGCAAAAGCGAGTGGATTCCGGGGGGGCGGCAAACATGCCTTGATCCCGTTCAGCAAGACGTTGGATCCAGTCATGTTGGGCGAGTTCTATCACGAGCTCGCATCGGCAGGCCGGAACCCGTCACTGCATATTATCGACAAACTGCCGCTCAATTATCTTTACATCGGGCTCATCGCCAAAGCTTTGCCACGTGCGCGCATCGTACATGTCTACAAGCCGCCACTTGCGGTGGGCTGGGGCATGTTCAAGACGCTGTTCGTACAAGGCTATCCTTTTTCCTATGATCAGGTTGAGCTTGGGCGCTACATCGCTGCATTCCATATGCTGATGGACCACTGGAGCCGCGAACTGCCCGGCAGGATTCACCATGTTTTCTATGATGATTTGGTGCGCAATCCGACAACCAGCATCCGCGAACTCGTCGCTGCCTGTGGCCTCGACTGGCATGATGATTGCCTGTCACCGCACAAGGGGGCAACTGCGAACACCTCGCACAGCGCGGCCCAGATCAGGGAGCCCATTCATACGAGAGGGTTGAGCGGATGGCACGATTTTGCTCCCTATCTGGAGCCGATGCGCAAGGCAATGCTGGCAGAAGGCCTCACAACAGAATGATGTCCCGTTTAACGGACGAAGGCAGACGTTAGCTCGCTGTCTTTTGTCAGCTCATGCGGCTTTGATAGCGCAGAAATCGGCTTGATAACAACGTTTGAGAAGTGAGCGATCGAACCTGGTCCGACCCACAGACCAACTCGCCCCGAACGCTCGCCAAGTTTGAGGTTGTTGACGATCAGGTTCGGTTGCTTTGCGTCGTTGACGAATAGGCTGGCGCGCGCACCCACGACCACGATCTTCATGCGAGTCCATCGACCCGGCTCGAGATCCACATAGGACTCAAACTGCCCCGGAGCTTCAATCCGCAACCTGTGCCAAGGGTAGTCTGGATGGGAGATGTACTGGATGGCGCGATTCCGGCGCACCTGATCGTCTGCGCGGCCGTTGGTCGGCCTCAGGTATATGGCTTCGAAACTGTTCCGATCTTCGGCGATGTGGAAAGCAATACCAACAAACCCTCTGGCGGTGGTTTCCGCGGCTACGGGGATTCCCGCCACATCCGCTTCAATTACAAAATCTCTGATCGGTGGATAGGGAAGCACCGCGAAGGTCGCGTCGATATCAGCTGCTTCCGCTTCAGGAGAAACGATGAGTCTAAGGGCTCTGCGGTCCCGATACTCCGTATTCTCAGCGCCGACGTTTTGCAACGTTAGGCGCCTGACGTCTAAAACTGCCTTGGTTCCGCCCGACGCAGCGCCAGCAACTGAGACAGCAACCGTCCCGGCGATCAGGCAGGAGATTGGTCGAAAACTTCTGTGCACTCAACAAACTCCTTCGGATGCGGTGAATACTTGCGGGCGTGGCTTGGTCGTTGCACCGAGACTTTGAGATTTGACGCCAGTGGGAGGCTCTGGATCTGCTCCCCCGGAGATATTGACGATACCCGAATTCATCGCGCTTGGCATTACAGTACAGAACTGTATGGTAGGGTCAAGGCTGCATGATTCGGCCATTCACAGAGCGGAGGACGGACAATGGCGAGAGAAATTGCTGTCTCGGCAAGTGACGGCGATCAGAAGCTACAGAAGCGCGAGATCGAACCGTGCGGGCTGGTTACGGGCAGTTCTCGTAAAATGAGTCTTACAATTCTGGGTTTCGCGGCAGCGTTTGCGGTCCTTACCACGTCCTATGCCAGTGCCAAAGATGCCCCGCAAGCTAGCTTCTTGCGCCAAAAGATTGTGATGAAGGATGGAGTGCAACTGGAAATCTGCGTTGCCAAACCTTCCAAGGCGCATCCGAAGGAGAGATTCCCAGTTCTTCTCACGGTCGATGGATATGCTAGTCCTTGTGGAAGCCACGGACGCCCTTGGTATGCCGACTACGTCAAGGCAGGCTATGTCGTAGCCTATCTCAATCTTCGTGGAACGGGTGTCAGTGAAGGGAAGCTGGCAGACCGGGAATACTCCCAAACCGAGCTTGATGATGCGGCTGAGGCCGTGAACTGGCTGTCGAGCCAGCCTTGGTCAACCGGCCGCATAGGCATGTTTGGGACCTCGTGGAGCGGGTTCACCGCCATGCTGGTGGGTGCCAGGAAACCGGCTGCGCTCAAAGCCATCGTCACATTCATGGCGACCGAAGACACTTACTCCGAAGATGTTCGCTATCCTTCTGGCATCCTTCATTTGGACGACTATACAGTCGCCGCCGACAGCATGCTGTTTGTGACACCGCCGGATCAGGATCCGTTCGATGAGGAAATCCTGCGAAACCGATTCGACCAGCAGCCGATGAGCCTTACATTTCTGCGACAACAGAGGGACGGTGAGTTCTGGCACCGCGGCTTGCGCCGTGATCTTAATCCCTCTGCAGGTGATGTGCCGACAATGATGGTCGGAGCGTGGCATGATCCCTATCGAAACGCGGCCATTCGCGCTTTGGAAAACTCGCGCGGGCCTGTGCGGGCGGTGATCGGCCCCTGGAATCACAGCTCGGATTATCCCGGGCCGACCGCCGATCTTGGACGAGTAACACTCGATTGGTGGGATTACTTCCTGAAAGGCAAGCAGAACGGCGTGCTTGAAAAGCCGCAAGTGAGTGTCTTCATGCGGCGTCCCTACCGCCCGATCATTTCGCGCTCGCAAATCCCTGGCGAGTGGCGTTCGATTGCGCGCTGGAACAATCCGCCCATCCGGCCACAGATCTTCTCTTTGACCGAGAGCCACGCCCTAGCGCCCATTGCGGGGCCGGCTTCGGAACACGGATTGCGCATGATTGCCAGTACGGGAGTCGGCGCAGGATTGGGCTGGATCGATGTGTCTCCGGATCAGCGCGAGGGCGACGCGACAGCGCTCGTTTATGAAAGCTCGCCGCTGACGAGTGAATTGCAGATTCTTGGCTCTCCGGTCGCGTCGCTGCTGTCCTCAGTCGATGTTGATCATGCGAACTGGTTCGTGAAGCTATCCGACGTAGCCCCTGACGGGACAACAACGCTGGTCACGGGCGGGGCGTTGAACGGCGCACAACGCCAATCATCTGTCGAACCGGAGCCACTCGTGCCCGGAACCCGGTATCCCTTGGAAGTGAAACTTCACGCCACCTCATGGATCTTCCAGCCTGGTCACCGCATGCGCATTTCGGTCTCCAATGCCCTGTTCCCGTCCTATTGGCCGTCTGCGAAGCCGCTGGTGATGACGCTCGGCGTGGGGGAGGGCGGCTCGACGCTCGCGCTGCCGGTCATTCCGCCGCAAGCGCCCGAAGCCGCCGAAAAGGCGGCGGCCGACATGGGTAGCCGCAATCTAACAGTGGCTGAAGCGGAAGCAGCAGGCAGCGGCCATGCTGAAACGACCTGGAACGGCCCGGTCAGAAGTCAAATCCTGCGCGACGATCTGAAGCGGACGACGACCGTCACACGCGGTTATCAGTGGGCCAGCCCTGACGGGGAGGACGTATCAGTCGAATTTTCCGTTGCCGATGATGATCCGGCGAAAGCCAGCTTTGTTGGCCGATCGTTCATGAAAAGCAAATGGCAGGGGCATGACGTCGAATGGCGCGGCACGACGGAGCTCAAGAGCGATGCCGAGGCCTTCCATTATCGGCATGTCCGTCAACTATTGAGGGACGGCAAGGTAGTTCGTGAACGCGAATGGAATGAGCGCGTCCCGCGCGATTTTCAATAGTGTGTCAAGTCAGCTTTGTCGCGACGGAGCGTTAATCGAAGCTAGGCATTCGGAGGAGGGGATGGACATGTCGGGATTGAGAAGAAGCAGGAGGGAATTTATCGCGACGGTCGGAGCGTTCTCCGCGATTGGCGGTTGGTACCGACCAGCCTGGGCCGACACAGACGTGTGGGTGCCGCCTGCCGAGCGTAAGATCAGAGTTATAGAAAATACTTGGATAGAAATGCCCGACGGCGTGAAACTGGCCGCACGCATCATCTTGCCCGAAGATGCGGAAACAAAACCTGTAGGGGCCATTCTCGACTATCATGGCTACACCAAGCGAAGAGGGCCGCGGCGCGGCGACGACCGGACGGCCGCATGGTTGGTTCCTCGAGGCTTCGCGCTGGTTAGGGTCGATGTTCGCGGTACGGGTGAATCTGGCGGGATTATTGTCAACGAATATGACCTTCCGGAACAAACCGACGCTGGTCCCGTCATACGGTGGATATCGCAGCAGCCTTGGTGCAATGGCAATGTAGGGATGCGGGGAATATCGTATAGCGCGATTACTGCATATCAGGCCGCAGCAAAAGCTATTCCTGAACTCAAAGCTATTATTGCGGCTATGGGGACGGAAAACGGCTACACCGATGACGTGCACACGCTTGGCGGCTGCATCCTCAACGAAAAGGTCATTTGGGGTACTCTCTGGAAGAGGGTTATGACCAATCCGCCCGATCCCGCCATAGTCGGGGATCGTTGGCAGGAAATGTGGCTCGAAAGGCTGGAGGCTCAAATTCCACTCGTTTCCGAATGGATGCGCCACCAATTGGTGGACGAATATTGGCGCAACCGCATTCTCACCGACTATTCAAAGGTACAATGTGCCGTTTACGCGGTCGGCGGGCTCGAAGATTCATATATCAACACCGTGCCCCGCGTGCTCGAGCGACTCTCAAGTCCGCGCAAGGGAATAATCGGCCCTTGGGGGCACCAATGGCCGCAGGGCGGTGATCCT
The DNA here is from genome assembly GCF_009768975.1 of Sphingorhabdus lacus. Lineage (NCBI taxonomy): Bacteria > Pseudomonadati > Pseudomonadota > Alphaproteobacteria > Sphingomonadales > Sphingorhabdaceae > Sphingorhabdus > Sphingorhabdus lacus. Next base: position 1,835,344 of record NZ_CP035733.1, on the reverse strand, counting down.
GGGCCAAAGATCGACTGGGCTGTCGAGGAGACGAGATGGTGGGATCACTGGCTCAACGGTCATGATAACGGAATCATGAACGAACCAATGTTGCGCTCGTACGTAGCCGAGGCGACCACGGCGCAAAGCTATCCCGGCAATATTCCCGGCCGCTGGGTCGCCGACGAGACATGGCCGCCGGCAAGATCGCAAGCAGCCAATTATGTTCTGAGTGCCGACGGCTCGCTGAGCCGCCGCCAAATGCGTCGGGATAAACGCGATGTCCCAGGCGATGTCACAATCGGGACCGGCATTCCGCTGCTTTCGCCGATGGACATGGCATCGCAAGCGCCGAGCGAACAATCGGTTGACGACGATCGCTCGTTAATTTTCGAAACAGCTCCTCTTGCGCAGGACATCGATATCGTCGGACAACCAATGCTCCAGCTGAGGTTTGTCTCAGACAAGGCCGTGGCTAAGATTTCGGCGAGGCTGAACGAAGTCACGCCGGATGGTCGCTCCTGGCTTTTAACCTATGGAGTCCGTAACCTTGCACACAATGCCGACCACACGGCGTTTCTGCCTATCGCACCGGGAGTGGAACATGCACAAGTGTTGGTGCTCAATCACACTTCGCGACGTGTGAAGAAGGGATCGAGAATTCGTCTCTCCGTCTCGCAGAACCAATGGCCAATAGTTTGGCCGACTCCCGAGGCAGTGAACCTGCAAGTGGTTACGGGCATATCGAAACTCGATCTGCCGATCCGTCCCGCGAGAAGTAGCGAAGCGAAAATGCCGATCCCCACTTTGCCGCAGGCTGCGGGTCGGCCGGTCCAAGGGGAGTCCGTGGTTGAACGTCCAACACGCATCAATGGATCGCCGGGCAATCGCCAGGCTGTATTCACGGCTTCGCAGCCGTTGGAGCTTGAACTGCTGGAACCGATTGGAATGCGTATCGGAGATTCGCTCTCGATCGATGCAACTGTCAACGACGGCGATGTCAACTCCTATCGTATCGCCTTCTCTTCCGAAGGAGGCTCCGAGCGTGAGGGCTGGAAAGCTGTAGCCCGCGTCGAAACCACGATGACGAGCACACCTCGCGAATTCATTGTCGAGGAAGGGATCGAAGCGACGCTGAACGGCGAGAAGCTGTTTGCGCGTCGCTGGTTTAACCGGGTGCCGCGCAACGGTAATTGATCAAAGACGCGGCTCGGAAAAGAACAACGGAAGCTATTGACGATAAAGGGTACACATCATGATCAGCCGAGGAATTAAAGGAGTTGGAACGCTCATTTCAGGCGCCATTCTGGCTTTGAGTGCGGGGACGGTCGAGGCAAAATCACCTGATTTAAGGCTCATCCCCAGCCGTTCCATTACATCGGCTGAATGTCCATTCGAACCTGGAGCCGCTATCGCTGGCCGAGTGCAGTGTGGTCAACTTAACGTACCCGAGAACCGCGAGAATTTAGCCGGGAAAAATGTAACCATTTTCTTTGCAGTGGTTCAGCCAGAGCAGCAAATTGCCGATCGAGATCCTATCCTTTTCGTAATGGGAGGTAATGGATCTGGCCTGAAAAATCTTAAACGCCAACCAGCCTTGGCGCATCGGCTCGCGCGAAATAATACTTTAATCTATGTAGATCATCGAGGTTCGACACCTTGGGGCAAACCAGACATGTCCTGTGCTGAGTTTCCGGAAGGTCTGGATGCAGCCGACCCCAAAGCCGATCCAGCAAACGTCGAGAAATGTCGCAACAGTCTTGCTTCCAAGCTCGACATTAACGCATTCGGTGCTTTTGAAGCAGCCCAAGACCTTCGCGACCTCCGGATCGCCTTGGGAATCGACCGTTGGAGCGTCTACGGTGTTTCATATGGTACCACCATTGCTCAGCGACTGAATTTCATCGACGGAGAAGCAATTAAGGCCATCGTGTTTGATGGCATGTCCGGCGTTGAATCCAATTCATTCGGCAAATCCTTTGTTCTTCAGCCGCTCGCTGAACTTCTTGATGAATGTGCTGCCGTGAAGGAATGTGTCTCTGCGTATCCAAAGCTGCAATCCGATCTGGAAAAGGCCGCAAAAGCCTTGCAACGTCGACCGCGAAACATCGGAGGTGAAAGGATCTCAAATGTTGAGTTTCTCGATCAAATCAGGCTGGCATTGGCCAATCCAGATCTTCGTGGCCGAATTCCACTCGCGATCTCACGCGCAGCAAAACAGGATTACGAAGCCTGGCGAAAGCTTGCTAATCCAGAAGCCAATTCCGGAAGTAAAGACCCCGCTTTCACCTGGCCCAGTTCCGTTTGTCGCGACGAATTTCCGCGCATGGAGCGATCCGATTCCAATGGTTTTCCCACGCGGTCCTTTGATGCGGCGGTAGTATCGGGGGCAAGAATGACATCATTCGAGACTTATGATTGGGCTCGTTTTTGTCCCCGTATGGGTTTCACGACGAGCGATCCAGCAACAATAGCCGTTGTAAAATCGGACACGCCGGCTTTGTTCTTTGCGGGACAACTGGATTTGGTAACGCCCACATATCAGAGCATTGAAACCTCAAGGAATTTCAGTTTGTCGACCATAATAGAGTTTCCGCTTACTTGGCACTTCACTTTGATCAACCAGCCTGAATGTGCGGCTGGGATAATGCTTCAGTTCTTTGATCGACCTACTGCTCCTATTGTTCGAACATGCGTTGACGCATTGCCGAAAACAAAGTGGGTGATAGAATGAGGTCCATCGCATCGGATTGCCACCTCGACGATCATATTGGTATACCAATAGACGATATTATCAGGCATTACCGCTTTAAATTGCCTTGATACGTCTATATGGTATACCTTTAATATCACAGTATGTTGGATCAAAGGAGGGGGCATGACGAGTAAGGCGCAGCGTTCGGATGTCGCGGTCGTGTCAGACATTTTAGACAATGCGCAATTCTCGCATTTTCATCTAATCCTTATCTTGCTCTGCACATTGGTGGCCATAGTCGATGGTTTTGATACCACGGCAATGGCGGTCATCGCGCCCACCGTCGCACAGGACTGGGGATTGAGCTTGCCTTCCTTTGCGCCGGCTTTGTCAGCATCGCTTGTCGGCATGGCATTCGGAGGAGCCATAGGTGGTATCCTCGGAGATCGCTACGGGCGTAGGCCGGTCATGATCACGATGTTTTCGGTAGTAACGATAGCATCATTAGCTTCAGGATTCGCCCGCAACATCTTCGAACTCGAAGTCTTGCGTCTGCTAACAGGTTTCGGAATCGGCGGGACGATCCCGTTAGGTGCGGCTTTGGTTGCGGAATATATGCCCAAGAAAATGCGCAGTTTTCTGCTAGTGGTTATGTTTAGCGGTCATGCTTTGGGTGGAACTTTAGCCGGATTGGCGGCCCCGGCGCTTATTGATGGCTTCGGCTGGCAAGGTGTTTTCTTCGCTGGAGGCGTCGCGCCGGCGATCTTGGTTGTAACGCTTCTGATTTCCCTGCCCGAGTCAGCAAGGTTTCTGACAAACCGGGGTGACGATGTATCACGAGCGAAGGCTATTGCTCTTCTTGGCAAAGCCAATCGAGACTGCCAGATCGCAAATGACGCAAAAGTCGTTACTGGCGAACAGGAAGCCGAGCGAGGTTCGGTAAGGGACCTGTTCAAAGGTAGTCGAGCCACTCAAACAATTTTGTTGTGGATCACATTCTTCGCTACCCAATTTGTGCTTTTCGGTCTGGGGAGTTGGCTAACAGGCGTGCTCACCGAGGCAGGGCACAGTCAGGCCCAAGGTGCTTATGCACAAATGCTTCATAATCTTGGTGGAGTTTTCGGGAGCCTCGCTTTCGGTTTATTGAGTGATCGCCTGAGTGCTCGGCCAGTACTGATAGCCGTGAATTTCGGGTCAATAATATTTATTGCGGGACTGGGGATGTTTGCGGCATCTGACTTTGTCCTATTGATGGCACTCTTTTCGGGAGTGTTCGTACTTGCAGCTCAACTGTGTTTGAATGCCTACACGACCGGGCTCTATCCGACTCCCTTGCGCGCAACAGGAGTTGGATGGGCGTTGAGTTTCGGCCGACTAGGCTCAATTCTTAGCCCATTGGTAACCGGAGCCCTCATGGCGCGGGATTGGACGCCAAGCAGCCTATTCTTTGCAATTGCGGCTGTACCATTGATCAGCATCGTCGCGCTCATGTTCATAAAAGGCGCGCGACACGAGACCGACGGAGGCATTGGGGTTCATTGATGGCAAGTATAAGTAGCAATAAGTAACCAAATCTGATGAGTGCTGTTCCGAATGCGATGTATTTCGAAAGTCTATTTCTTATAAGAACTTATCTCGATTTTGTGCGCGCAGCCTTACATATTTAATCGTCGCCAACATTTAGCATTGATCGTCATTTACCAGAGCAAAAGCCTAATAAACCATAACGAGGTCGCTGTATTTAGACTTCCAATGCCGATCTGAGTGGCTCTAACTTTAAAAACTTGAGGAGTGCATCCATGAAGACCCGCGCAGCAGTTGCGTTTGAAGCGAAGAAGCCGCTCGAAATTGTTGAGCTAGATCTTGAAGGACCCAAGGCTGGAGAGGTGCTCGTCGAGATCATGGCAACCGGCATTTGCCACACCGACGCCTACACGCTCGACGGTTTTGACAGCGAGGGGATTTTCCCGAGCGTATTGGGTCACGAAGGCGCAGGTGTGGTTCGGGAAGTCGGTGCGGGTGTAACCTCGGTCAAGCCTGGCGACCATGTGATCCCGCTCTACACCCCAGAATGCCGCCAGTGCAAAAGCTGCCTATCGGGCAAGACCAATTTGTGCACCGCGATCCGCGCGACGCAGGGCAAAGGGCTGATGCCCGATGGCACAACGCGCTTCAGCTATAAGGGCCAGCCGATCTTCCATTATATGGGTTGTTCGACCTTCTCGAACTTCACCGTGCTGCCCGAAATCGCGGTTGCGAAAATCCGAGAAGATGCACCCTTCCAATCGAGCTGCTATATCGGGTGCGGCGTGACCACCGGTGTGGGCGCCGTTATCAACACCGCCAAGGTACAAGTGGGCGACAATGTCGTCGTCTTCGGGCTTGGCGGTATCGGCCTCAACGTCATCCAGGGTGCGCGGCTTGCCGGTGCTAACATGATCATCGGCGTCGACATCAACCCCGACCGCGAAGAATGGGGCCGCAAGTTCGGCATGACCGCTTTCCTCAACTCCAAAGGCATGAGCCGCGAGGATGTGGTCGCGAAGATTGTCGAGATGACCGACGGTGGTGCCGATTACACCTTTGACGCAACCGGCAATACCGAAGTGATGCGCATCGCGCTCGAAGCCTGCCATCGCGGCTGGGGCACCAGCATCATCATCGGTGTCGCCGAAGCCGGCAAGGAAATCGCCACCCGCCCGTTCCAGCTCGTCACCGGGCGCAACTGGCGCGGCACCGCCTTCGGCGGCGCCAAGGGCCGCACCGACGTTCCCAAGATTGTCGACATGTACATGACCGGCAAGATCGAGATCGATCCGATGATCACCCATGTCATGGGTCTTGAAGAGATCAACACCGCGTTCGACCTGATGCATGCGGGCAAGAGCATCCGCAGCGTTGTAGTGTATTAAGACTGACCTTGGTCTGTATGGGGCAAGGCCGGCGGATGAAATCGATGGCGTCGCGTGTTAGGTTTGGCAAGCGCAAAGGCCAACCGACTTGGCTACGCTCGGAGTTGATAAAGCCAGATGGCAAGTGAGCAGTTCGTTCCCGCCGGCGCACACACGTTCTAGTGCATCAATTCCTCTTGAGAACTCATTCTATTCACTATGACTATCACTCTTAACTTGAGCAGCGAATGATCAATATGAAGCCTAAATTGCTCATCAGAAGCGTAGAAGCAGGTCTACCAGCACCGACTCGTCTGATTTTCGTTACCCGGATTGGACGAGGGCTTTTATGAAAATCCGCCTGGCCATTATCTTTAGCGCCAAAAAGCTTCGTGAGGCTTTCGAACTCGAACTGAAAGGTCCAAATGCTAGCCAAGTTCTGATCGACGATGAGGAGGCCGCCGATGTATGATCATGGAGCGCATCTGCTCATCGTGCTAATATCCAGCCTCGCATTGACGGCGCCCGTTCCACCTATGGCGCAGGGTCGCTCAATGTTAGTAGCCACCTGCATGGGTGGGAGCAGCCGAATTGATATTCCGGCCGATCCGTCAACACCCACGGGTCATGAATGCTGCAAAAAAGGCTGCCACGCGGCAAGCATCCGGCGCAAAAAGCAAAAAGGCGGGGATGACGGCGGCTGCTGAAATGTCGAATGGCTCACTCGACCTAAGCTGCCCTACTTGCCTATTGATAGTGTAGCTTTGGCCACTGTAAAACCCGCGACCCGCTCGTTCCAGTTCGTTAACGGGCGCAGCTGGTGCAGAACTGCGTTCGGTGTTGCGCCAATAAATTTCCAGCGAATCATCGAGGCCTCGGTTGGACCGAGTCTTATTGTAAAATGACGACGGTCGGAACGCTCGCTCAGAGTACCTATGCGGTTAAATCACTCGACGATGAACGTCTGACGCGCTCGCTGCTCGATGTGGCGAGTTCGCTGCAGGCATTGGTCTCTACTCAGCTGCTCGGTTTGGGCAGCCTTGCGAAAACTTTGTTGAGCCGGTTCAGTGATTCAGCAACATCTTCGTCCGACATAGTTCCGGAAATGTAAATGCGGCTACCCGCGCCGATCGAAACCCCTTCTTCCATGCAGATTAAGCGGAAGGCGCCGCGGCGGGCAGCATCGGCGGCTTCCAGCTCTGCGGGGGAATGGGCGACCTGCGCCTTCAGGAAGTCGACGTAGATCTGCCCACGCGGTCCTTGCAGGAACAGGTCGTCGTGGCCGTATGCGGCCGCCATTTCGCGTAGTGCCTGCCTGAAGCGGGTCTGGATGCGGTCGACATTGCGGAACCATACCCCGTCGTCTTCGGCCAGCAGGTCGAAGGTTGCGATTGCCGCGGCCATGCCCAGGGGGAAGCAGTTGAATGTGCCCGCTCCCACGACCCGGCGATCGCTGAGAAGGCCCATAACATCGGCTCGGCCAGCTACAGCCGCGAATGGCAGTCCGGCCGCAATCGCCTTCCCATATGTGGCGAGGTCCGGCGTTACGCCGAAGACCTTCTGTGCGCCGCCCAGATCCACCCGGAATCCGGTAATTACCTCATCAAAACAAAGCAGTACGCCGTGACGATTGCACAGTTCGCGAACGGCTTCGAGATAGCCCGGCCTTGGCGGGCAACCGCCGAAGTTGCACATGATGGGTTCCATGTGCACCAAGGCGATCTTGTCGCCGTACCGCTCCAGGACCGCTTCCAGCGCGTCGACATCGTTCCATTCGATCTTGTACTGGTCAAGCAGCGCAACCGGCGAGCGGCCGGCGGTCGAAGTGTTGAAGCCTCCTGCGGTACCAGGCAGGTCGATAGGGTGAGGAGGCAGATTCGGATCGGGGTTGAGCGAGCCGCCCAGGACACTGTCCATCCACCCGTGATAGTGACCGTCGAAGCGCAGCACATAGGGGCGGTTTGTGAAGGCCCGCGCGAGACGAAACACGAGCTGAACGACTTCGGATCCGGAAAGACCGTATTTGACGAGCTCGGCGCAAGGTATTGCGCTGGTCATCCGCTCGCCGAGTTCGACTTCGAGCGGCGAATAAAACTGGCCGGGCAGGGGGGAGGGTAGTTTCAACAATTGTGCCTCGACTGCAGCGATCCAGCGCGGGTTCCCGTGGCCGAAAATGAGCGGACCCATCGTCAGGGCAAGATCGATATAGTCGCGTCCTTCGACATCGAAGATGCGGTGACCGTCAGATCGTTCAGCAAAGATTGGCGTGATTGGTAGGGGCGGAGCAAGGTTGCTCTGCGGTCCAGTCAAGACCTTGCGGGCTCTCTGAGCCCAATGTGCATTACTGCTATCCATTCCGCGTTGTCCTCGTTCAGGTATACGGATAATATTCATCTATCTAAAATAATCAACGATATCCGATGATTTATTTCCTACATAATCACACTTGGTATACCCAACAATCTTATGGGTGTTCTGGAAGCGCATCGGCGGCTACTGGACTTCCCAGGGAAAGCTGTCGAGCCGCTCAACTCCATTGGCTGTCACCAGTACCTGAGTTTCCAGCTTGACGCACTCGCGTCCACCTTGCTCGCCGATTAGGCTTTCAACGCAGAAGACCATGCCTTCCTCGAATTGTCCCGGCAACAGGTCTGCGGGGTCGTTGGCGTAGGGCACACCCGGATATTCATCAGCCATGCCGACACCGTGCAATGCACAGGAGTAGCGGTTGGCCATGAAACGTTCGGGAATCGGCCAAGTCTTTTCCATATACTCCCGGAACTCCATGCCCGGACGGATCAAGTTGGTGTTGTGGAGCAGCTGCTCGAGTGCGGTGCTGTACAGCGTGCTCTGTTCATCGGTCATTCGTGTGTGGCCGATGGTCCAAGATCGCGAAAGATCCGCGCAATAGCCATAGGGTCCGATCATATCGGTGTCGAAAGCTAGCATCTCCCCCAACTTACCGACATGATCGGAACATTCCTGAAACCATGGATTGGTGCGCTCTCCGATAGTCAGGAGTCGGGTTTCCAGCCATTCGCCGCCTGACCGGATATTCTCGAAATGAAGTTCCGCCCAGATTTCCTGCTCGGTCTTGCCGGGGAGCGAGTGCTCATACATCCGCGCCATCCCCGCTTCGCATACCCGAATTGTCCAGCGCATCAGTTCGATCTCATCGAGGCTCTTGATCAACCTGGCCTGCTCGGTCATCTGCTGGCCCTCGACCAGCGTCAGCCCTTGTCGCCGCAGCGCATCGGCGCCTGGAAGTTCAAGCTTATCGGTGCCAAGCCTGAGGTTGCCGCCACCACGCTCGCATACTGCCAAGGCGATTTCCGCAGCCCATTGTTCGGCCCGTTCCTCTAGATAGGGACCGGAATACATATAGAAGAACGGATTGGCGCTGCGGATCTCGTCGACTGTATCGAGCCCTTTCGCGAGATGCTCGGCACCGGGATACTCGAAATCAATCGCGTGGCCATCAGCGAAGACCAGCGCATAGTGGAACGGGTTGTGCGTCGCCCATAACTGCATGTTCGACACATCCAGAGCATAGCGAATGTTGACCGGATCGAAGAGCAAGATGGCCACGCAATCATGCTTGATAACCTGGTCAACCAAGCGCTGCTTGCGATAGGCGCGGGCAGCCTTGAGAGTGTCGAGCGGTACCGGGCTGCGAAGCGGCTTGTCGGCTCCCTCCGGATTTAAATAGGCCGCCTTGCGGGCGTCTTTGAAAACTCGGCTCACGACTTTTTCCTTTAACTCAACGTTCCGCATTCGTTTTGGTGCAGTAAAAAGCAATATCCCGTCGGATCGCGCAACGATGGCGTTCACAAACATTCAGTTCATTACGGCCTTTGGTTGATTGCCATTTGCTCATCGAACGGACCCCTCGGAGGCGGCCAATATGGCGCGCCGGAAGGCCAGCCATACGAGCGGTACCAACATGAGTTCGATGGCCAAGGCGACAGCGATGAAGACGGTGCCAATATCGCTCGACGGATGACCCGCCTGGAGCAGCGACAGCGCCCGCCCGATCCCACCTAGGATGACGATTGCGAAACAAAGCTGGAGGATCGTACTATAGCGGCGCAGGTCGCCAAGGCAGACCAGCTGGATCGCGCCGAGCCCAAGCCAGACCGCGCCGAGGAACCGGACCTGGCTGTCAAGGACCGGATCAAGCGGAACGCTTGCCGCGTTACCGACGCCGATGTTAGCCTGTCCGGCCACTCCTATGACGACGTCCATCGCCCCCGTCAGCAGGGCGAGCGACGACAGGAGAACAGTGATGGCTTTGACAAACTTCATCTTGCTTCCCCCTTCGATGCATCCAATGCTTCGCCAATTGCCCGGTTGAACACGTGGGAACCGGTGAGGTTTTGCCCTCCGTCGACGGCGATGCGCGCACCGGAAATGTAAGAAGCCAGAGGTGTGGCTAGGAAAGCCGCCACATTGGCGACATCCTCAAGCTTGCCCATGCGGCCGAGCGGAGTCATTGCCTTCCAAATGGCTGCGGCATCTGCCCCACCCATCCGGTTCATGCCTTCGGTCCCCTCGATCGGGCCCGGCACTATGCTATTCGCACGGATCCCATAACGCCCCCATTCGAGCGCGAGGTTCGCCATCAAATTGTCGATCCCGGCCTTGGCCGCACCGACATGGGCCTGATATGCAAAAGGCACATAGGATTGGCCACCCGAGACAAACAGCAGGCTCCCGCGCGTCTGACGCAATTGTTCGAAGCAGGCGTGGGCGGCATGGAAAGCCCCCAGGAGATCGATTTCGACCACGGTCCGGAACCCCTTCGGCGAAATCGCCTCTGCCGGCGCGACGAAATTGCCGGCTGCGCCGCACACCGCAAAGCCGATTGGTCCCAGCGCCTCGCCGCAGGCGGAGACGGCATCTTGAACCGCAATTTCATCGCGAACGTCCGCAACAGCTGTGAAGACAGTGGCACCAGCCGCTTCGATTAGCTTGCGGCCTGCATCAAGCCGCTCAGCCGTGCGTCCGCAAATGCCAACATTGGCACCCAATAGCGCAAGCGCCCTGCCAATAGCCAGATTGATCCCGCTGCCGCCGCCGGTAATGAAAGCCACCTGCCCGCGCAGGGCGTGGGGGCTAATAAAGTCAGTGATCATTTGCTGCGAGCATCCTTTCACAATGGTGCTGCTGCCTTGCGCTCGTCCAGCAAGCGCTGGCCCATACTTTTGGCTGGCCAACACCGCACAGCCATCGGTCAGGCGTAATTTCCAACTGCCGCGGCGTGTTGTGGCTGGCTGGCGCAGATGGAGAGGGAAGCGATGCAATTCACACAAGGTCTCGAACGGGCCGTGCAACATCATCCGGAAATGACAGCGACAATTTGTGGTTCACGGAGCCAGACCTTCACTGAACTCTACAAAAGGACAACAAGGCTTGCGGGCTGTCTTGCTTCGAAGGAACTGATCAAGGGTGCGCGCATTGCCGTGCTGGCCCTCAACAGCGATCATTATCTTGAGGTCTATCTGGCAACGGCCTGGGCGGGCGCTGTGATCGTGCCTGCCAACTTCCGCTGGAGCCCGGCGGAGATCGCCTATTCTCTGAACGATGCCGGTTGCCAGGCATTGATTGTCGATCAACAGCATGCCGCACTCGTGCCCATATTGCGCGAGCAATGCCCTGGGCTGAAACATGTGTTCCTAATGGGCGGAACCGAAGATGCGGACGGGCTTCTCGGTCTCGACGCCTTGATTGAGGGTTCAGTGCCTCTTCCCCACTCCGGCGCCGGAGGCAACGACCTGCTCGGAATCTTCTACACTGGCGGTACCACCGGACGGCCCAAAGGCGTGATGCTGAGCCATGCCAATCTGTGTTCGTCCGGCCTGTCGATGCTCGCCGAGGGCGTGTTCAACGAAGGCGGCGTTGGCCTGCATGTGGCGCCGATGTTCCATCTCGCCGACATGCTGATGACCACTTGCCTGGTGCTGCGCGGCTGTACGCATGTCATGCTCCCTGCCTTCAGCCCTGACGCTGTGCTCGATCATGTAGCGCGGTATCGGGTGACCGACACGCTGGTTGTTCCAGCCATGCTTCAGGCCATCACCGACCATCCGTCGATCAGCGATTTCGACACTTCAAGCCTGTGCAACATCCTCTACGGAGCATCACCCGCATCTGAAACGCTGCTGCGGCGGACCATGGCTGCCTTTCCCGGCGTTCGCCTGACCCAAGGCTATGGCATGACCGAGAGTGCGGCCTTCATCTGCGCCTTGCCCTGGCACCAACATGTCGTGGCCGATGGCGGCCCGAACCGGCTGCGCGCTGCCGGGCGATCGACATTCGATGTCCATGTCCGCATCGTCGATTCCAATGACTGCGAAGTTCCTCGCGGCGAGATTGGCGAAATCATCGTCAAGGGGCCAAACGTGATGCAAGGCTATTACAACATGCCCGACGCGACCGCCGAGACCTTGCGTGGCGGCTGGCTGCATACCGGCGACATGGCCTGGATGGATGAGGAAGGGTATGTGTTCATCGTCGACCGGGCGAAGGACATGATCATATCGGGCGGCGAGAACATCTATTCCGCCGAAGTCGAAAATGCCGTCGCCAGCCACCCTGCCGTTGCGGCCAATGCCGTCATCGGTATCCCCCATGAACACATGGGCGAAGCGGTTCACGTCGCCGTCGTCCTGAGGCCGGGGTGCACGCTCGAACTGGACGCTTTGCAGTCCCATTGTCGTACCCTGATTGCCGGGTACAAGGTGCCGCGCAGCATGGAAATCATGCCCAGCCTGCCGCTGTCCGGCGCCGGAAAGATCCTGAAGACCCAACTGCGCGAGCCCTTCTGGAAGGGGCGAGATAGCGCCGTAAGCTAGGCGTTGCTCGTTGAAAATTCCAACAAGCCAAACTTTTGTCGAGGCGCTGATGTCAGCAGACAGGCATTGTGCAGGAAACGCACGATCCAGGAGAGTCTGATGTCAACATCGCCGCAGAGTGCAAATGCACAGTTCAATGCATTACGGTCGTGCCCCAAGGTGGCATGGCCGACAGTGGCGCTCTTCGTTGTGTGTACCAACATTATTGGCGGCGTGTGGTATGCCGCCATCGTACACGGATTTCCGCTTTGGCTAGGCGCGCTGGTGAACGGGATAACGGCCTATTACCTGTTCAGCGTCGTCCATGATTCCTCGCACAATGCCGTCAGCAAGAACAAGTTTGTGAACGAACTGCTCGGCAGGATCGGCCTCGTCTATTTCGCGCCGCTCGCACCGATGGATGTGGCCCGATATATCCACATGGCGCATCACAAATATGCGAACGACCCTGATCGCGATCCGGATGGCTATGCGCACAAGCTGGACATGTGGTTTCCGCTACGCTGGCTGAATTTCGACTATTATTACACCAAATGGTTCTTCCAGAAGGGCGGCGATTTTGCCCGTCGCAAATACCCGGCTCTGTTTGCCTATGTCGCTTTTATCCTTACGAGCTGCGCGCTGATCGTCTGGCTGGGATATGGGATGGAACTGCTGATGTTGTGGTTCATTCCGACCCGGATCAGCTCGTTTCTGTTCGTTCTGGTGTTCAGTTTCCTGACCCATCAGCCATTCGAGACTTATGCCAAGGAAGACGAATACAAGGCGACCGCGCTGCGGATGGGCGGGGAATGGATTCTCTCACCACTGATGGCCAACCACAATTACCATCTGATCCACCACCTCTACCCGACCGCGCCGTTTTACAACTACATCAAGATCATGAAGCTGCGCGGCGATGAGATCCTGGCCAAAGACCCGCTGATGCCGCCAACTTTCGGGCTCTCGCCGCGGACGAGGGAGCGGGTGAACCACTAGCCCCTCTTTGCCGCGCACTGCCGACCGCCCATACAAAAGTATGGGTGGTCGACGAGTCTACCGCTATAACCCACGAAAAAGGGTTGGGATGTGGAGCGCAGGGTAGCTAGCTTGAATTACCCAAGAGGCAAGACGACGCCCCCGGTGTCCGGCAATGATCTGATCAGTAGGGATGCCCTGATTGATCAACTCCTGACGGACGTTCAGTCCAAGGAACTGATCCTTGCGGTGGCACCGGCGGGCTATGGCAAGACAGTCCTGTTGACCTCGCTTTACCAGGCACTTCGATCGGCCCAGAAAGAAGTCTGCTGGTATAACTGCGATCGAACCGACGTTGTCCCGCGCAAGCTGGCCGCATTCTTGCTCGAAGCGAGTGGTGCCGACGGCGGGTTGGCCGATGATGATAGCCTCGGCCTCGAAGCCAGCGCCGCGCTGTTCGCGGGCCTTATCGACGCGGGACTTGAGAATAGCAAAACCCATGTTGCGGTCATCCTGGAAAACTATCATCTGGCCCAGTCGCACGAAACCGACGCGCTGATAGAGGCCCTGCTATCGACCGAATCGCCCTATCTGCACCTCGTCATTTCCTCGCGCGTCAAACCGGGATTTGCGACGCGCAAACGCATGCTTGCCGGTCGCGTCGCCGAACTGCGGGTCCGGGATCTGGCCTTCACCAAGAGTGAGCTGGGGGCACTCGCCAGGTCTGTCATTCCCGATGACTATGGTGTCGATCTGGGCGGTGTGCTGGAAAGGACCGAAGGATGGCCCGTTGCCATTCGTCTGTTCTTGCTCGCCCTGAAGGAAGGGGCCGATACGAAACGCCTTCTGGAGGAAATATCGTCACGCGATGCAGACGTGGCCGAGTATCTTTCAGAGGAAGTTCTTCGTGGTCTGCCGGGCGAGGTCAGGGATTTCCTGGTCGCGACCTGTTTCCTGGAGCAGTTCAATCACGCGTTGTGCGAAGCAGTCGCTCCCAATACCGACGTCGCGTACATGATCGAACAGGTACAGCACAACAACCTGTTCATTGTCAGGCTGGAAAGCGACAGCGGATGGTTCAGATATCATCCGATATTCCGACAATATCTTCTCAATCAGTTCGAGAGCCTTTCCCGGCAAGAGCAGACCAGGATGCGCCGTGCCGCTGGGCATTGGTATGAGGCCAACGATCATTTGGCCGAAGCCATCGACATGGCCCTGCTTTCCGGTGACGCGGATCAGGCGCGTTCACTGCTCGCCAGATTGGCACCGGAACTGGTCTCGGTCCGAGGAGATCTGGCGACGTTCCTGCAGCTATTGTCTCGTTTTCCGCGGGGAATGATCGAGAATGACTCGACACTGCTCTACTGGCAAGCATGGGCCATGTTCTTCGCTAGGCGCTACCGGGAAGCTGCGGGTCTGGTTGCAAGCCTGCATCGCAACACGCAGATTGGAAATGGCGAGGAGATTGACGAGGGTCTGCGCAACCAGATCGGGCTACTCGACACACTGTCGGCAACCTTCATGGATGACATGGTGTCTGCAAGGCGTGCAGCCAGCGATTGGTTGAGCGCCAATCCGGGTGTCGATCCATTCGACCGCGCGACAGTCGCCTGCAGCCTGGTTCTGTCGTCATTGGCCTTCCTTGACCTGCCGACCGCACGCCGCGCCTTCGATCTGGCGCAACGGGCCATTGCCGACAGTGACAGCGCCTACGGGATGGCCTGGGTGTGTGGGATCGGAATGACAATGGACCTTGTCGCGGGCGAGCCACAGCAAGCTCTTGCGCGGCTGGAAGCACTGGGAACGGGCTGGTCCGATACCCCAAAAGCACCAAGCAACATTTCATCCACTCTGGCTTTGCTGGCTGCAGCAGCCCATTACCATCTTGGGCAGGTTGAAAGCGCGGAAGTATTGGTCGGCGAAAACCTGCATATGCTTGCAGAGCACGGTGTCAGCGAAACAGCCGCCTTTGGCCTGGCCGCCTGTTTAAGGGTGACCGCGTTCAAATCAGGGGCTTCGGATGCCTTGACTCTCGCACGCAAGATGGAGTCCGGGCTGACAAAGGCCTACGCACCCCGCCTCGCTTTCACATTGCGTTATGAACGCGTGCTGCTTCTGTTTAGGGCGGGGCGAAACGAAGAGGCAATCGAAGAGGCGTCTAGCATCACTGAAGTCCAACCACTTGGTGAACGACGGGAAGCGGAAGGTGATGCAGATTTGCCCAGCGTCAAGGAGCTTCGCCAGATCGTTTCAGCGCGAGTGGCCATTGCAGACCAGGCATGGAATGAGGCGCAGCGAATATTGACGGGGCTGATTAACACAGCGCGGCATGGCGGACGCAATTTGCGGTTGGTTCAGGCGCTCATTCTCAAGGCGGCGGTCCATTACAATCAGGGCGATAGCGTAAAGGCCGTGCGCACTTTTCTCGACGCTGTGGCCGTGGCGCGCGACCGTGGACTCATTCAGATTTTTGTTGATGATGCCCAGATGTGTCGCCCGCTTGTAGCAGCGGCGGTTGCAGGATTTGACCAGAGTTCGCCAAGTCCGGCCAAGGAACTCGATTTCTTGCAAGGCTTGCAGGAACATCTCGGCCTTGAAAGCCAGATCGCCAAGATTGAAGATGAATTGCATGCCCCCCTTGAACCGCTGACCGCGCGCGAGAAGTTGATGGTCGACCTTCTTCTCGCCGGTCTGCGCAATCGCGAAATTGCCGGACGGCTTTCGATGTCGGAAGCAACAGTGAAATGGCATCTCTATAACCTTTACAGCAAGCTGGGCGTCAACAACCGGACCGCCGCGATCCATCGTGCACGCAGCCTAGGCCTGACGGCAAACTAACCAAGAATAGGGATCAAGTCGGAGATTCCCAAGCGAAAGCCAAACTTTCGGTTGGGAAGTTTAAGCGTTCTAACCGCCAACAGGCACGTTCAGGACAGGATGTGCGAGGCCGCAATGGCAGCTGTGAGAGGGAGTAATACGAAACCGCCATTGGAGCGGATCTCGGTCTTTGGCGCAAATGGCCATATAGGCCGTCCTCTGGCCGACTGGATGCGCGCAAACTCCCCGTCAACTGGTTTGAAGCTTGTCATGCGCAATGAGGACCACCGCGCCGCATTGGCAACTGCATTTCCTCAGGCCGAAATCTGCATAGCAAACTACTATGATCTCGGCTCGCTCGAGTCTGCCCTGTCCGGAGTCCAGGGCGCTTTCATCGTGACGCCGGACTTTCTGGATGAACAGAGGGCGATGACGAATTTCGTCTATGCGGCGCGTACCAACCCTGGCTTGCGCCACATCGTTCGATTGATCGCGGATCCGCCTGGCATGACCGCGGAGAGGGTTCCGGATAGCCTCAAGGCCTTCGGCGGCGGAACCGCCGTGCAACATCTGAGGGCCAAGGCGATCCTTGAGCAGAGCGGCTTGCCGTTCACCTACATCAACATCGCCGCCTACTTCATGCAGAATTTCCTGACTCCGTTCTTCAATGGTCCTATCAGGGCGGAGCGGATCCTTTCTGTGCCACGCAACCGCCGCATGGGGTTCATCGACACGCATGACATCGGGGCCTGCGCCGCTGCGATTCTGCTTTCTGGCAACCAGCGCCACATCGGCCAGACCTACCATCTCGACAATGGCCATGACGTCCTGTGGTTTGATGAAGTAGCGTCGCTGATGTCGGACGTCTTTGACCAGACCATCACCTATGACGGGACCGACGAGACCTTCCTGCGCATCTGCGGGGAGGGCGTGAAGGCCTATATCGGCCGCCCGGACGCAGACCAGTACTACATCAACTACTTCCAGTTCGAGCAAGACAACGAGACGGTCTGGCGCAAGTCGGACATCGTCGAGTTCCTCACTGGAAGGCCCGCAAAAACGCTCCGGCAATGGCTGTCGGAAAACAAACATAACATTCTCGGCCAATAATGAGGGAGATCTACATGCGCCGTTTCAAAAGCCGTCTGGCATTGTGCGCAGGCGTTGCAGCAATTTCAGCTAGCCCTGCCTATGCGCAGGAAGCACAAACAGGCGATGAGGAGGCAGGGATCGGCGATATCGTCGTAACGGCTCAACGTCGCGCAGAAAAATCCCAGGAAACGCCGCTCGCTATTACGGCAATCGGGGGCGACGATTTGCAATCGAAGGGGGTGTTTGAGACGGCCGATCTCAGTGCCGTGGTCCCTAACATGCAGATCATCTCGCCCTACGGACGGGCCCAGCCCAACATCTCGCTGCGCGGGATCTCGGTCGCAAACGAATATAACGCCAACCAGGCATCGCCGATCGGTGTCTATATCGACGACGCCTATATGGCTTCGCGTACCAGCCATGGCATGCAGCTTTACGATCTGGAGCGCGTCGAAGTTCTGCGCGGTCCGCAAGGGACATTATACGGTCGTAACACCACCGGCGGTGCCGTGAATTTCATCACCATGCGACCGCAACTCGATGGGACGTCCGGGTTCCTTGAAGTCGGCTATGGCAAGTTCAACCGTGTGGAAGCATCAGGTGCGCTCGACACCACCCTGGTGCCCGACAAGGTCGGCATCCGTATTGCCGGCAATTACATCAAATCGGACGGTATGGTCGACAACCTCTTCCCGGGCGGAAAGGATCTGCAATCCGAGAACAGCCTTGGCATACGTGTCAGCCTTTTGGCCAAGCCGAGCGAGGACTTCACCGTCTTCGCCAAATTTTATCACGGCAAGGATAAACCCCGGCAGGTCGGCAACCATTTCATCGGCGCCACCCCGACAGGTGTCAGCCCACTGACCGGTTATGGCCGCGGTTCGCTCGGTTTCTACCAGGTGCAGGCCAATGATCCCGGCGTGTTCGAATTTGACGGTACCGGCGGCCTGCTCAACCTGAGCTACAATAGCGGTGACTGGTCGGTGACGAGCATCACGTCCTACGACAGCGGTGGCCGCAAGCTGAAGCACGATGCCGACAACGCGCCTATGGATATTCTGCAGATCTACTGGAACGACCAGTTCAAGCAGTTCAACCAGGAAGTGCGCGTCAATTACGACGCCGATGGCGTAAAGGCGATCCTCGGCGGCTATTATGGCCACGACCGGGTAGACGTGTACAACCAGTTCCAGTTCCTATTCTTCCTGAGGGGCATCGTGCCCTTCGCGCTGCCATTTCCTGCTCCCACCAGCGGATTTGGCGTCGACAGCCGCTATCGGCAAACCCGCGAATCCAAGGCGATTTTCGGCCAGATCGAATATGAGCTGACCGACAGGCTGACCGCCTCGCTGGGGCTGCGTTACACATGGGATAGCCTCAAATATTCGCGCGGCAATGCCAATATCATCGACTATAATCTGACGCCGGTGTTCAATACCATCCCGGCTCCCGGACCGTACAATCCAGCGGTGTTCCTGGATCGATCGGACGATTTCAAGGCGCTATCCGGCAAGTTCGGTCTGGATTACAAACTTTCCGACGATGTGCTGCTCTATGCCAGCTATTCGCGCGGTTACCGGGCGGGGGCCATCAATGGTGGCGGTTATCTCTCGCCCGCCCAGATTGATTTCGTCGCTCCCGAAAAGGTCAATGCCTACGAAGTCGGCCTCAAATCCGATCTGCTGGACCGCAGGCTTCGTTTGAACCTTGCTGGCTTCTACTATGACTATAAAAACCAGCAGTTGCAGGAAGTGATCGGAGCCGTTGCGCTGCTCCGAAGCGCGCCCAAGGCCAAGATTCTGGGCTTCGAAGCCGAGATGACGGTGTTGCTGTCAGACAGCTTCAAGATCAACTCAACATTGGGCATTCTCGACACCAAATATGAAGGTCTGACGCTGTCGGGTATCAACCTTGATGGAAACCGCTTGCCCTTCGCACCAAAGCTAACTTGGAGCGGTGGTGCCGATTGGACTATTGCCGACACGGGCGCAGGGAAAGTCGTGCTCAACGGCAATTTCAGCTACGCCAGCCAGCAATGGTTCTCACCCTTTAACGAAAAGCCATCGTTCGTCGGTGACCCCATCACCAATGTGCGGCAGCAGCAAAAGGGCTATTGGCTTGTCAATGGACAGCTTCGGCTCGACGGCGACACCTTCTACGGATCGCTGTGGGCGAAGAACATCTTCAACAAGGGTTATCATGTCTACGGCCTCGATCTGCGCGCAGCCTTTGCCTATGACTATCTGGCCCTTGGCAGCCCGCGGACCTTCGGCGCGACGGTTGGCGTGAAGTTCTGATGACGCGAACGCCATCCCGAACGGATGGCAGATGAAAGAGGCGGTCGGCTGAACTGGTGCCTGGCGCCAGCAGGCCGGCCGTTTCCGTTTTTGCTTGGGAGACAGAGCCTTGGCCAATGCGACAATCACCAGACTTTGCCCCTTTTGTGAGGCATGTTGCGGGCTGGTCGTCGAATTCAATCCAGCCAGTCGGCAGGTTGTCTCGATAAAGGGCGACAAGGACAATCCGTTCAGTCAGGGCTTCCTATGCCCGAAATCACAAGGGCTGCGATTGCTCGATGAAGACCCCGATAGGCTGCGTCAGCCGCTTGTCCGCCGGGGCCGCGACTTTGTTGAAACGGATCTTGATAGCGCGATTGATGAAGCGGCTTCGGCCATCCGGGCAATCCGCGAGAAACACGGCAATGATGCGCTTGGGCTCTACATCGGCAATCCGGTTGCCCATAACCTCGGGCTCGTAATCTATGGTGGAATCTTCGCGCTGACCCTGCCCAGCAGGAACATGGGTACGGCCGGATCAATTGATCACATCGCCAAAGTGGTCTCTTCGACCGAACTTTTTGGTTCTGAAGCCCTGATCCCGGTTCCCGATATCGACCGGACCGACTTTCTGCTCGTTATCGGCGCCAACCCGATGGTGTCCAACGGCAGCCTCGTAACAGCGCCGGGCTGGCCCCGGCGGCTCGAGGCCTTGAAAGCGCGGGGCGGCAAGCTGGTGGTCATCGACCCGCGCCGGTCGGAAACGGCTGAGGTTGCGGACCGGCACATCGCGATCCAGCCGGGAGGCGATGTGTTCCTGCTTCTTGCGCTTGTGCAAGTGCTCTACGCCGAAAACCTGATCGCGATTGGCGAACTGTCCGACATAGTCGACGGCGTCGATGAGCTGCAAAGCCTGGTCGCGCCCTTTTCACCTGAATCGGTCGCCGGGAGGACCGGTGTAGATTCGGGCGCAATCCGGAAACTGGCGCGCGACATGGCATCGGCGAAGTCAGCCGTGGCCTATGGCCGGATCGGCACGTCCGCCCAGAAATTCGGCACGCTCACTTCCTGGCTGATCGATGTGGTCAACATTCTGACCGGCAACCTCGATCGGGAAGGTGGGGCCATGTTCCCGCTCCCGGTAACCCCGGCGCTGATCTACAACCAGACCTATGTGGATGGTGTCGCGCCCAACAATCGCTGGCGAACGCGGGTCAAGGGCTTGCCCGAAGTATCGGGCTTCAGCCCTGTTGCGACCCTTCCAGACGAAATCCTGACGCCCGGTGAAGGGCAGATCCGCGCGATGCTGACGCTATGCGGCAATCCGGTTCGCTCCAGCCCCAATTCGGCTCGCTACGCGGAGGCATTGGCCAGTCTCAAATTCATGGCGAGTATCGATCTCTATCTCAACGAGACGACGCGTTTCGCCAAGGTCATACTCCCGCCTTCCGGGCATCTCGAGCAGGTCCACTATCCGCCGTTCAGTCCGCCCTATATGGTGCGTTCTTATGCCAAATGGGATTGCGCAGCATTTCCGGCGGAATCGGCCGGAGACGGCGAAATCTTGCTGCAATTGAATGCCAGAATTCTCGGGATCGAGCCGGCGGCACTTGAGGAGCAGGCGCTGCAAGGCATGATCGCGCAAACGCTTGCCGCCGATGGCGAACTGGCCACGCGGTTGAGCGTTGCGGAATGCTTCGACGCAGTCGCCGTCCACCAAGGGCCGGCTCGCTTCATCGACTTGCTGATCCGCACCGGCCCCTTTGGCGATCGCTTTGGGGCGCGGCCCGGCGGCCTGACACTTTCCAAGCTGCAGGAAATGCCGCACGGCATCGATCTGGGGCCAATGGTTCCGCGGCTTCGCAACGCGATTGTCACGCCGGAGCGCAAAATCCGGTTGGTTCCGCCCTTGATGAAACAGGGCATGGCGCCACTCCAAGGAGAATTGGAGCGCAAGGTTGCGCCTTCAACATTGCTGCTAGTGGGGCGGCGGCATTTGCGGTCGAACAACAGCTGGATGCATAATGTTTCCGCGCTTGCAAAAGGCCCGGATCGCAGCTTCCTTGAAATCCATCCGGACGATGCACGCGACCGGCAGATTGCTGATGGGGCCGCGGTCCGCATTTCCTCGCGTAAGGGTGCAATCCAGGTCACGGCGCGGATCACGGACAGCGTCAAGCCAGGTGTAATAACCCTTCCGCATGGCCACGATCATCGTGACAATGGCACCCGAATGACGGTCGCGGCGCGGATGTCCGGCGCAAATTTCAATGCACTTACCGACGAGGATGAGTGGGACAGTCTGTCAGGCATTGCGGTCTTGAACGGGATTCCCGTCGAGGTGGCCCCGCTGCGAGCGGGGGATCGCCTCTCCCCTAAGTAGAGAGGAGAGAGGGGGAGAGGCGAAACTGGTGATCGCTGAATTCTTGGAAATCAAGTGTTTTCAAAATAGTTGTCTTACTTTGCTGCTGGCGTTGGCGGAGCAGCCGTTCGGTACAACGTGTGATTGCAACGTAAATTCTTCAAAGCGCCTCAATGATCGTTACATTGGCGACACCGCCTGCTTCGCACATAGTCTGCAGTCCCCAGCGCTTGCCTCTTGCTCGAAGTGCGTTGATCAGCGTTGCCATCAACTTGGTCCCGGAGGCGCCAAGCGGGTGACCTAGAGCGATAGCGCCGCCATTGACATTAAGTTTCTCATGGTCACCGTCGATCTCTTTGAGCCAGGTTAGCGGCACCTGCGCAAAGGCTTCATTTACTTCGTACAAGTCGATTTCCCCTATCGACATGCCCGCCCGATGCAAGGCCCTGCGTGTTGCTGTGACCGGTTCTTCCAGCATGATGACGGGATCGCCTGCCGTCACGGTCAGATTGTGGATGCGGGCAATGGGTATAAGGTTGAACTGCTTGAGCGCCCGCTCGCTTACGACCAAGGCACCGCTCGCCCCGTCACAAACCTGGCTGGCATTGGCTGCGGAAACTACGCCCCCTTCGCGCAGGAGTTTGACCGATGCGATGCCTTCCAGAGTAGCATCGAACCGAACGCCTTCGTCGACCCTATGCAATTCCCCGCCGACATCTATGGGCACGATTTCGTTGTCGAATGCGCCCGTCTGGATTGCTGCTGCTGCCTTGCGGTGGCTGCCGAGGGCAAAACGGTCGAGCGCCTCGCGGTCGAAGCCGTGCTTTTGCGCGAGCAGCTCTGCCCCTTCGAACTGGCTGAACTGGGTGGTCCGCTGGTACCGCGCCTTGCCTCTTGGGCTTAACGGTCCTGTACCGATCCCTTCCTTTTCATGTAGGGTATAGTTCGAGAACATTGGCACCCGTGTCATGCTTTCGACACCAGCCGCAATCACGACATCCTGGGTCCCCGACATCACCGCCTGAGCCGCGAATTGCAGCGACTGCTGCGATGAGCCGCATTGACGATCGACCGCAACACCAGGAGTAGTTGCGGGCAACTTTGAAGCCAAAATTGCATTGCGCGCAAACGCGAAACACTGTTCGCCGGCTTGCATCACGCAGCCAAGAATAACGTCTTCGATCGCTTCTGGATCAAGCGACGCATTGCGGTCAAGCAGCGCATTAAACACCTCCGCCGCAAGATCGGCAGGATGCCATTCGGCAAGTCTCCCGTTTCGCTTACCACCCGCTGTACGGACGGCATCAACGATGTAGGCTTCTCCCATGTTAGTTCTCCAGTCTTCGGCTTGTGGGCCTATTTGGGCGCCATGCGAATGGCACCATCCAAGCGGATCGTCTCGCCATTGAGCATCGGGTTTGCGATTATGCTTTCGACCATCAGTGCATATTCGTCGGGATGGCCGAGACGTGAAGGGAACGGCACCTGCTGGCCAAGCGAATCCTGTGCATCTTGCGGCAGCGACCCAAGCAGCGGTGTCCAGAAAATCCCGGGCGCGATCGTCATGACGCGAATTCCATATCGTGCAAGCTCGCGGGCAATGGGCAAGGTCATGCCCACAATTCCACCCTTTGAGGCTGCGTAAGCGGCCTGCCCGATCTGGCCATCGAATGCAGCTACCGATGCGGTATTTACGATGACGCCGCGCTCTTCGGCACCAATGGGGTCTGCTTCGTGGATGCGCGCAGCAAACTTCGAGAGGACATTGAAGGTTCCAAGGAGGTTGATATTCACTATTTTGGCAAAATCGCCCAGCGGCACAGCATTTCCGTCGCGGCCGATGACTTTCGCCGGGGGACCGATGCCCGCACAATTCACCAGAATCCGCGCTTTGCCGTTCACTTCTTCCGCCTCGAGAATCGCATTGGCAACTGCCGCTTCGTCGATGACGTTGATTGCGGCAAAGCGGCCGCCGATCTTTTCGGCAAACGCGGTCCCAAGCTCTGCATTCAGGTCGAAAAGCGTAACTTTGGCCCCACGTGAGGCGAGCTGCTGGGCCGTGGCAGCTCCAAGACCAGAGGCGCCCCCGGTGACGATTGCTGCAACTCCTTCTATGTGCATTGATTGTCCTTTTCTATTACCCGATATGATCACAGCGCGCGCGCTATGATCATGCGTTGGATGTCCGAAGTGCCTTCGTAGATTTGGCAAACCCGCACGTCGCGGTAGAGCTTAGCAAGACCAAATTCCTCAAGGTAGCCATACCCGCCAAGCGTCTGGATCGCGCCGGATACGACGGCTTCGGCCATCTCCGATGCGAACAGCTTCGCCATGGATGCTTCTTTTAGCGCCGGTGCCCCAGAATCTCTCAGAGCAGCCGCCGAGAGTACCATAAGCCTGGCTGCCTCAAGCCGCGTTGCAAGGTCCGCCAGCCGAAAACCCACCGCTTGGTGTGCGATGATTGGAATCCCCATCGACACCCGGTCTTTGGCGTATGAAACCGCAATCTCGAGCGCGGCCTGAGCCATGCCTACAGCTTGCGCCGCGATGCCGATGCGGCCCGTTTCGAGATTGGCAAGCGCAATCCGGTATCCGTCACCCGGTGCTCCAAGCACGAGATCATCTTCGATAAAAAGATCGTCGAACCGCAAGGCGCAGGTATCCGATGCTGACTGACCCAGTTTGTGTTCAACCTTGTCGACAACATAACCAATCCGGTCTGTCGGAATAAGAAAAGCTGTCATACCCTTCCGGCCTGCTGCCGGATCGGTAACCGCGATGGCCATCACAACCTTCGCGATCTGCCCTGATGTAATAAACTGTTTGGCTCCGGTCAGTCGCCAGCCGCCGGCCACACGGTCGGCTTTTGTTCGAATTGCTGCAGCGTCTGACCCTGCATCACTCTCGGTCAGTGCAAACGCACCGATCATTCGGCCTGAAATGAGCTCAGGCAGAAACCTCTGCTTCTGATCGGCAGTACCATCTTTGAGCAGGCCGGAAATGAGAATTGAATTCTGGATCGAAACAATAGTCGAAAGCGCACCATCAGCTGCCGCCAGTTCGATCAGCGATAGCGCATAAGAGACATAGTCTGCATCGACACCGCCGTAGGGCGCTGGCGCAATCAATCCGAACAAGCCCAATGAACCCAGCTCTTCGAAGAGATCGTCGGGATATTTGCCTTCGCGCTCGTAGCCTGCCGAATTCGGACGAATCCGGTCCTGGGCAAAGGCGCGAACGCCTTCACGAATTGCAACCTGTGTTTCACTAAGAATCATTAAAACACGCATCCTGTCTGCTTCTGACCGCTCTACAAAACGGCGAACAATAGGATTGGGGCGCTAGATGTGTTGGCAATTGCACGGCCAAGACGAAAGTATGGGAGCGGAAGGCAGTCGAAGTGGAAAAGGAATATGACGACAATACAGGGAGAGTTGAAAATGCAAGGCACGGCCGCAGTTCTGCGTGAACCGAACCAGCCCTATTCCATCGAGCCAATCCGCTTCGATCCACCACGCGCAGGCGAAATACTCGTCCGAATTCATGCTGTGGGCATCTGTCATACCGACATGGTTTTTGCCTCTGGGGCAATGGGCTCGCCTTTCCCACTCATCCTTGGCCATGAAGGCGCCGGCGTGGTCGAGAAAGTCGGTGATGGTGTCACTAAAGTTCGGCCAGGCCAGAAGGTCTTGCTGACTTTCAATTCGTGCGGGCAGTGCAGCCAGTGCCATAGCGGAGACCCCGCCTATTGCCATGACTTCGTTGGACTCAATTTTGCCTGCGTCAGGCCTGATGGAAGCTCGTGCGCGCATGATGATTCAGGGCCGGTCGCCGCAAGATTCTTCGGCCAGTCGTCATTCGCTTCGCACGCGATCGCGCAGGAGCGGAACGTCATCGCATTACCCGATGATGCAGACCTCAATATCCTCGCTCCGCTTGGGTGCGGGGTTCAAACCGGCGTAGGCGCCGTGTTGCGCTCCTTGAATGCGCAAGCAGGCTCCAGCCTGGTCATACTGGGCGGCGGTGCGGTTGGCCTCAGCGCGGTTCTCGGCGGCAAGATCGCCGACTGCGCATCGATCATCATGATTGAGCCGCAGCAAGCCCGTAGGCAACTCGCCCTGGAGTTGGGTGCAGACCATGCCATCGATCCGGCAACGGGAGATGCCGCTGACCAAGTCAGGGCAATTTTGCCGCATGGCGCCAATAATATCGTCGATACCAGCGGCAATGTGGGAGCGATTTTCGCATCCTTGAATATGCTTGCACCGCACGGTGCGCTTGGCTTGGTCGGCGTTCCCGGCAGCTTAGATGCCGTCCTGCCGCTGCCCATCGTACCCGCTATCACCTACGGCTACACGATCAAGGGTATTATCGAGGGGGATAGCGATCCCGAAAACTTCTTGCCCCAACTCATCGCTTTGCATGCCGCCGGCAAACTTCCCATAGAGAAATTCTCGACCATCTATCCGTTCGACCAGATCAACGAAGCGATCGCTGACAGCCACTCGGGAAAGTGTGTCAAGGCGATCCTCGAATTGTCCGCGTGAAGGAACCCAGACCATGACTCACAACACTCTCAGCATGACAATCAACGGCCAGGCGGCGGACTCGCAAAACCGTCTTGAGGTCGTCAATCCCGCCACAGGGGCGGTCATCGCTTCGGTTCCGGATGCAGGCGCACCAGAGCTTGAAACCGCCATTTCCGCGGCCCGCGCTGCCTTTCCAGGCTGGCGCGATACGCCATGGGCGGAACGGGCCGCGATTGTGAACCGGATTGGCGAAACCATTGCAGCCAATGCAGCCGAGCTTGCCACGATGTTGACGCGCGAGCAGGGTAAGCCGGCAGAGCAAGCGCAGTTTGAAGTGATGGCTGCCGCGCAATGGTGTCAGGCAACCGCCACTCTGACTCTGCCGGACCGCGAGATCGAGGCAGGGCCCGGACGCCGGCAGGTCACCCGCTATGTGCCCATCGGAGTAGTAGCCGGCATTTCGCCATGGAATTTCCCCGTCGTGCTGTCGATCTGGAAGATCGCGCCCGCCCTGCTGGCCGGCAATACCCTGGTCCTGAAGCCTTCGCCATTCACGCCGATGACCGTGCTTCGGATCGGCGAGCTGATCCGCGATTTCGTTCCGGCCGGCGTGATCAATGTCATCACAGGGGGCGATGCGCTCGGGCCAATGATGACGGCGCACCCGGGTTTCGACAAGGTCAGTTTCACCGGCTCGACCGCCACCGGACGCAGGGTGATGGAAAGCGCGGCACCGACGCTCAAGCGGCTCACACTCGAGCTGGGCGGCAACGATGCCGCCATCGTCATGCCGGACGTCAACGTGACCGAAACCGCCGAAAAGCTGTTCTGGTCCGCCTTCACCAACAGCGGTCAGGTTTGCGTTGCGACCAAGCGGGCCTATGTCCATAATGACATCTACGATGCGATTCGCGATGAAATGGCAAAACTCGCCAAAGCCGTGCCCATGGGCGACGGCAGCCAGCAAGGCGTCGCGCTCGGCCCCATCCAGAACAAGCCGCAATATGAGCGGGTGAAGGCGTTGCTCGCCGATTGCGAGGCAAATGGCTACGGGCTCTTGCAAGGAGAGGCGCCGCAGGACGGCGGCTTCTTTGTACCGGTGACCTTGGTTGACAATCCGCCTGAAGAAAGTCGCATCGTCCGTGAAGAGCAGTTCGGCCCGATCCTGCCGCTCGTTCGTTTTACCGACGTCGAGGATGCCATTTCCAAGGCGAACAACACCGACATGGGGCTTGCCGGAACGGTCTGGTCCGCCGACACCGAAACCGCCCTGCGGATCGCCGAACGAATGGATACGGGCAGTGTCTGGATCAACGAGGGACTCGCCCTGTCACCTTTCGCGGCCTTCGGCGGGCGCAAACAGTCGGGGGTCGGCGTCGAAAATGGTGTTGAAGGTTTATTGGCTTATACCGAACCGAAGACCTTTGTAGTGGCGGGATAGTTTCGCCGACACCGTCTTCTGGGTACAACGGCTCGATTGGCAAAAGGAACTACCAATGAGCCAATTCCGCTGCTCGGAAACGGTGGTGTGACGGATTTCCCATCCATGCCCTGTTGTGAACCGCGCGGCGGAACCAGTAATTGAGGCCGTACTCCCATGTGTAACCGATGCCGCCATGGGCAGCGATCGCTGCGCGTGTGACGCGGGTGTAGACTTCGCACAGATGCGCCTTGGCCATCGCGGCCGAGCGTGACGCATCCGCCAGCTTGGCGTCCCACGCATAAGCAGCATACCAGACCAGCGCCCGTGCGGGTTCGACATCAAGTGCCATGTGAGCAAGTTGGTGTTTGAGACCCTGGAACTTTCCGATCGGCTGGCCAAATTGCTCGCGCGTTTTGGCATAGTCGACAGAGACGTCTGTGCAGTGCTGCGCGCCCCCGAGCGCATCGGCGGCTATAAGGATCAGCGCAGCGTCAAGGATCCGTTGCACCATTGGATCGCCTGCGGAGAAAAGTGCATGGCTCTTGGCTTCGGTCGAAAAATCCACCCGACTGACTGGACGGCTGCGGTCGGTCGAAGCCTGAGCCTCGATTTTTACTCCCAGTCCAGCTTCGATCAAACGGAGCCCACCGGTTTCATCGTCGGCTAGGAAGAGGTGTGCAGCCCGGGCACATGGCACTAGATCGGTCTCGATCGCCAGAGTGGCGACTTTGGTACCTGAAGCTATCTCCGGGAGCAAAGCAAGTGTTTCTGGATTGGTCGAGGCGGCAACGGCTATGGCTGTGACGATCTGACCGATCAGTGGACCCGGTGCTGCTGCTTCGCCCGCCACTTCACAGACCAAGGCAGCGTCAAGCAGGCCTAGATCGCTGCCGCCAACCGCTTCAGGCAAGGCCAGGCCGCCAATGCCCAGCTCCATTAGCACTTGCCAACTGGTCGTATCGAAATCCAGATCGCTGTCGGCTAGGCGATGGAGGTGCTCTAGCCCCCAACAGTCTGCCAGCGTTCCGCGCACAGCATCCTGGATCGCGACCTGCTCGGACGTGAGATGAAAGCGCATGATCTCTCCTCCGCTTTAGGCTGCCGTATCGCGAGGCAACCCAAGCCCGCGTTCGGCGATGATGTTGCGCTGAATATTGCTGGCTCCTCCCGCAATGGAATTGCCGAGGCTGCCCATGATCTGGTCGAGCCATTTGTTCGGGCCGCGCGGTTCGCGTGTGCCGCGTCCTTTTGCGCTTGCTGGTTCGACCATGCCTTGCTCGCCGATGAGCTCCTGGGCCAGCAGTGCGATGTCATGCCCGATCTCGGTCAGCAGAAGCTTCATCATTAGCTGGATCGGGCCGGGATCTTCGCCAGCAGCCGCGCATGAAAACAGGCGGTAGCTGGAATAGCGATGCGAAAGCACGCGGCCTTCGATTTCTGCCAGTCGATCTCGGATAACCGGGTCGCCGATGCGGCCCATCTCTTTCGCCAAGTCAACCAGCTTGCGGAACTGGTTGCCTAGGCCATCGGCGCTGCCGATACTGGCGCGTTCGTGCTTGAGCGTGGTGCGCGAGACCTGCCAGCCCTGGCCGCGTTCGCCAACCTGCCAAGCCACCGGGGTTTCGACATTGTCGAAGAAGAATTCGCAGAAGGTATGGGCGCCCTGTTCGCCGGTCATCTGCCGGATCGGTCGGCGGGTGATGCCCGGCTGGTTGAGGTCTAGCAGTAGATAGGTGATACCTTCATGCTTGGGCGCTTCAGGTTCGGTCCGCACCAGCATGAACATGTGGGTGCATTGCATGCCCATGCTGGTCCAGATTTTCTGCCCGTTGATGATCCATTTGGTGCCATCAGCCGACAGTTCGGCCTTGGTCCTTACAGAGGCGAGATCGCTACCCGAGCCCGGCTCGGAATAGCCCTGACCCCAAATGAGTTCGCCTTCGATTGTCCTGCGGATGAACATTTCGCGCAACTCTTCAGAACCGCGCTCAAGCAGGGTTGGAACCAGCATATTGACCCCATTACCACCAGCTTCCATCGGTGCACGGACACGGACGAATTCTTCGCGGATAACCTGGGCGCGGATAACATCGACCGGCTGCTCCGATCCGCCAAAGCGCCTGGGCACGGAACGATAGAGGTAACCGCGTTCGATCGCCGCAAGCCGAAAATGCTTGACGAATTCGGTAAGATCCGGGCCGCGGCGTTCGCCCGGCTGCCAGGAATCTTTAAGGAATGCACTTACCTCGCCGCGAAAGCTTTCTGCTGCGGCTCCGTAATTCAGGTCCATCGCATTTGCCTTTCAAGTGCAAGGGCTCTGCCTTGGTGGTTTTTTTGCTGCATTGCGGTCAGATCCAGGTTCGGGACGCCATAATCAATCGAACCGATGGCAGGGCTAGCCAAAAGGCCAGCGCGCTAAGCGGTAGAATTACCAATGAACAGAGCATGAGTGATTGTCCAACTGCCTGGCTGCCACCCAGTGCTTCAGTGACACTGGCCACAAGCAACGGAGCACCTCCAAGCGAAAGGACGCCATTGATCGCGATGAGGACCGATGCTGCCTTGCCGCGCATCTCGGCAGGCATAACGATCTGCAGGATGGTTACCGGCAAGCTGAGATAGCCGGAGACAATTAGGAAATAGAGACCAGTCAGTGCCAGCGAGACGGTCGGGTTCGGGACAAGGAAGATCCCGAGCGCAACCGGAGCGGCCGCGAGAGTGGTGGCAGCGACATAACGCAAATGCGCATCACTCTTGCCCTTGGCAAACCAACGATCAGCGAGCTTGCCGTGCAAGGGCAGGCCGATGATTGTCCCAACAGAAATCGCCAACCCCAAAGATGGCCCGATCTCAGCGGTGGAGAGACCGTGCACACGCTCGTAGAAAGCGGGCATCCAGGCCTGCAGACCAACTGCAACGGTCGTGACCAACAGCAGGCCAAGATGATGCGGTACGACAAATCGCCAGTTTGCCTTCACCATCTGCACGTAATCGCCATAGCCCGCTTTGCGCACCTTCTTGCGCTGGCTGACGCGCGGATCACGTATCGCAAAAGCCAAAAAAGCGAGAAGCAACCCGGGCGTACCGACGATCAGAAAAATCGCCTGCCAGCCCCTTAACGTCGCGAGCCCTAGCACGTCATAGCTAGCGCCCGGCGTTATGAACAGCGTTAGCGCGCCGCCGATCGCAAAGGAAATGCCCGCGCCGACCTTGATGCTTGTCGAGAAGATCGACATCGGGAATCCGAGCCGTTCAGGCGGGAAGAATTCGGGCAGAAGTGACTGCGAGCCGGGGCCCATAACCGCTTCACCGGCGCCGATCGTGGCCCGTGCCGCAAAGAACGACCAGAAGTTCTGCGCCATCCCGCAGGCCATCGTGCCAATGCTCCAGACTGTCACGCCCGCCCAGATCACCAATGGACGACTGTACCGGTCAAGGGCCCAGCCAATCGGCAAGGCACCTAGACAGAAGAACAGGCCGAAGGCGATCCCCATGAGCGCGCCCATCTGGATCTCGCTGAGGCCCAGATCCGCCTGTATCGGAATGACCAGCAGTGAGAGCAGGTTGCGGTCGAGCACGGAAAGTGTGGTCAGAATCGTCAGGATTACGACCGTGAACCAGCCCTGCCTCTCTGGCGGATAGGCCAACCCCGGAACACCAGTCGGAGGTCGATCCTCAGTAGGTGAAGGCTGCGCCACGCCTTACTTCGGTGCCATTCGGATCGCGCCGTCGAGGCGGATGCACTGGCCGTTGAAGTAGGTGTTGCGGTTGAGTTCGGCGACCAGACTGCCGAATTCCTCGGGCTTGCCAAGGCGCTTTGGGAAGGGAACAGCCGCGCCCAAGGCATCGATGACGTTCTGCGGCATGTTGCTGACCAATGGCGTTGCGAAAATACCCGGCATGATCGAGTTACAGCGGATGCCCAGATCCATGAGATCGCGGGCGATCGGCAGAACCAGTCCGTTCACACCGGCCTTGGCCGAGCCGTAGATGACCTGACCGATCTGCGCATCCTGGGCGGCAACCGAAGCGGTCAGGGTGATGCAGCCGCGCTCGCCGTCTTCAAGCGGCTCGAGTTCGCTCATGCCCAGCGCCGAGAGCGAGGCCATGCGGTAGGATGCGACGAGGATGCCCTGGACCCCGAATTCATAGTCTTCGGTGGATGTCCGTTTGAACTTGCCGTTCTCCTTGTCGAAAGACAATGTCTTACCGCGCCGTGATGCCATGGCGCAATGGACCAGGATGCGTTCCTGACCATGTGCCGCGCGTGCCTTGGCGAACCCTTCGACCGCACTTTCCTCGCTCATGATGTTGACGTTGCAGAAGACACCACCGATCGCCTTGGCAACCGCCTCTCCGCGTTCCTCATTGATGTCGAAGATGGCGACCTTCACCCCTTGGGCAGCAAGCGCTTCGGCAGCTGCTTGACCGAGCCCCGAGGCGCCACCTGTGACTACGGCGGAAATCGAATTGTTCAGCTTCATGTTTCTATTCTGCCTTCCTTGAATATGTCCGATTTGCGATTGGCTGGTCGGCGCCTTAAACGATTGTCGTCTGGCCCTTGCCCCAATAGCTGTCGCGAAGGAGCCGCTTATACAGCTTGCCGTTGGGGTGGCGGGGAAGCTCCTGCATGAAATCCAGCCGACGCGGGGTCTTAATATGCGACAGGTTGGCTCTGGCATAAGCCAGCAACTCATCGCGCAGCGCTTGGTCAGCCTCGCTCCAATCCTGTGGTTGGATCACCGCTACCACTTCCTCGCCCATGTCTTCGTTGGGCGCACCGACGACTGCCGCATCGGCAACCTTGGGGTGCAAGATCAAGAGATTTTCTATCTCCTGCGGGTAAATGTTGACTCCGCCCGAGATGATCATGAAGCTCCTCCGGTCGGTGAGATAGAGGTAGCCTTCCTCATCAACCCAGCCCACATCACCCAATGTGGTCCAACCATATTTGTTGCTGTTCTCCGCCACTTTCTCGGGTGCGTTGTGATAGCTCAGCGGTGGACCATCCGAGAAATGGACGACACCTTCGCTGCGCGGGGGCAGGGGCTCTCCATCTTCGTCGCAGATCTGGATCTTCCCCACGATCGCACGGCCGACCGACCCTTTGTGCGCCAGCCATTCCTCAGAAGTGAGATGGCAGAATCCAATGCCCTCCGATCCGGAATAATATTCGTGAATGATCGGCCCGAACCAGTCGATCATCTGTTCCTTGATCGGGATGGGGCAGGGCGCAGCGGCGTGGATCACCGACACAAGGCTTGAGACATCGTATTTCTCTGCTGCGCCAACAGGAAGCTTGAGCATTCGAACGAAATGGGTCGGGACAAATTGGGCGACATCAATCTTATAACGTTCGATGAGCTGAAGGACATGCTCTGGATCGAACTTCTCCATCACAATCACCGTCCCGCCTAAGCGGTGAATTCCTAGCGCCCAACCTAGCGGCGCGGCATGGTAGAGCGGCGCTGGAGAAAGATAAGTGCACCCTTCGCCAATACCGAAAGGTCCCTGAATAAGATGATCGAGGAAAGTCTTGTCGAGGATTGAGCCGCCCGTCAGCGGGCGCTTGATTCCCTTGGGTTTACCAGTGGTGCCAGAGGAGTAGAGAATCGACCCGCCAGCTGTTTCGCCGTCCACACTGGTTGTTGGAAAAGCATCCCGCGCCTCTTCCCAGCTGGTGTAAGGAGCGGCGGTCGTACCGGTCATGAACAGCTTGACGTCAC
This sequence comes from Sphingorhabdus lacus, assembly GCF_009768975.1. Classification (NCBI taxonomy): domain Bacteria; kingdom Pseudomonadati; phylum Pseudomonadota; class Alphaproteobacteria; order Sphingomonadales; family Sphingorhabdaceae; genus Sphingorhabdus; species Sphingorhabdus lacus. The sequence goes on along the minus strand of NZ_CP035733.1, from coordinate 1,801,740 downwards.
CGGGCAAGGCACTGGGCAGCTGGTTGGCAGCCTCACCGATGCTGGGCGAAACCACAAGGGCACGCGCTCCGCAATCCCGGACGATATAGTCAATCTCCCCCGCCGAGAGCTTGGACGAGATGCAGGCATAATAAAGACCTGAACGCTGCGCGCCCCAGACAACCTCGAAAAATCGAGGATTGTTGTCCATGCAAATAGCAACCACATCGCCCGTTTTCAGACCCAGAGAAAGTAGTAAATGGGCTGCCTGGTTCGACCGATCGTCCAGCTGGCGATAGGTGATCACCTCGCCAGACGTCGCCATAATATATGCGGCTCTATCAGGGTGTGACTTGGCGTGAACAGTCGGATGCATCGAATCTCCGAGGGCGTAATAGTCTCTACGGTGGAGCTGCCCCAGGTGCCAATCCAAGAAAGTGGGCGCCTGTTGTCTGACAGCATCCAATGATCGCTGACGCAATCCCTTTAGGCTTCGCACAGGGAAATACCTCGAAACAAGGCATTCCTGGATTGAGACCCTCGATCAAGTCGTCTTACTCACAAAACTAACGGGTAAGTTTTTCTTGTCAAGTCTGGTGTCATATGGGATTGCGGGAATGGAATATATGGTCGTTAGTGGAGCCGACGAAATGCAATCTGTTACTTCAACGCGAGATGGAGAGGTGCTGATCCTCACGATTGATAATCCTCCGGTAAACGCCTTGAGTTGGCATGTCCGCAATGGGATCGGCGAAGAAATCGGTAAGGCGGTGGCAGACGATAGCGTCAAGGCGATTGTCCTCATCTGCGCGGGCCGCACGTTTATTGCCGGTGCAGACATCTCGGAAATGGGCAATCCGAATATTCCCAGCGGCCTCACATTTCTGGAAGTGTTCGATACCTTCGAGCATGCTAACAAGCCTATTATTGCAGCCATTCACGGGTCGGCGCTGGGTGGTGGATTTGAACTGGCGCTGGTGTGTCACTACCGGATCGCGGTTCCTTCCGCACAACTCGGCCTACCAGAAGTCAAGCTGGGCCTCATTCCTGGCGCTGGAGGAACGCAGCGCCTGCCACGCGTCGTCGGGATCGAGCAGGCGGCAATCATGGTGTCGCTTGGCGAACCGATTTCCGCGGTCGAGGGGCATGAGCGTGGGCTGGTCGACCGGCTGGCCGAAGAGACGAGCCTCAGGGCAGATGCTATCACCTTTGCCCGCGAGTGTATTGCCATGGGGCCGCGATCGACTCGCAATTTACCCGTTACCGGCAATCTCGCCGCGATCGAGAAACTCAAGGCAGAAAACGCTCGCAAGTGGCGAGGCTTTGAAGCGCCTTATGTTGCTCTCAAGTGTGTTGAATTTGCAGCTGGGGTGGAAGACCCCGAGGATGGTTTGCGGTTCGAGCGCGAGGCGTTTGTGCGTCTTCGCGAGGGAACACAGACCAAGGCCCAACGGCACATGTTCTTTGCCGAGCGGCAGGCGGCCAAGGTCGAAGGCCTGCCCAAGGATACGCCGCTGCGTGACATCCGCCGCGTCGGGGTGGTTGGTGCAGGCACCATGGGTGGCGGCATCGCGATGAATTTCCTGCAGAAGGGAATCCCGGTCGCCTTGGTTGAGCAAGCACAGGACAATCTCGACCGTGGTGTCGGACTGATCCGCAAAAACTATGAAGCTTTAGCCGCCAAGGGCAGTTTCAGTGCTGAGCAGGTCGAACAGAATTTGGACCTCTTGAGCCCGTCGCTTGCTCTCGAAGATCTTTCCG